>CAJAQO010000038.1 GCA_903944085.1 uncultured Verrucomicrobia subdivision 3 bacterium
CCGGCAATCATTGCCCCGAGCAGTTCGGAGTTGCGCGGGATGAGTGTGATGTTGGCTTCGCCGGCAATGATGTTCTGCGTTTCCAGCACGGCGAACAGGGCGTGCGAGATGTCCGGGTCTTGCGAGATCTTTTTCAACGCCAGCCCCACGATCTGCGGGCGCATGGCGGCGGCCTTGGCAAACTCGATGGCGGCCTGCTGTTCCGCCGTGCTGGCGATGATGTTCACCTGGTTGGTGCCGTCCTGCTTGATGGCGGAGGTGACCTGCCGCAGCCGGTTCACGACCTTTTCCTCAATCTGCTTGATCATGCCCACGTCGCGGAAGTGCACCTTGCGGATATAGACGGAGCCGAGGCTGTAACCCCATTCCTGCGATTGCGGGGAGACTTCCTTGCGCACGGTCAGGCTCATGGGATGCCGGTCCTGCAACATGTCGGCGAGCTTCATGTTGCTGAGGCAGCGGACGGTGGAGTTGCCCACGTTGGCGGCCAGGGAGCCGCGCGGGTCGGCGTTCTTGAACAGGTAGGCCACGGGGTCGCTCACCACCATCTCATACCAGATGCCGATGCCCATGGGCGCGCCTTCCTCGGAATTGACGGGGGTGCTGCGGATATACTCCTGGTCCAGCCGCAAGTCGAGCGTGTGGCATTTGCCGAGGAAGTTCACGAGCGGCGCCTTGAGGCCCATTTTCAAGATGAGCAGGTGCAAGCCGGGTTGGTCAATGACGGCGACGACTTTGCCGAAGAGCATATAGACCTTGCATTGGCGTTCCTCGACGATGGTGTAAAAGCCGAACAGCCGCACGAACCCGAAGAACACCGGCACGAGGATGAACATGCCGAAGAACGTGACGATGGCGGCGATGAAGAAATGGCCGATGGGCGAGGCGAGGGGATTATCATTCATGGCCGGCCTCCAGTCGTAGCGCAGGCGTCCCGCCGGCGGGTTGGCCGGGCGTCTCGCCCGGCGTTGGAACTGGCGGCGAGACGCCGCCGGCACCCGCAGCCGGGGACGGCCGCGCTACTTCGGTTTGCAAATGTCATAACTTTATTCATGGCTGGCCTCCAGGATGACGGTCTTGGCTTCGCTGTAGAGTTTCAGGCGGACGTTGCGGACGTAGGCGTCGAGCGCGCCGGCACCGTTCTGCTTTAGATCGGTCAACTGTTCGGCGAGCGCGACAATCGGCTGCACTTCGGCCTGCGCCTTGAGCGTCTCGATCTCCACGGCGCGTTTGGACTGGACGATTTTTTGGTCCGCGCTCGCCTGCGAGAGGCTGATGCTGGAGGAAACCTCGTTGTAAGCGGTGTTGATGGCCGCGAGCGCGGATTCGACCTCCGGCGGCGGGTCTATGCCGGTGATGAGCGAGGCGTCCAGCGCGATGCCGTAGCGCGCGGCGGACGTGGAGCATTCGCGGTCCATGTGGTCGTTGATGTCGGAGAGATTTTTGCGGAGGTCGTTGATGGAAATGCCGGTCACGGCCGTGGCGGCGAGATTGTGGAGCGCGGAAGGATCGCCGCTCTTGGCATTGGTGGGCGCTTCAAAGTTCGCGATGCGCTCGCGCAGGACGGAAACAAAATAGCCCATGACGTGCGTGATGGGATGTTTTACGCCGAAGAGATAGGCATAAAGATTCTTCTCGGAGATGTGCCAGCGGATCTGGCCTTTCAAGCCGGTGTTGAGCTGGTCCTTGGTGACGGCTTCGAGGACGGTGCCTTGATAATTCGCGTCCGGCGTTTCGGGATCGTAGGCCATGTTCATCGTCTGGGTGGCGACGGTGACTTTGTAAACTTTTTCCCACGGCCATTTGAAATAAGGTCCGCCCGGCAGGATGACGCGCACCTGCGGATAATTGTAGCGCTCCTTTTCCTCGGCGTTCAACGACGCGGCGATGGGGTCCTGCGCGGTCATGGCCACGCCCACGCGCTCGGCGCGGCCGAAGCTGGTTTTCACCGCGCGCTCGTTCTGATTCACGGTGTAAACGCCGGCAACGAGATAGCGCACGAGAAACCAGGCGGCAAAGCCCACGACACAGCCGATGAATATGGAGCCCATAAAAGTAGATTGGTGTCGCTGCTGATACAACCGCCGGGCCAGATTAACAAGAAAAAAAGCCAGCCCGACAGCGATTGCCCGGAGCGCGCCCGTCCCCGGGCGCAGCCATCGGCCATTTACCAAGCCGCGTGAAATCACCGAGAATCGCCGGGCGAAAGAATGTGGCTGCGGCCGGGGACGGCCGCACTCCGAAGCGCTTCAACTCCGGAAAAACCGCGCCGCCAGCAAATTCGCCGCCGCGCCAAAAACGCCCAGCACGCCCAGCGGCAGCAGCACGGCGTCCAAGCCGCTGCCGAAGCTGATGAGCTGGTGCAAGGCCGCCATGGCCCAGCCATTCGGCGTGCAGAGCGCGATGGTCTTCAGCACGGGCGGCCCGATTTCCAGCGGCCACCAGCAAGCTGGACAGCACGCAAATACCAATGACGCGAGCTTCTGCGGCGGTGATTGAACCGACCAAAACACCCAACGACCCGGCGACCCAGCAAACCATAATTAAGCGTTACTTCACTTTTAAAAATAGCAGTCCGCAGCCGCACCATTGCCGTTACCGGAATTGGCGACGCTTCGCCGGGATGCCGCCATCCGTTCAGACCTTGTCAACTTTTACTCGTGCCTAACGGCGCATCGCGCGGCACGAGTCCGAGTTTCCACGGCGTATCGGCATCGTAATCGAAATAGTTGCAGGTGATCTCCTCGCCGGCAGCGAGGTCGCGCAAAGCCACCGTCACGACCGGCCCGCCGCCCGCCGCCGCGCCGGTGCTGGGATTCGGCGAATGGTTGATGAAACAAGCGTGGTCGCCGCTCAAGATCACATGGCCGTCGGCCTGGCTGACAAAGCAGAACCAGCGCGTGTGTGCCCGCGCCAGCGGCGGCAGCGCCGCGAACTGCGCCGGCGAAAAATCGTGGTCGAAGCCGGGCTGAAATTTCCAGACCGGCGTGCCGCGCGGAACGGCTTTGAGGGCGAACAGTCCCATCCCGTGAATCGCGCTCGGCTGCACGCGGGTTTCAATGAGCATCATAAAATTTCAATCCGCAGAAAGTTCTACGGCATCCGTGCCCCGCTCGAAAGGCAAAAACGTCCGCTCCTTCTTGGCGTTTTGTTTTTTGGGAGCGGAAGATTACTTATCGCCGGCGCAATTTGCGCTGGATGTCCGCGACGCATGGCATACTTTTGCGGCATGTTCAATCAACTTGGCAGCGTGCCGGGAACCGCACTGCTGCTGGCGCTGCTCGCGGTGCCCGTTTCCGCGGGCGAAATCGAATCGCTGTTGCAAACCGAAATGCAGGCGCAGCATGTGCCGGGCCTGGCTTGTCTGGTCATCCGAAACGGCCGGCCAGCCACGCAGTTTTTCGCGGGCCGCGCGAATCTCGAATGGCCGTCACCCGTGGACGCGGAGACGGTGTTTGAGATTGGCTCCATCTCCAAGCAGTTCGCCGCCGCCAGCATTTTGCTGCTGGCCGAGGAAGGAAAATTGTCGGTGGAAGACAGCATCGGCAAATTTTTCACCAATGCGCCGCCCGCGTGGAAGCTCATCAAAGTGCGGCATCTGCTGTCGCACACGTCGGGCATCCACAATTACGACGGGCTGGACGGTTTTGAACTGCGGCAGCATCTCACGCAGGCGCAGTTCATCGAACGGCTCGCCCGGTTGCCGCTGGACTTCGCGCCGGGCGAGCGCTGGTCCTACAGCAATTCCGGTTTCAATCTGCTCGGTTACATCGTGGAAAATGTGAGCGGGAAAAATTATTGGGATTTTTTGCAGGCGCGCATTTTCACGCCGCTCCAGATGACGCACACGACGCGCCGCGACCCGTGGCTGGTCATTCCGCATCGCGCCGCCGGTTATACTTTCACCAACGGAGTTCATTTTGCCCGCGATTATGACCTCACGGATTTGTTCGCGGCCGGGGCCATCGTTTCCACGGTCGGCGACCTCGCCAAGTGGGACGCCGCGCTGACGGGCAATCATTTGCTGAAAGCGTCGTCGCGTCAGTCATGGTGGACGCCCGCGCGGCTGAATAATGGAAGCAATGCCGGAAGCGTGCGGCATGGCGAACCGGGCGGCTACGGCTTCGGCTGGTTTATCAACACGGTGAACGGACACCAAAACATCGGGCACACGGGCGTAACCAGCGGTTTTTCGGCGGCGAATGAACTTTTTCCGGACGACCATCTGACGATCATCGTTCTGGCCAATACGGACGAAGGCGTGTTCGCCGGCGATCTGGCAAGGAAAGTCGCCAGCGTCCTGTTTCTGCCCGCCGGGAAATAATCAGCAGCGGGGCGCAGAATTCAGGCGGACTCGCTAACGAGGCGCACGAGCGGATGCTCGTCTTCTTCAATGCCGGGATAACGGCCGATCTCGGAATTGACGAAGTAATTGTCATTCACATCATCGTTGGCCGTGGAAACCTCGCCGATGACACATTCTGCCGACTCGCCCCAGAAAGCGTGATAGATGCCGGGCGTCAGCGTCATCCGCTCGCCGGCTTCCAGCACGGCGACGTCACCGGAGCGGACCGCAAATTCTTTGCCGTTCCGTTTCAAGCTGAATGGTGTTCCCTTCGTCGTTTTTTTCGGATGACCAGCCCACAATTCCATCGCGAGCCGTCCTTGCCGGCAGATAATGTCTTCTTTCTTTTTGGCATGGGTGTGCAGCGGCGTGACCTGGTGCTGGCGACAATACATCAGCTTCTCGCAATACTCCGGCTCCTCCGCGAGATTGATCAGCACCAACCCGGTTTGGTCGAACTTGCCCAGGCCAAAATCCGAGATGTCCCAGCGCGGTTCCGGCGGGAGCTGCCAGTTGTTTTTCTCGAAGCAAGCTTTCGCTTGCCGATAGGCGCGATTGATTTCAGAACGTTTCATGGTTAAAGGAATTTTGCGGGAGCTGAATTGAAAGTAAGCCTGGCGACGGCGCGAGACAAGCCTTGAACCGCGTGTTTGCATTTGAAAAATGGGCCGTGCCGGCGGCCTCGCCGGCAGGTGGTCAAATAAATTGACACCTTTGCAAAACGCCGAATTTAACTGGAGCGCGGAGCAATGCTCCGCGCTCCGGCAGCCCGTTGGTTCGGCAGAGGTCGCGGTTTATGATCATATTATGACCATGATCGGCAGACCGATTGAATATTCAAACGACGAAAAGTTTCCGACTGGATCTGGCGCCATAATTTTGATCCAAGCTTCATTGGCCCGCATTGACGCCGTCGCCTGGCGGAAGTAACTTTTCCGCATGATTGATGTCGCAGAAATGCAGCCGCGCGCGGCGATGACCAAAAAACAGTTTGACCCGCTGGCGAAGGAAATTTTCACGCTCAAGAAACAGCTCAACGCCGTCATCCTCGCGCACAATTACCAGGTGCCGGAAATCCAGGACGTGGCCGATTTTGTCGGCGATTCGCTCGGCCTCGCGCAGCAGGCGGCGAAGACGGACGCGGATGTGATCGTATTCTGCGGCGTGCATTTCATGGCGGAGACGGCGAAGATTTTGAACCCGAATAAAATCGTGGTGCTGCCGGACAAGGACGCGGGCTGTTCGCTGGAAGAAAGCTGTCCGGCGGAAAAGCTCGCGGCGCTGCAAAAAACCAATCCGAATTTTTGGACGATTGCCTACATCAATTGCAGCGCGGCGGTGAAAGCGTTGTGCGATGTGATTGTGACGAGCGGCAACGCGGAAAAAATCGTCAATGCCGCGCCGAAAGACCGCGACCTGCTGTTTGTGCCGGATGAAAATCTTGGCCAGTGGGTGATGGAGCAGACCGGACGGCCGATGACGCTGTGGAAAGGAAATTGTTACGCGCACGTGGAATTTCAGCGCGAGCAAGTGCTGGCGGCGAAGCGGCAGTTTCCCGACGCAAAAATTGTCGTTCATCCCGAAAGCTTGCGCGAAGTGCGCGACTTGGCGGACGCGGTTTGCTCGACGGAGAAGATGATCACGTTTTGCAAAACCGATCCGGCCAAGCGCTTCGTCATCGTGACGGAATCCGGCATCATTCACCGGATGCAGCGGGAATGTCCCGGCAAGGAATTTCTCTGCGCGCCGACCTTCGATGCGTTGCGGGTGCCGACGGACCATTGCCGGTGCAGCGAATGCAAATTCATGAAGTTGAACACGCTGGAAAAAGTGCGCGATTGCATGAAGAAACTGTCGCCGCGCGTGGAGCTGCCGCCGGAAATCATTAAACGCGCGCGCCTGCCGATTGAGCGGATGCTGGAGATTTCGGCCAAGCCGATTGAGAATGCAGGTTGATGGTGGGCCATGAAGTCTAGCCTCGTTATCTTCATGGCTATGCTTCCGTTGCTCTTGCCCGCTGCTGAAAATCAGGAATACGTCATTCTGCTTCACGGCCTGTGTCGCACCAGTCGCTCGATGCTGCCGATGGAACGGGCGTTGGCGAAAAGCGGCTATCACGTCCTGAATGTGGATTATCCGTCCCGCACGGCTGGAATTGAAAAATTGAGCGAGGAAGCGATTGGCCAGGCGGTGGCCGATTGCCAAAAGGCTGGCGCGGAAAAAATCCATTTAGTCACTCATTCGCTCGGCGGGATTTTGGTGCGCAGTTATTTGTCGCGGCACAGCATTCCAAATCTTGGGCGAGTGGTCATGCTTGGGCCGCCGAATCAAGGCAGCGAAGTGGTGGACAAATTGGGCTCGTGGTGGATTTTCAAGCAGCTCAACGGCCCGGCGGGAAATGAGCTGGGCACGGACAAAAATTCCACGCCAAACAAACTCGGCCCGGCGCATTTTTGCGTGGGCGTGGTGGCCGGCGACCATTCAATCAATTGGATCAACAGCCGGCTGATTCCCGGCCGCGACGACGGCAAGGTTTCTGTCGAACGCACCAAGCTGGCCGGGATGGCCGACCAGATTGTCATTCACGCTTCACATCCATTTTTGATGCGCAATCGGACGGCCATCCGGCAGACGATCTGTTTTTTGCGCGCCGGGCGATTTGAACCGGTTTCGGCAACGCGGATTGGGAAAGTGGTTTAAGTTCACGCTCCTCCAGATTCCAATGCTGGCGTTGTTTGCGGGCGCGGCGCTGCTGGCGGAATCTGGCTGCGCCAGCCTTGCCCGGCCACTTCCCAGAACGAAAAGGCCGGAATGACAAATCATACCGGCCCTCGCAGAAATTTTTAATCACCAAGCCTAGGTCGCCATGTGGCTGACCGGCTCGCTCCACTCGCGGCGCTGGTTGCCGACCCCATGCACGCAGACGCGGATGGCCGGCGCGGCCATCTGTAATTCTCCGTTTTTCCTTTGAAGAGTGGCCGGCAACCTTTGAAGGTTTCGGTGCGACCTTTGAAGGTCGAGCCAGGACCTTTGCCAGTTGCGACGTAACCTTTGAACTTTACGCCGAACCCTTTGAAGGTTTTGATAAACCCTTTGAAGAGAAATGAGCGGTTCTTGCCCCAATGTGTCTCAAAACCCGTCCGGCGCATACAATTATGTATTAAAACAGGACAAAACCGGATTGCACGACGCCATGCGAGGTGGCGTCAGGCATCTTTGCCTGACGTAGAGGGCGAGCATCCTTGCTGCCCGGACAAAGACGGACGGATTTTACCGCGTTGCCAAATGTTCTGGGACGTATGGCTGGCCGACGGTTGGCTGGAAGTCCCGGCTCTACGGCAGGCAGGATGCCTGCCGCCACCGCAGGCCGAAGGCAGTTTGGGGTGGACGAACGGGAGCGGAGTGCGGCTGTCCCCGGCCGCAGCAAGGTCCAAAGCGCGACGCGCATTCGCCAATCCGATGCCGGCCGGTTTAGCCATGTTGCAGCGCCCGGGGACGGGCGCGCTCCGTAGTGTCAGGCATCTTTGCCTGACGTAGAGGGCGGGCATCCTTGCCGCCCGGACAAAGACGGACGGATTTTACCGCGTTGCCAAATGTTCGGGGACGTGTGGATGGCCGACGGTTTTTTCCGCCGGGCTGGAAGCCCCGGCTCTACGGCAGGCAGGATGCCTGCCGCCACACCGGGCCAAAGCCAGTTTGGGTTGGACGAACGGGGTAAAGGGCGGTTGAATTCGTATGCGAGTTTCGTGCGCGATGAAAAAGCGGTGGAGGGCCACCGCACTCCAAAACGCTGGCGCGTTGACCGATGACCACCGAACCGCGCGAAGCGTCTTGGAGTGCGCCAGCCCTCTGGCGCTTTGGGCGGCCGATGGAATTTAACACTAAGGCGCAGAGAATGGTGACCGTCGGCAATGACCTGGCCAAAGTGCGTTTGCTCACGGGAGCAAAAGGCAAAGGAAGAAGTATGAATGAAGAATGAAGAAATAAAATGGCAACCGGCTCGCGTCGGCGTTAATTCATCATTCATCATTCATACTTCTTCATTCGGCGACGACTCGTCGCCGCTATGCGATGGCAGTTCTCTTTGATCCTTAAAGGCGATCAGGAAATAAGCCAGCACCACGACCACCAACGCCGTCAAGCCCCACCAGAACAGCGGCCAGTGCGTGCGGTTCACGGGCGTGCAGGCGGCGAACCACCAGCCGCTGCCGAGGTAGCCAATGAGGTTGCCGATGCCGCCGTTCAGCAGCGTCATCAAGGCCTGCGCCCGCGTGCGCCACGCAGGATCAATGCGCTGGTTCAGGTAAATTTGCGCGGTGATGAACACCAGCACAAACGATGCGCCGTGCAGCGTCACGCCGAGCAGCAATGAACTGTCCGTGTTCAGCGCGCTCAGCGCGAACCGCACCACGCCGAAGACCAGGCCGCAGGCGAAAATCCATTTCAACCGCCAATGATGCAGCAGCCACGCGAGGCTGAACATGGCGACGATCTCGCTGATTTGCGCCAGGCTCATCCACGCGCTCGTGTGCGCGAAGCCGCGTTCGTGCAGGTGCGCCGGCGCATAGGGATAAAACGCGCAGAGCGGAATGTTGAACAGCGTGGTGGTGATGAAGACCACGCGCGTGTCGCGGTTTTTCAAGAGCGTCAGCGCGTCGAGTCCGAGCCGTTCGCGCCAGGAAAGATGTTCGGCGGAAGGCGGAATTACCAGCGCCGGCAGAAAATAGGTGAACGCCGCCACCAGCAGCCAGATGACCGCGCCGAGATACCCGGCCAGCGCCGAGCGGTCCAGGCTCAACAGCCCGATGAGCAGCGCGCCGGCCATCCAGCCGAGCGTGGCCAGCGCGCGGACGGAGCCGAATTCTTTTTTGGCATTCTCCAGGCGCGCGAGCACGAGCGCCGTGGAGATGCTGAACATCGGCGCATAGGACAGCGAAAAAATCTGGATCAGCGCCAGCACCAGCCACGGATTCCAGCCGTTCTGAATGGCGGTGGCGATGACCGCCGTGGTCACGCCCGTGGCCGTGGCGAGCCAGCGCAGCACCTTGGCCGGCGGCACATGCCGGTCGGCCATCGCGCCAAACATGAGCGGGGAAATGAACGCCGCCACGCCGATGGCCGCGAACGCAAATGGCTTGATGCTATGCAGTCCATTCGCATCCAGGATGGTGCCGAGCGGCACAAACCAGATGGCCATCGCCACCGCCTGGATGAAGAATAAAATCATCAGCTCGGCGTATTCGGCTTTGCGCAACGTCCGTAACATTGGCGCGGAGAATAACAGGCCCGTGCGCAGAATTAAAGAACGGGACAACCGCCGCCCCAGCTTTGGGAGTGCGCGGACAAGTCCGCGCTTTGGAACTGGAAGACAGGTCTCCCAGTCGGCAAGCGGCGACGTGTCGCTGCGCTCCATGCGCGGCCAACCACTCATTGGCCGAGGCTTGGCTCGGAATTAAAACTGGCGGCGGAACGGCGACGACCAAAGCGGGCGGCGCGCGCAATAATACGCAGCAAATAAGCGGAGCATAACCACCATTTGAAAACTGGTGTTGCCAGCAGCCTGATTCCCGGCCGCGAGATTTTTATTGGGCCAAGTTCACTTGACGGAATTGACGAGCGGCGTGAGGCCTTGAATCCGCACCTCCAACTTATCGCCGCTTTGGATCGGGCCGACGCCGCTGGGCGTGCCGGTGAGAATCACGTCGCCCGGCAGCAGCGTCATGTTGGTCGAGATAAAACTGACCAGTTCGGCGGGCTTGAAAATAAGCTGGCTGGTGTTGGAGTTCTGGCGGAGCTGGCCGTTTTGAAACTGCTGAATGTTGAGTTCGTTCGGATCAATCATGGTCTCCACGAACGGGCCCAGCGGCGTGAAGGTGTCGAACGATTTGCAACGCGCCCATTGTGCCTCGGCCTTTTGAATCGTCCGGTCGCTGATGTCCTGCGCGGCGGTGTAGCCGAAAATGTAGCGCGCGGCCTGCGTGGGCGAGACGCTGCGAATTTTGCGCCCGATGACGATGGCGAGTTCGGCCTCAAAATCCGTGCGGTGCTGCGGAAATGGGATTTCAATCTTACCGCCGTCCGGCAGCAGCGACGTGGTGGCCTTGAACCAGATGAGCGGTTCCTTGGGCAGTTCGCGGCCCATCTCGCGGGCGTGGTCGAGGTAATTGATGCCGACCGCGATGATCTTGCTTGGCACGATGGGCACAAGGGTTTTGACACCTTTGCGCGGCGTGGGATTTTTATCGAAGGACGGCGAACCGAAAACATCGCCATGCAGGCGAAACAATTTCCCGTCCACCACTTTGGCGTGGAAAATTTCGTCGTCTTTTTGGAAGCGTCCGATGGCAGCCATTTGTGGGAGCAGGCTAAAACGGTTGCGCGGGCGTCGCAAGGCTTAAAGGCGCGTGCGGCTTGGGCCGCGCCGACCGCCTATTTGCTCTTGACCTGCGTGAGCGCGTAAAGAATCAGGCCCACGATGACCAAGCTGACAATGATGCCGCCGATGATGAAGTAAGTGTTGACCTTGTTGGTCTTTTTCGAGAAGCCGGTATTCTTGGTGTCAAAGCCGGGGGCGCGGGCACCGCCCTGTTCGAGTTGTTCCAAACTGACACCTCGGGGAATAATCATGGTGCCTTCCCCGGTTTTCTTTGGCGCAGCCGGCGCTGGTGCCGCCGCACCGAACGGTGCCGCCCCGACTGGTGCCGGTGCCGGCGCGGCCACGCTCGCCCCGTCGTCAATCTTCAGTTCCACCTGGCCAAATCGCAGCGTCTGGCCGGGCTTGAGCACGGTCTCGGAAATTTTTTCGTTGTTGATGAACGTGCCGTTGGTCGAGTTGAGATCCTTGATGACGATTTCGCTGCCGCGCAAAATAATCTCGGCGTGATGGCTGGAAACCGAGCCGTCGGCGATTTGAAAAGTATTATCCTCCACGCGACCAACCGTCGTGCGCTCGATGTTCAGCTCGAACGTGCGCCCGGTCATGCCCTGATTCAGGATAACGAGTTTGGACATAGAATGTTTAGTGCGATTATGGGCGCGGCGGGTTTCAAGTCAAACGCAAATCCAAGGTTGCCGCATTTTTTCAGCCCCGCGTTTCGATCATCCGCCGGAATTCCGCAAACAATGGCGTCGAATCGTGCGGCCCCGGCGAGGCTTCGGGATGATATTGCACACAAAACACCGGCTTGGTCTTGTGCCGCAAGCCTTCAACGGTCCGGTCGTTCAAGTTGATGCGATGCACCGCGACGTCCGACGGCAGCGAGGCCATGTCCACCGCAAAGCCGTGATTCTGCGAGGTGATTTCGACGCGGCCGGATTCCAAATCCTTCACCGGCTGGTTGCCGCCGCGATGACCGAATTTTAATTTAAACGTTTTGCCGCCGAACGCCTGGCCCAGAATCTGGTGGCCGAGACAAATGCCGAAAATCGGGATGCCAGTGTCGAGCAGCGTCTTTACTTCGCGCACAATGTAATTCAAAGCCGCCGGATCGCCGGGGCCGTTCGAGAGGAAAATGCCGGCGGGCTTGTGCTTGAGCGCTTCGGCGGCGCTGGCGGTCGCGGGCAGAACCTGCGTCGCAAAACCATGCTGCCGCAGCCGCCGGAGGATGTTGTATTTCATCCCGTAGTCGAACGCCACAATCGGAATGTCCGCCGCCGGGAGCGGCTTGCGGAAATTCCGCGATTCGGCAATTTTATTGCCGCGCACGAGATCGAAGGCTGCACTCTGCTCGTCTTTTTCATCCCAGCGGAACGCCTTTTTGTGGGTGACTTCTTTGACGTAATCCACGCCGAGAAAGACGAATTCTTTCGCGCGTTTGACGGCTTCGGCCTCGGAAAATTTCTCGGTGGAGATAAATCCGTTCAGCGCACCACGCACGCGAAGTTTTTTGGTGAGCGCCCGCGTGTCAATGCCTTGAATGCCGGGAATGCCGTTTTGCTCCAGATATTCCGCCAGCGAGAAATCCGCGCGCCAGTTGCTCACCACCGGCGACAGTTCGCGGATGACAAAGCCCGCCGCGTGCGGCCGCCAGGATTCCACGTCCTGTGAATTGACGCCGTAATTGCCGATGAGCGGATAGGTCATCGTGACGATCTGGCCTTTGTAGGACGGGTCGGTGAGGATTTCCTGATAGCCGGTCATCGAGGTGTTGAAACACACCTCGCCGACGGCTGACGCCTTCGCGCCAAAACCTTCGCCGTGAAAAACCGAGCCGTCTTCGAGGGCCAGAATTGCTTTCATCAAATTATCCAATGCTAAAGATTTGCGCGCGCCGGTTCAAGAACGAAGCCACCGGTGCCGGCAGCCCGCGCTGCTGGAAGCCTTGGGCAAAACCGCTGCCGGCGCTGGACCAAACTTGTCAGCTTTTGGATTTATTGACCGGCTAATTTGCGCGACCAACTTTCAATAACTAATTTTGTCGGCCTTGGCCTGCCATTCGGCGAACACTTTCAGCGCCTGCGGACGCAACAGTTGTTGCATCGGAATGAGCCGCCGGGCAACCGGCCGGGCCACTTCACGATAAATCAAAGCGTCGTCAAACTGAATCTTCGCCGCGTCCCGGCGCGTGTTCGCGTAATAAACTTTTTTGAACCGCGCCCAGTAAATTGCCGCGAGGCACATCGGACACGGCTCGCAGCTGGTGTAAAGTTCGCAGTCGTCCAATTTGAAGGTCTTCAGCTTCTGGCAGGCGGCGCGGATGGCCGTGACTTCGGCGTGAGCGGTGGGGTCGTTCGTGGATGCCACTTGGTTCCAGCCCCGCGCGACGATTTTTCCCCGGCGCACGACGACCGCCCCAAATGGCCCGCCGTGGTTCGCCCGCATTTTGACCAGCGACAGCCGGATGGCGGCGCGCATGAATTGCTCTTTCATGGGGAAATTTTAACCACGGATGCACACAAATGGACACGGATAAATTCCAGAATGAACAGGATTCGCATTTTCATCCGTGTTTATCTGTGTCCATCTGTGGTTCATGTTTTTTATTTCCGCCAAACAGCAGCCGCAGGCTGTTCATCACCACAACCACGGTGCTGCCTTCGTGGCCAACCACGCCGACCGTCAGCGGAATTTTCCCCAGCATCGCAAAAGTTACCAACACCACGACGGTGCCGAGCGAGATGAAAAGATTTTGTCGGATTACGGCGCGGGCGCGCTGGCTGAGGCGGAAGGCGGCAAGAAAATTTTCCAGCCGGTCATGCATCAGCACCACGTCGGCCTGCTCCAGCGCGGCGTCGGAACCGCGCGCACCCATCGCCACACCAATGTGCGCGGCAGCCAGGCTCGGCGCGTCGTTCACGCCGTCGCCGATCATGGCCACGCGTTTCCCTTGTCCGCTGAATTCGCGGATGGCCGCCACTTTCTGCTCCGGCTTCAGTTCGGCGCGCACGTCGTCCAATTTCAATTCGGTGCGCAAATGTTCGGCGGCGGCTTTGCGGTCACCGGTCAGCACGACGCTGCGCAAACCTTCCTCGCGCAACTCATCAATGACCTGCGCCGCCTGCGGGCGGATGTCGTCGCGCAAAATCACGCGGCCGACCAAATTGCCGGCGTCCAGCCAGACCTCGGAAAACCCGGCGTCCGTCGCGGGCACGCGCGCCAGGATTTCCGCGTGCCGGCCTTGTTCAAACCAGTCGCGTCCGCCGAGCGTGCAGGCCACGCCGTTCCAGTCCGCGCGCAAGCCGTGGCCGGTGACGGATTCAAAATGCGCGAACTCGATGGCCGCAACGCCCTGCTGCTTGCCGTGGCGCGTGATGGCGCGGGCGAGCGGATGCGTGGATAATTTTTCCAGCGAGTAAGCCAGCTGCGCGATTTCGTTTTCGCGTCCAGGCGGAAAGCTTTCGACTTTTTCCACGCGCAGCTCGCCGGTAGTAAGCGTTCCGGTTTTGTCGAGGCAGACGATGTTGACTTCCGCCAGTTTTTCCACCGCGGCACCGCCACGAAACAAAATTCCGTGCCGTGCGCCAAACGCTATCGCCGCCAGCACCGCCGACGGAATGGACAGCACCAGCGCGCACGGTGACGACACGACCAGCAGCGTCATCGTGCGATAAAACGCGCTGTGCGATTCGACGCTCGAAGCAAAGGCCGCCAGATGAAAGCCGAGCCACCACACAAAGAACATCGCCAGGGACAAGCCGAGGACGCCGTAAGTGTAAACCGTGCTGAACTTGTCGGCGAACTGCTGGGCGGGCGCTTTTTGCTGCTGGGCTTCCTTGATGAGCGTGATGATTTTTTGCAATGAACTTTCGGCGGCGGGCCGGGTGACGAGGACTTCGACTGCGCCCCAGAGATTGATCGTGCCGGCGAGCGCGAGGTCGCCGATCTTTTTTTCGACCGGCGCGGCTTCGCCGGTGAGATTGGATTCGTCGGCGGCGGTGGTGCCTTTCAAAATTTCCGCGTCCACGGGAAATTGCGCGCCGGGCTTGATGAGCAGGCGCGCGCCTTTAAGAATTTTTTCCACGGCAACTTCCGTTTCAACGCCGCTCGCATCAATCGCGGTGGCGGTTTTGGGCGCGTCGCGGAACAGCGACCGGATTTCTTTTTGCGTGCGGCCCAGCGCGTAATGTTCCAGCGCGCCGGAGAAGGAAAACAAAAACAGCAGCGTCGCGCCTTCGGCCCAGGCGTTGATGCACGCGGCGCCGACGGCGACGGCCAGCATGAGAAAATGCACGTCCAGCACGCGCTTTTGCAATCGCTCCCAAACTTCTTCCGCCGGGAAAAATCCGCCGGCAAGGTAAGCGGCGACGAACGCGGCGACTTTGAACGGCGCGGGCAGGACGAATGCCGCCAGCAGGCCGCACACGCCGCAAAGCAGCGCGGCGGCGAGCTGCCATTTCCATTCGTCCACCGGATGCTCGTCGTCCTCAATCTCCAGCTCAATCGTGCGCGGCTCGATGCGTGGAAACGGCAGGTCGCGCCAGCGCCAGAATTTCGGCGCGGTCGGACACGTGACGCGCGCGATGGTGGTGGCGTTGCCTTCGGTGCGGATGGTGATTTTTTTGCGCTCGGTTTCGGAAAGCGGCTGGTTGCAGGTGGCGCAGTCACTTTTGCCGGCGAGCAGGCTGCAATGCTTTTCGGCAACGGCGGATTGCGCGGTGGAAAGCTTTTGCGTGAGCCGTTCCGTCAGCTTCTCCACGTCGGTGCGGCCCAGCGTGGCGACGGAAATTTTCCGGCGGGCGCGGTCAATCGTCACCGCCTCCAGCGACGGTTCCTCGGCCAGCGTGTCGGCCAGCGAACGCGCGAGACATTTCTCCAGCTCGCGGCGCGGGCGCGGTTCCTGAGTTTCTTGGGCGGGCGTGGCAGCCATAAGTTGAATTTTATCATAGCCCCCGGAAAACGGCGATGGCAAAAAAGCGCCATAAAATGACAATTCCCGGTATTGTCCTGCGGGGTATTAAATGGCATTGTTTGACGTCATCAGTTTTAATACAGCTTTAATATAAATTATGTCGAACACCCAAATCAAACGTCCCGTCACCGCCAACTCAAAACTCAACGCCTGGGTGCAGGAAATGATCCAGCTGTGCGAACCCGCCGCCGTGCATTGGTGCGACGGCTCGGCCGCCGAGAACCAGGCCTTGTGCGACCTCATGGTCAAGCACGGCACGTTTATCAAACTCAACGAAAAGCTGCGCCCTGGCTCGTATCTCGCGCGGTCGCATCCGAGCGACGTGGCGCGCGTGGAGGACCGGACGTTTATCTGCTCCAAAACCAAGCAGGAGGCCGGGCCGACAAATCACTGGGCCGATCCGGTCGAGATGAAAAAGACGATGCTCGAACGCTTCAAGGGCTGCATGCAGGGCCGCACCCTGTATGTCATCCCCTTCGCGATGGGGCCGCTGGACTCGCCCATTTGTAAAATCGGCATTGAAATCACCGACTCGCCCTACGTCGTCGTCAACATGCGCATCATGACGCGCATGGGCAAAATCGTTTTGGACAAGCTCGGCGCGGACGGCAAATTCATTCCCTGCATGCACTCGGTCGGCGCGCCGCTGGCACCCGGTCAAAAGGATGTTTCCTGGCCGTGCGAACCCGATCCAAAAAAGAAATACATCGTTCACTTTCCCGACGATCCTTCCATTTGGTCTTACGGCTCCGGTTACGGCGGCAACGCGCTGCTGGGTAAAAAATGTCTCGCGCTGCGCATCGCCTCGGTGGTTGCCAAGCGCGAAGGCTGGCTGGCGGAACACATGCTCATCCTCGGCCTCACCTCGCCCGCCGGCAAAAAATATTATGTCGCCGCCGCGTTTCCGAGCGCCTGCGGAAAAACCAACCTCGCGATGATGCAGCCCACGCTGCCCGGCTGGAAAGTCTCCACGCTCGGCGACGACATTGCCTGGATCCGCATCGGCAAGGACGGCCACCTTTACGCGATGAACCCGGAAACCGGATTTTTCGGCGTTGCGCCGGGGACTTCCAAACAGTCCAATCCGCACGCGCTGACCTCGTGCGCGAAGAACACCATTTTCACCAACGTCGTGCTAACGCCGGACAATGATGTTTGGTGGGAAGACATGGGCGTGCCCGCGCCCGCGCACGGCATTGATTGGGAAGGCAACGCGTGGACGCCGACCAGCGGCAAGAAAGGCGCGCACGCCAACTCGCGCTTCACCGCGCCGGCTTCGCAATGTCCGGTGATTGATCCTGACTGGCAGAATCCCGAAGGCGTGCCGCTCGCGGCCATCATGTTCGGCGGCCGCCGGCCCAGCACCATTCCGCTCGTCAACGAAGCCTTCGACTGGGAACACGGCGTGTTCATGGGTTCGGCCTGCGGCTCGGAAACGACCGCGGCCGCGCTGGGCGCGGCCGGCGTTTTGCGCCGCGATCCGTTCGCGATGCTGCCGTTCTGCGGCTACAGCATGGATGATTATTTTGCGCACTGGCTGTCCTTCGCCAAGAAAACCGACCGCGCCAAACTGCCGAAGGTTTATTTCGTGAACTGGTTCCGCAAGAGCGCCGAAGGCAAATTCCTCTGGCCCGGCTACGGCGACAACTCCCGCGTGCTGAAATGGATTTGCGAGCGCGTGGAAGGCACCGGCAAGGCGCACAAAACGGCCATCGGCAATCTGCCCACGCCGGACGCGCTGGATTTGAAAGGCCTGAACCTCACCGCCGAAAACGTGAAGGAACTGCTGGCCGTGGACGTGGCCGGCTGGCGCAACGAAATCACCGACGTGGCGGCCAACTACGCCAAGTTCGGCGACCACCTGCCCAAAGCCCTGAACCAGCAGCTCGACAGCCTGCGCCAGCGGCTGGGTTGAGCACGCACGGGCACGCTGCCTTAAAATCAAACTGCCGGAACGTTTCCCGTTCCGGCAGTTTTTTTATCGGTCGGCGCTGCGCCCGCCCCGAAAGCTCATACCGCCATCACGCCGGCGGACACCGCCCAAACGCCCGGCTGCTTTGCGCGAAAAGCAGGGATGCTGGGTCTAAAGAGCAGGGCTGCGCATCGCCTTCAGCACCAGTGCTTGGCTTGAGCCGCAAGGATGCAAAACCCGCTCGGCAAGGATGCAGAAACGGCAGTTTGTGGGGACGAGCGCGGGCGGAGCGCGGCCGTCCCTGGCCGAAGCAATGTCCAGACGGCAACGCGCATTCGTCAATCCGATGCCGGAGTGTTTTGCCGCGTTGCAGCGCCCGGGGACGGGCGCGCTCCGGGCGGTTTTTAGGCGTGAGGATGGACGGCAACCGGGATGCTCGCGCTTGTATCTGAATTTCCATCTAACCTTGTCTGTGCGCGAAGGCTTGGAAAGATGGGACAATCCTGCCGCCGGCACGACTCCAGGCAAAACGCCTTGGACGAAGCGGCTGAATAGTGAAAAGTAAACCGGCGGCGGTCACATCTGACCGCCGCCGGTTTGAATTTTTATTTAGGCAAGGTGGCCGCGCGGCAACGCCGCCCGGGCAGATTACATATGCGCGATGATATTATCGCCGAATGCGGAGCATTTGATCTCGGTGCCGCCTTCCATCTGCCGCGCGAAGTCGTAGGTGACGCGCTTGCTGCCAATCGCGCCGTTCAGACCTTTCAAAATCAAGTCCGCCGCCTCGGTCCAGCCCAAATAGCGGAACATCATTTCGCCAGAGAGCACGACGGAGCCGGGATTGACGACATCTTTGTTCGCATATTTTGGCGCGGTGCCGTGCGTGGCTTCAAAAATCGCGTGGCCGGAGACATAATTGATGTTGCCGCCGGGCGCGATGCCGATGCCGCCGACTTGCGCCGCGAGCGCGTCGCTCAAATAATCGCCGTTGAGGTTGAGCGTGGCGATCACGTCAAAATCCGTCGGGCGCGTGAGCACCTGCTGGAGCGTGATGTCGGCAATGGCATCCTTGATGACGATGCCCGCGCCGGGTTTGCCTTCGGGGATTTTGCACCACGGGCCGCCGTCAATTTCCACCGCGCCGAATTCGCTCTTGGCGAGTTCGTAAGCCCAGTCGCGGAAGCCGCCCTCGGTGTATTTCATGATGTTGCCCTTGTGGACAATCGTCACGGACTTGCTCTTGTTCGTGATGGCATATTGCACGGCGGAGCGGAACAGGCGCTGCGTGCCGGTCTTGCTCACCGGCTTGATGCCGATGCCGACGACTTCGGGCGTTTCGCCGAAACGGATTTTCTTGAAATCTTTCGGAAAATTCGTTTTAAGAAATTCAATCGTCTTGAGCGCCGCTTCCTTGCCGGCCTCAAAATCAATGCCCGCGTAAATGTCCTCGGTGTTCTCGCGGAAGATGACCATGTTGACCTTCTCGGGATGTTTCACGGGTGACGGCACGCCGGTGAACCATTGCACGGGCCGCAGACAGACGTAGAGATCCAGCATCTGGCGCAACGCGACGTTGAGCGAGCGGATGCCGCCGCCGACGGGCGTGGTGAGCGGGCCTTTGATACCAACGAGATATTCCTTGAACGCCTCGACGGTGTCGTCGGGCAGCCAGTTGTTAAATTTCTTGAAGGATTCCTCGCCGGCGAAGACTTCGAACCAGGAAATTTTGCGTTTGCCGCCGTAGGCTTTTTCCACCGCCGCGTCGAACACGCGCACGCTGGCGGCCCAGATGTCCGGGCCGGTGCCGTCGCCGCGGATGAACGGCAGGATGGGATTCGCCGGCACGTTGAGCTTGCCGTTGGTGATGGTAATTTTTCCGCCCGCAGGCGGGGTCACGTCTTTATAGGCCATGATGTCAATTTTGTTTATTAAAAGCTTAAATCCTTCGGCGGAATGAAACGGAGGAATGCGCCCGAAATCAAGAAAAGAAAACGGAATTGAGAAAATTATTTGGCCGCATCGGTGCGCGGCGCGGTTCCCGGCTAGGTTTCCACATCCTCGCCCAGCTCAACATTCCAATAGGCGAGGTCCACAAAATGCCGCCAACTGTCGTGCTTGTGCAGCGTGAAGTTGATCTGCACGAACGGCCGCCATTTCGGCCGCTTGGGCTTGCGCACCAGGTTCATGCCCGCCTCGAACGGCGTGCGGTTGGACTTGCGCGTGTTGCAGGCGATGCACGAGCACACGATGTTTTCCCAACTCGTCGGGCCGCCCCGGTCGCGCGGGATGACGTGGTCGAGGTTCAGGTCGTTGCGCGCAAAAATTTTCCCGCAATACTGGCAGGTGTCCTTGTCGCGCTCAAAAATGTTGTGCCGGGTGAACTTCACTTCCTTCTTCGGCATCCGGTCATACAGAAACAGCAAAATAATTTTCGGCACGCGGATGCGGAAGGAGATGGCATGGATGGATTCATCCGCCGGCGCGCCCGCAGAAACATCGCGCCACTCCTGAAAATTGAAGGTGCGGAACGAGCCGTCGGGGTTGTCCATGACCACCTGGGCATGGCCTTGAAACAGCAGCGTGAGCGCCCGGCGGGCGGTGCAGACATTGACTGCCTGCCAGAGCCGGTTCAACACGAGCACATGTTGGTTCAACGCGGATTTCATCGGCACGACGGCGGGACAATAGCAAAAGGATTTTCACCGGTCAACGGCGCAGGTGCCGCGTTGCCAATTTGTCACCGACCGCAGACGGACTGCTGAAATGGAGTGCCGGACTTGGTTTGACGTTTAAAATTATCGCGCCGCTTCCGCCGCAATTTATTTCCCTCGGTGAACGAATTGGTTTAGATTGGGTCAAATTGTGCCAAGCATCATGTTACAGCTTAAAAAATTCTGGCCCGTGCCGTGCAGCGTTGTCGCCGGGTTGGCGATCTGGGCCGGTTGCGAAACCGGCCAAATGGCACCGCCGACGGCGGTGGCTCTGCCGGTGAACAGCCTCAAGCCGGGGCCGGACGACCCGCGCATCGCCTGGTTCGCGGCGCGGCTGCTGGAGAACTACCATTATTTGCAGCATCCGCTGGACAAGGAAATGTCGGCCAAGTTTTTCGACGGTTACATTGATTCGCTGGATCCGCGCCACGAGCATTTTTTGCAGAGCGACTTAGCCGGGTTTGCGTCGTTTCGCACAAACCTCGACAAGCTGACGCTGGGCCGGGAATTCGCGGCGGATTTGTCGCCGGCCTTTGCTGTTTACGAGCGCTACCAGGAACGGTTTCAACAGCACACCGCGTATGTGAACGAGCTGTTGAAGCAAGATAAATTCAAGTTCAACACGGACGAGAAAATCCAGATTGACCGGCGGCACGAGCCGTTTCCGAAAGATCTGGCCGAGGCGCAGCAGCTCTGGCGGCAGCATGTGCGCTATGAATATTTGCAGGACAAGCTGGCGGCGGAAATTTTCGAAACCAACGGCGTGTTCACCGTCAAGCTGCCGGCGGAGTCGAACACCAACATCATCGCTTCGCTCGAAAAGCACTACCGCTGGAATCTGCATCTGATGACGAATCAGGACAGCGACACGGTGCTGTCGGCTTATTTGAACGCGCTGGCGCACGCCTACGATCCACATTCGGATTACATGAGCGCGCCGCACGCGCAGGATTTTTCCATCGGGATGAATTTGTCACTGTTTGGCATCGGCGCACAACTGATGGAAGACGACGGCTATTGCACCATTCACATGCTGGTGCCGGGCGGGCCGGCGAGCAAAAGCAAGCTGCTCAGTGAAAAAGACCGCATCGTCGCGGTGGCGCAGGGCGGCAAGCCGCCGGTGGACGTGGTGGACATGGAACTGGAAAAAGTCGTCCAGCAAATCCGCGGGCCGAAAGGCACGGAGGTGCGGCTGACCGTCAGCCCGGCACCGGATTTCACAACGCGCAAAGTGGTCAGCCTGGTCCGCGACGAAATCAAGCTCGAAGATTCGGAAGCCAAGGCCAAGCTGATTGAAATGCCGGACAACCACGGCGGCACGAATCGGCTGGGCATCATCGAGCTGCCGTCGTTTTATGCGCCGGTGGACTTGTCGGCCAACAACGGCCGTGCCACGCCTAAATTCACGTCGGTGGATGTTGCCAAGCTGGTCAAGAAGCTCAAGCAGGAGCATGTTTCCGGCATCATTATTGATCTGCGTTCCAATCCCGGCGGCTCGCTCGAAGAGGCAATCAAGTTCACCGGCCTGTTCATCAAAGAAGGTCCGGTGGTGCAGGCGCGCAATCCCGACGGCGCGGTGACGGTGGATAAGGACACCGATCCGGAGGAGCTTTACACCGGCCCGCTGGCGGTGATGATCAACCGCTTCAGCGCTTCGGCGGCGGAAATTGCGGCGGCGGCGCTGCAGGATTACGGTCGCGCGCTGATCGTGGGCGACACGTCCACGCACGGCAAAGGCACGGTGCAAAATCTGAACCCGCTTAAGCCGTTCATGATTAACAGCACGAATGATCCCGGCGCGCTCAAAATCACGATCCGCAAATTTTACCGCGTGAATGGCGCGTCCACGCAGCTCAAAGGCGTCGTGCCGGACATCATTTTGCCGGACGTGCTGAATTACTGGACGCAGATTGGCGAAACGAATTTGGACAATCCGCTGGCGTGGGACACGATCCAGCCGGCGGACTTCGAGAAATTCAACCTCGTCCAGCCGGCGCTTGCCGAATTGCAGCAGCGTTCCAGCGCGCGCCTTCTGACCAATCAGGATTTCGCCTACGTCCAGCAGGACATCGAGCAATATAAAAAATCGCAGGCCGACCGGACGGCCACGCTCAACGAACGCGAGGCCATCAAGGAGCGCGAACGCAACGCGCTGCAAAACAAGGCGCGCGACAAGGAGCGGGACAGCCGGCCGCTTCCGAACCTGAAAATTTATGAATTGACCGTCAAGAATTCGACCGAGCCGGGACTGCCGGAGGCGAAACCGTTTTTCACGACGAACTATGAAACGAGCGGTTCGGTAATTTCTGCCCGGCCTGAACTGCGTCCGAAAAATGAGGTGGTCTATGTCTTCACGAATTTTTTCACGACCGGTTATGCCACGGATTTCGCGCATTATTTTCACACGAATTATCCCAGCCTGGCGGATGTTAAATTCATTTACACCAATTCGGCCGCCACCAACATCATCGCCGAGCACACCAGTCCGCTGGCCGCGACCAACCAGCTCTTCAAGCCAGTGGTGAGCAAGACCTACGGGCCTGACCCGGTGCAGGACGAGACCGAGCGCATTCTTGAAGATTATATTTCGTTATTGTCAAAAAGTGGTAGCTTGACGGTGAACCCATGACCGTTATGAAAAAATCTGTTTCGATTGCCTGCGTGCTGTTCACGGCCGGAATCGGGCTGGCGCAGGAAGTCAATTATTCCATTGCCAAGCAGCAGGCCAGACGCGACAGTGCGCAGAACGACGCGGAGCAACAGCGGATTGCTCGGGAGGCCAACGGTCCCGGCGGAGCTTCCGCCGCGCCCGGTGCCGCCGCCGCCTCGGCGGCGCCCGTTGATCCTGCGTTGCAGGCGACATTGAGCAACGTCGCCGGTTTGAAGTCCGATTTTGCCGCCGTGATCAGTTCCACCGGCGACAAGCCTGATCCTGCGCAAAAAGATTCGCTGCTCAACAATTTGTCGCAGGCGGCGCAGGGCGCGAAAAAGGCTTCGGCCAACTCTGTTAAAAAGCTGGCGGATGACCTTTTGACGGCGGTGGCGGGAAATAAAAAATTGGCGGTGGCACAGCAGACGAAGCTGGCGCGCGAAGTCCACGCTCTTTTCAACAGCGCGCATCTTTCGGCGGCGCAGCAGCAGTCGCTGTTCACCGACGTGCAGAAAATTCTCACCGACGGCGGTGCCACGCTGGACGACGCCGTGAATGTCGTGACCGACCTCAAGGCGGTGGCCGACGAAACCAAGTAGCCATGCGGCTCGTCAAATGCCCGACCTGCAAAAAGTCCGGCGACTGGCTGGCCGGAAAATACGGCCCGTTCTGTTCGCACCGCTGCAAGCTCGTTGACCTCGGCAAATGGTTTAGCGGTGAAAATGTCATTTCCGAACCGCTCAAGCCGGAGCACTTTGAAAAATACGCCGACCTGCCGCCCGGTGAATATCTCGACAAACCTGAAGCAGAATAATTGCAAATGGTGTAAGGTTTTCCAATTTGACCCGACCAAGCTGGCGAAGTTGAACCCAAAATGAGAAGCGCTATTTTAATTCTGCTGGCTGTTGGCGCGGTGAATTTTTCCTGCTCACGCCCGGTTCAAGCTGTTCCACCCGTTAAACCTGTTGAAACCATGACTACTCCCGAATCAAATCCGACCAACAAAATTGAAATCGCCGACCTTGGCGGCGGCTGCTTTTGGTGCATGGAAGCTGTTTTTGAGCGGCTGCCCGGCGTGGTTTCCGTCACCAGCGGTTTCGCCGGCGGCACCACCGAGAATCCGACTTACCGCGAAGTTTGCACCGAGACCACCGGCCATGCCGAGGTGACGGAGATTGCTTTTGATCCCGCGAAAATTTCCTACGCGAAGCTGCTCGAAGTTTTCTGGCAGGCGCACGACCCGACCACGCTCAACCGGCAGGGCGCGGACGAGGGCACGTCGTATCGCTCCATTATTTTATACCGAGACGAGAAGCAGAAGTTGCTGGCGGAAAAATCCAAGCTGGAGGCGCAGAAAGATTTTCACAATCTCATCGTCACGGAAATCGTGCCGCTCAAAAAATTTTACCAGGCCGAGGATTATCACCAGCAATATTACGACAATAATTCCAGCGCCGGCTATTGCCAGGTGGTCATCGCGCCCAAACTGCAAAAACTCGAACACAAGAAAGTCATCGAGGAAACGCCGCAGGTGAAAAAGTAAATCACTTCACCATCGGCCAGCCGGCGGCGAGCATGCCTTTGTAGCCGCCGATGAGCGAGTGGACTTTTTTGTAGCCCATTTTTTGCGCCGCCTCACACGTCATCGCCGAGCGGAAACCGCCGCCGCAATACATGATGATTTCGGTGTTCGCGTCCGGATACAGTTTTTCCAGGTCGCGCTCCAAAATGCCTTTGCCCAGATGCACGGCTTCCGCAGCGTGGCCCGCGTTCCATTCGTGATCCTCGCGCACGTCAATCAGCACCGTCTGGGAATGTGCGGCGAGTTTCGCGCGCGCTTCGGCCACGCTGATTTCGTTGACGTGCCTTTTGGCTTCGGCGACAAGTTTGAGAAAACCGGGTGAATGATCCATGGCGCAAATTACGGGCTTCATCGCGCCGGTCAAATCAATTTCTCACCCGGTGGCCGTTTGCCACGGACCAATTAAATAACCCCTTGCATTTCTCTGCCGCGTGGTGAAGGGTGCAACATGAATCCTGTGCAACAAATGGTGAGCCACACCGGCGGCGCGGGCAGCGTGGTTCATCTCACCGTCGAGGCGGAAGCTGTGAAAAAGGTGATGGCCGATGATCCGGAACAAGTGATGGAAGAAATGTGGGTGCGGGCAACGCAGGTCAGTTCGGTTTTGGAAAATATTCTGCGGGAACCGCATGGCGTGCCGCGCTGGGGCATTAACGAATAGCCGGTTTTGCCGGCGCGCAGTTTGAAGCGTCTCCAGACATCCGAAGACGTGAGGAGAGTTTTAGACTGGTTTCAGGCGGCATTTTTGTTCTGGCAAAACTTCACGCGCCTCAATTTTCATTCGCAACTTTCTGGCTTTGGCTTAACTTCGCGGCGTGTCGGAAAAAAATAATAGCAATCCCGCCATTGCTGGCAGCCTGATCCTCGTCGTCCTGCTCTGGGGCGGCAACAACGCCGGCACGAAATGGCTGGTTGGCGCTTGGCCGCCGGTGTTCACCGGCATGACCCGGTTTTTATTCGCCGGCATCATTCTGCTCGGCGTGCTGCGGTTCACGAAACTGCTGGGAGAATTTCAGCCGCTTTCTTCCGGCCAGCGCCGGCAGCTTTGGCTGCGGGGCGGCTTCGGACTTGCCGCTTACACCATCGTGTTCTGCTGGGCGCTGCGGTTGACGGCGGCATCGCATGTCGCGCTTTACATTGGCGCGTCACCGATTTGGGCGTTGCTGGTGGAAGGCCGGCCGGGGAAAAACTGGTCGAGCGTCCGCCGCTACGGCGCGGCGTTGCTCGCCGTGACCGGCGTGTTTGTCCTGTTCTGGCCCGCGTTGAAAAACTCCAGCTACAATCCCGTCGGCGAATGCTGCGGGCTCGGCTCCAGTCTGCTTTGGGCAAATTATAACCACCAAAGCCGTATTCTCGCGCGCACGATTCACGGCGTCGAGGTCGCCGCGAACGCCATGTGGATGTCCGGCGTGTGGCTGCTGCCGATCGCGCTGATTGAAATTTTTCTCCACGGTTTCGTGCTGGACGCGCCGCATCTCGGCATTCAGTCGCTGGCGATTCTCTTTGGCGGCGTGGTGCCATATGCCATGTGGAACTCGGCGCTGCGCCACTGGCAGACGAGCCGCGTGATGCTCTTCAACAATTTCATCCCGCTCTCCACGACCATCTGGGCGCACTACGCGCTGGGCGAACCCATCACGCCGACCTTTTGCGCGGCGATGGTTTTGATTGTCGCCGGTGTGGCCCTTGGCCAGATGGATTGGTCAAAAATTTTCAAGGAGCCGGAAAGCTTTTGAACTCAAAGTCATCTCATTTTCGAAATTTGAGCATGACGATGAGAATGAGATTGAGGATGATTTAATTCATGGACGTAAAAAACTTAGACGAACTCGCGCCGTTCGCCACCAAGGACGGCTCGGAAATCCGCGAACTGCTCGCGCACCGCAACTCCGTCATCCGCAACCAAAGCCTTGCCGAGGCCCGGCTGCCGGTGGGCGGCACGACGCAGGAACATTTTCATCCGCGCGCCGAGGAAATTTATTTCATCACGCATGGCACCGGAAAAATCCGCATCGAAAATGAAACGCGCGCGGTCAGGGCAGGGGACGCCATCGCCATTCCGCCGGGCCAGAAACATAAGCTTTGGAACACCGGCAATGAAACCTTGCGGTTGCTTTGCTGTTGCGCCCCCGCCTACGAACACGGCGATACGGTCATCACGGAAAAATTTGAATAATCAGGCAGGCAAAGATTCTGAAAAAGTTCCAGCTTTCGTTTTTTGGATTCGGGCCGGCAGCCTTCCATTATTTCCGGCGCAACTGGGTCGGTCCGTCCGCGCGCATCAAATGATTGGACGAAAGCCGCTGGTTTTGCCATCGTCAACCAAGTCCAGCGATCCCCATCCCTGGCCAGAAAGCTCCGGCGGTGAGCCGCCGATAGCGCCACGCAAAGTCCATTGAGTTCAATGCAACCGGTTACCGGTGTCCGGTGGTTTTAGACCAAGCTGCCAAGTGGAAGTGCTTCATCAACGGCAAAGAATTGACGGATGAAGTCATTAAAGTTCATGCCAATAACAACCGTTCACCAAGCTAGACAATATATCGGTTCAAAACCTGAATGTTTATGAAAACGCCGAAGTTAGTGTTTGTAACCATATTTGCCGTGCTGGCCGCTGCCGCAATTCAGGCGCAGACCGTCAGTCGGCTAGTTCTGCGTGGGCATCATGTGCCGCCGGGGGTGGCGCAGTTGCCATCTGCCGGACGACTTGAGTCGGCGCAGTCGCTTGAATTGACCATTGGCCTGCCCTTGCGCAACCAGGCGGCACTCGACAGTTTCTTGCAGGAGTTATATGACCCGGCCAGTCCAAGCTACCGCCACTTTCTGACGCCGCAACAATTCACCGAGCTATTTGGACCGACAAAGAAAGATTACGCGGCGGTCGTCGCCTATGCCCAGGCCAACGGCTTCACTGTAACCGCCACAGATCCCGGTTGCGTTTTGGTCAGCGTGCGCGCACCGGTCGCCGTCATTGAGAAGGCGTTTCATGTGAACCTGCAGTTATACAAGCATCCACGCGAAGCGCGTAATTTTTTTGCGCCGGACGCCGAGCCGACGCTGGATCTGGCCGTTCCCATCCAGGACATTGGCGGCTTGGACGATTATGTTGTGCCGCATCCAGCCGGCCTGGTTCGAAAGCCGCTTCCGCCGGCAGGCGCGTCCGCCGCCGCCACGCCGCAAAGCGGTTCGGGATCGGGCGGCACTTATGCCGGCGATGATTTCCGCGCGGCCTATGCGCCGGGAGTGACGCTGACCGGCACCGGTCAGTCCGTCGGACTGCTTGAATTTGGCGGCTACTACAGCAACGATATTGTCTATTATGAGAATACGTTTGAATCTAGTAACTACGTTCCGATTGTAAATGTGCTGTTGAACAGCGTTTCAAACATCACCAACAATCCCGGAGCGGAAGAAGCGCTGGACATTGAAATGCAGATTGCGATGGCACCGGGAATAAGTTCGATCTATTACTACGACGGCAGTTCGGTGGACACTATCTTAAGCCGTATTGCCAGCGACAACACGGTCCACGAAGTCAGCGCTTCGTGGTTATACGGCACGAGCGGCAACACGGACGGCTATTATCAACAATTGGCCGCGCAAGGAATCACCTTTCTCAACGCCTCCGGCGACAGCGATGCCTATCCGGTGGGCACAAGCATTGACGCGTGTTGCAGCACGCCGTATGTCACGTCGGTGGGAGGGACTACTTTGAGCACGACGGGACCGGGCGGTTCTTGGAGTTCTGAGACGGTATGGAACTGGGGTGGCGGAACGGGCGGCAGCGGCGGCATCAGCACCAGCTATACCATTCCAAGCTGGCAAACCAACATCAGCATGATCGCCAATCAGGGTTCGACCACCATGCGAAATATCCCGGACGTGGCTTTGACGGCCGATAACATTGATGTTTACTACAATGGTTCCTGGGGCAGCTATGGCGGCACGAGTTGTGCCACACCGTTGTGGGCGGGCTTCTTGGCGCTGGTGAACCAGCAGGCCGCCTATTACGGTGAGCCACCGATCGGCGCGCTCAATCCGGTCGT
Organism: uncultured Verrucomicrobia subdivision 3 bacterium; assembly: GCA_903944085.1. Classification (GTDB taxonomy): domain Bacteria; phylum Verrucomicrobiota; class Verrucomicrobiia; order Limisphaerales; family UBA11358; genus UBA11358. The sequence continues at coordinate 28,595 of CAJAQO010000038.1, forward strand.
CTATGCCATCGGCAAAAGTTCGACTTACGCCGACGCCTTTCACGACATCACCGCCGGCAACAATTACAATAGTTCCAGTCCCACCAATTTCCCGGCGGTGGCGGGCTATGACTTATGCACGGGTTGGGGAACACCGATGGGACAAGCCACGATTAATGCGCTCGTCCCGCCGAACTTTCAGATCACGCCGCTGGCTGGCTTTATCTCTTATGGCCCGCCCGGCGGTCCGTTCGGCGTGAACTCACAGAACTTTATTCTTACTAACGTATCTTCACAACTATCGTTTACCTGGTTTCTTTCCAACACGTCGGCTTGGCTCAATGTTTCCTTCACCAATGGCAGTCTGGCTCCAAATGGTTCGACGACGGTCACCGTGAGTTTAAATCCGACCGTGGTCAACAGCCTGGCGGCGGGGAGTTACTCAACGACCATTTTGTTCACTAACCAAAACCAAGTCTCCGCACAAACCCGGACCTTTAGTCTGGTTATCGGCAATAACTTTGACGTTTGGACCGGTGGCAACAGTCCAAATGGCAATTGGAGCAGCCCAATTAACTGGCTTGACGCGGTCGCTCCCAATTCCAATGGAGACAACCTGGTTTTCGCCGGCAGCGTCCAGCCCATCAGCACCAACAATTTAATTGTCTCCGCCGGCTGGGTGCAACTTAACCCTGGTGTAGCCTTAACTATTTTTGGAAACTCATTGTCCATTGCTGGCGGGCTAACCAATTCCGCCCAGAACAACACTTGGAACCTTCCGTTGACGCTCAACGCGGGCCAGAATTTTGCGGAGGCTTCCGGCACCACGCTTACGCTGGCCGGAGTGGTTTCCGGCGGCAACGGCTTGGTTGAGTCTGGACCGGGCACGTTGCTATTGGCAGCCACCAATACTTATACGGGACCAACCACGATCAATGCCGGCACTTTGACGCTCGGTGGAACCGGCACATTAGGCGGCGGCAGCTATGTCGGCAACATCGTGGACAATGGTTCCTTGGCTTACAACAGCAGTTCGGCGCAAACTTTAACCGGTGTCATTTCCGGCACAGGCACTGTGCTGCAAGGCGGAGGCAACTTAACGCTGGCAGCCGCCAATACCTACTCCGGCTCAACCACCATTAGCGCCGGCTCCACACTGGTAATCGCTCCCAGCGGCAGTTTGGGCAGCGGAAAAAATTATGCCAATGTCATTGCCGGGGGCGGCGGCCTGACTTACAACGGCACCGGCACGCAGACCTTGAGCGGGGTCAATACCTATTCCGGCCCGACGCTGGTAAACTCTGGAATTCTATTACTCACCAGCGGCGGCAGTGCTGGAACGGTCGGCAATTCCGCCATCCTCGTGAACAATGGTGCTGAACTAGACTTGAATGGCAGTGACGTGCTGGGATATTCCAGTGGCAGCGCCATGACGGTGTATGGCACTGTTAAGAAAATATACAATCAAGCGGAAACGCTTTATCGCCCGATCACGCTTTCCGGCGGCACACTCACCAATACCTTGACGACGTTGCAGCAAGCCTATGAACTTTACGGCGGATATATTGCCACCGCAGCCAATACCACGAATGCCATCACGCGCCCCGGCCAGTTTGGCTTGCGCACCAGCACGGCCTATTTCACCAATGCGCCGGGCAGCGTGCTTAACATCTCGGCTGTGATTTATCCTTACACAAGCGGCTGTCCTTTGAACAAGCAAGGGGCGGGCAAAATGGTGTTGAGCGCGGCCAATACTTACTCCGGCAACACCGTGGTTGGCGGCGGCATCTTGGCCCTGACCGGGTCCGCCTCGATCGCCAGCAGTCCGGCGATCCTGATGAATCCTTCTGCTTTGTTCGATGTGTCTGGTCTAGCCAGCACGTTCACGCTGGGCTCCAGCCAGTCGTTGACGGCCGGTAATCCCGGAGCAGCGATGACTAACATCAACGGCAATTTCAGCAGCGGTGGCACTATCAACGTGGCTGGCTCTGGCATGGCTGGGACGCTATCGGTTAACGGCAATGTTGCCCTCACGGGCGGCACGTTGATATACGATCTGGGTTCCGGGGTTTCCGATCTCATCACCCTCGAAGGTGTCGGCCGCACTCTATCTTTGGGTGGCACCATCACGGTCTCGCCAGCGGCTGGTGTGGTTCCGAATGGAACCTACACCTTGGTTAATGGCATCACCAGTGTCACCAGTGGCGGGCCGGGAAACCTGGTGTTAAGCGCGCCCGGCACTATTCGCGGAACGGCGGCGGCGGCTTTCACGACGTCGCCGCCAAATGTAACTATGACTGTAAGTGGCGGAACTCCGTCGGCGCTTCTCTGGAAAGGCAGTGCGACCAATGCGAACTGGGACGTTACCACGACTTCCAACTGGCTGAACAGCGCTGCCGCCGACGAGTTTTATAACCTTGACATGGTTACGTTTGGCGACAGTCCCGGAACCAACTATATCTTAGTCGCTGGAAACGTAGGTCCGAGTTCCATGGTCTTTAACAACACCTCGACGGTTTATGCGCTGACCGGCTCTGGCGGCATCGTTGGCGGAGGCAGCCTTACCAATAGCGGAAACGGCACCTTGATCATCAGTGGGACCAACCATTTTGCGGGCGGCACCACCATCAGCGCGGGCACCGTCTGTGTTGGCAGCACGAATCTGGGTTTGTTTGTCAGCCTGGGTGAAAATCCGGCCAGCCTAGGCACCGGGCCGCTTAACTTGACCGGCGGGACGCTGAAGTTCGCTCCGGGCAGCTCCGGAAGCTCGTTTTATTTCACCAATCCCATTACGCTTAACGGCGGCATTATTTGGGGCGAGGATGGCGAGCAACATTTGATTGGTCCGCTTAATGTCGGAGCGGTTGGCGGCACGCTCACCGTAAAGTGGGATACCAAGAGCTTGTATGTGGATTCTTTGGTGACTGGTTCCGGTCCACTAACCGTGAGTAACGCGAATAATAACACCAGCGGACTGCATCTTTCCAATCCGGCAAACAATTATTCGGGCACGGTCACGGTCAAAGGCTCCATTGTCCAACTCGATAACTCTTATGCTTTATCCAATGCCATTGTCAATTTGACCGGTGGCACGCTGGCGTGGGGCGGCGGCGTGACCAACATTGTGCTCGGCGGTTTGTCCGGCACGACCAGTTTTGGCAATAGCGGCAACGCGCTTGCGGTCGGCAACAACAATTCCTCCAGCACTTATTCCGGCGCGCTGTCTGGCACGGGCACGCTTACGAAACTTGGCACCGGAACTCTCATCCTGGCCGGCAGCAACACTTATTCGGGCGCAACCTTGGTCAATGGTGGAACTCTGCTGGTGAACGGTTCGCTGGCGGCCGGCAGTGCGGTGACGGTGGCGGCAGGCGCGACGCTCGGCGGCTCCGGCATCATTGGTGGGTTGACTGTGGTCAGCGGCACCCTTGCTCCCGGCACCAACGGTGTCGGCCGGTTGACCATCAGCAGCAATCTTGTATTGGCCGGCCAGACTTTGATAGCGGTGAGCAAAAACGGCGGCGTGCCGACCAATACCATGGCCGTCATCACGCGGACTCTGACCGAGGGCGGGATGCTGACGGTGACTAACATTGGCACGAACGCGCTGGCCGCCGGCAACAGTTTCAAGTTGTTCAATGCCGGAACGTGGGCCGGCGGCTTCACAAATTTCAGCCTGCCCGCACTCGCCAACGGGTTGCATTGGAACCTGAACACGCTGGCCACAAATGGCACGCTCGCCGTGGCTTGGAACACCTATAACTTGACTTACGCGGCGGGATTAAATGGCACTCTATCCGGCGCTGCGACACAAACGGTGAATTATGGCAGCAGCGGTTCGGCGGTTACAGCCGTGCCCAACGCGGGCTACAACTTCGTGAGTTGGAGCGACGGCAGCACGGCTAATCCGCGCACGGATAACGGCGTCACCAACAACATCAGCGTCACCGCGAATTTTGCGATCAGCACCTACACGCTGACTTACACGGCCGACGCGAATGGCACGATCTCCGGCACCACACCGCAGACCGTGAGCTACGGCGCCAGCGGAACGGCAGTCACCGCCGTGCCCAATGCGGAATGTTATTTCGTCAACTGGAGCGACGGCAGCACCGCCAACCCGCGCACCGATGCCGGCGTCACCACCAACCTCAGCGTCACGGCAAATTTCGCCATCAACACTTATACGCTCACCTATCTTGCGGGAACCAATGGCACGCTCTCCGGAGCCACGCCGCAAATGGTGAACTATGGCACGAGCGGCCTGCCGGTGAGCGCTATTCCCGGCACGGGCTATTCCTTTGTCAACTGGAGCGATGGCAGCACAGCCAATCCGCGAACTGACTTGAACGTGACGAGCAACCTTTTGGTGACGGCGAATTTCGTGATCAACACTTACACGTTGATGTATGCGGCCGACACGAACGGGATGATTGGCGGGACAAGTCCGCAGACGGTGACCTATGGCGCGAGCGGTGACGCGGTGTCGGCGGTGCCCAACCTCGGTTATGGTTTCACCAACTGGAGCGACGGTTTGACGGCCAATCCGCGCATTGACACAAACGTGACCACCAATGTCAATGTGACGGCAAACTTTGTGCTCAATACTTACACGTTGGCCTACCTTGCGGGAACGAATGGCACTATTTCAGGTATTACGCCGCAATCGGTGAACTACGGCACCAATGGAACGCCGGTGAGCGCCGTGCCCAATCCGGGTTTTGCTTTCCTCAACTGGAGCGATGGCCGCGCAGCCAATCCGCGCACCGATACCAATGTGACCAACAATCTCGTCGTGACGGCGATCTTTATAAACTCTGTGCCGCCGGTGATCACCGGCATGGGCATGTCGGTTGGTGGCGGATTCACCTTGGGCGGGACTGGCGGCGTGGGGCAGACTTATATTTTGTTGACGTTATCGGATCTCCTATCGCCAGTGTGGACGCCCATTGCGACCAACAACGCGGACACGAACGGGTTCTTTAACTTCAGCGACGCGCAGGCGACGAATTTCCCGCAGCGGTTTTACCGTTTGCTGTCCCAGTGATTCGCTTGGGCGACTGCTCAACGCGGTGGATCACCTCGGAGCCGGCGGCGGACCGCAATTGAACCGACGGAAATTCGGGTGCCAATTCGCCGGTATGATGCCAGCCGGAACCATGGAACCACGCATCACTTTCATCACGCTGGGTGTAACTGATCTGCTGCGCGAGGTGTGGATCTATCGCGCTGGACTGAGCTGGCCTTACCCGCGCCGCTCCTGGCCGCCGAATCGCTCGGCCCGCATCGGTCTTGCGCTGGCCACGCAGCAATACGGGAAGTTTATTCAGGTTGAAATGGCGGGCTGATTCTAGCCCATGGGAGTTTGGCCGCCGGGACGGCCGCGCCGCCTGCTGCCTGCGCCAGTGGCAAACGCTCCCGTGGTTCAGGCGGTCTAAACCCGACAACATTATTTTTTGCGGATGGTTTGAACGGAAGATCGCAAAGCCAACGAAGTTCTTGGTGGCCTGCGTTGCCTTCTGTAAAATCATCGGCAATCATTTCTGTCGCGGGTTTAAATTGGCGAATTTTCGTTAGACCCGGCGGGAAAATGTGGTTACAGTTCAAACATTATGACACTCGACGACATTCTATTGGAAGCGGAAGAGAAGATGATCAAGACCGAGCAGGTGGTCGTAAACGAGTTTGCCGGCGTCCGCACTGGCAAGGCGTCCACCGGGCTGGTCGAGAACATTCAAGCGGAGGTTTATGGCTCGATGATGCGCATCCGCGAACTCGCCAACATCAATACGCCCGAGCCGCGCACGCTCACCATACAGCCATGGGATGTGGCCGCATTGCAGCCGATTGAGAAGGCCATCCAGAAGGCGAACATCGGCCTCTCGCCGGTCGTGCAGGGCAAGCTGATCCGTTTGTCCTTCCCGGAATTGAGCACGGAGCGCCGGCAGGAATTCGTCAAGCTCATCAAAAAAATGGCCGAGGACGGCCGCGTGTCCATGCGCCATGTGCGGCGCGACGCGATGGACCTGTTCAAGAAACACGCCCACGACAGCGGCATCACCGAGGACGAAAAAAAGCAGGCGGAAAAAGATTTGCAGAAGCTGACGGACGATTACGTCGCCAAGATTGACGCCCACATCGTCGGCAAGGAAAAAGAAATCATGACCGTGTGACGCCCGGCAGATTTTCAGTGGTTGACGGGCGGCGGCGGCGGGCTTAAAAGTTTTGACCGGCGATTTTGTCAAACCAAGAACTCATTATGCACCATGAAAACAATTCTGCTGCTGCTGGCGGTTTTGAATTCAGCCATTGGCGCGCGGGCGCAAGGACTGGTTTATTTTGAAAACCTTCCCAATTAAAAAATAAGCACCAATGCCGTTGACTTCAGCGGGACAACCGGGCTGATGGCGACGGCGGCCAATCAGTATTGCTTCGCCCTTTTTTATTCCACGACCGCTACGACCGTGGAGGGCACCGCCAACGCGCAAATGCCGGATGTGGATAATTTTGGTTTCGGATTGGGCGTTTACGCTTTTGAAGATTCGAACTGGACGTTCGCCGCTTATGGAACCAATTCGACATTCGCCGCCGGCAGGTTTTTATCGGCCGCGCAAAATGCCGACGGCACGACCACTGTTTTCGGTCTTCCTGCCAACGCTTCCGCCCAGTTCGTCGTGCTGGGCTGGTCGGTAAGTCTGGGTTCAAGCTTGACTGAATTGGAAGCCGCGCTCGCCACTGGCGGCTACGGTTGGCTGGGAGAGTCTGCGGTTAGTGGGCCAATCCTATTGGGAGATGGCGTGGGAATTCCGGTTTCAGATATTTTTGGAACTTCAAGCCCACGTATCCCAGGTTTCACCCTTGGCGTCATTCCCTTGGTGCCCGAACCTTCTACGTTTGCCTTGGCCGCCGTCGGCCTAGTCGGATGTTTTTTCTGCCGGCAACGAAAGTCCGTTTGAAAAAATCACCGGCCCAGCCAAACTTCCATAGAATCTCCAAAATTAAAACGGCTCTTCCGGCTGGTGGTGTCCTAATTTTAAAAACCGGTGGGGCGAGCGTTCTCGCGAGCCGTCGTGAGCCTTGGTTTTAACCGGCTCGCGAGGACGCTCGCCCCACCAAATCAGGACACTGCCTCTCTGCTGAATATTTGTGGCGAGCGAGCAGCCCCGCGCAGTTTGCTTGAAGGTGGCGGTGTTTTCACTTCGTCGCCGGGCGGCATTTTGTTAAAATGTCCGGGTGCAGAATTCTGAATTGAATTTTCCAACCGCGTTGATGGTCACCGAGCAGGCCATTGACATTTCCGGCTTTACCCGGCAGCAAAAAGATTTTTATCTGAACTTGTTTTGGGAAACCGCAGGCATTTACACCGCTGCGAAAAAACCCCGCGTCATCATTGGCCTGGCCGGCCCTACCGGCGCCGGAAAATCGGTGGTGGCCATCCTGTTTAAAGAACTGGCCAAACAAGCCCGCCTGCCGTTTGCTTTCGAGTGCATCACCATTGACGCTTATCATTATCCGAACAGCTTTCTGACCTCGCATTTTTCGGCGGGCGTGCCGCTGAAACAGGTCAAAGGCCGGTTTGACACCTATGATGTCATGGCTTTGCTCAACGATCTGAAAAATTTCAGGGCGGGAGAAAACGTCGTGTTGCCCACCTATTCGCGAAAATTGCATGACCCAGTCCCGAACAGCATTCGCGTGGAATCGCCAGCGACGCTGCTGGTGGTGGAGGGGCTGTGGTTGCTGTTTGAACTCGGTGGGTGGGAACACGTGGGGCCGCTGCTGGATTTTTGTTATTTTATCGAGTCCGACAAAGAGCGAACCAAGCAGGCCGTCATCAAACGGCACGTCGCGGGTGGCAGGAACTTTGAGGAGGCGGCGCGGCATTACGCGGAGGTGGATGGCCGGAATTCCGATTTGACGCTGCAGACCCGGCACAAAGCCGGCAAGGTAATTCCGCCTTACTATCTAGTCGGGTGATATTTTCCTCGTCCGCCGGCGGCTTTTTTTCATCTCGCCAGTTTTTGAAAAAATCACCGGCTCGGCGGAGTGCCGGTGGCTGGTTCAAAGCGGATGACCGTTTCGTTGGTCCGCGCATAGCCCAGTTTATCCCGGGCAAGACGTTCGACGGTTTGGGGATCATTGCGCAGCGCGTCAAATTCAGCCTGAAGCTGCCGGGACTGTTGCCGCTGTTTTTCCAGTTCCGCATCCAGTTTGTCAATCCGGCGGCGCATCTGCTCGTTTTGCTGGATGAGCGGCAGGTAAGTCATCCCAATGAGCAGCAACACGGCGATGGCCACGAGGGCGACGATTGCCTGCGTGAGCCTGCTCCAGATGCCAAGATCTACTTTCACGCGCGCAGTTTAACGCCGCGCAGCATGGAAGCGAAAGCGGATTTTGTTGTCACGCGCCGGAAAATGCGTTAATTACCTGTCGAGTAATGATCAAGGTGTTCTTTCTGATTTTCGAGCCGAGCGTGGCCTGGGAAAAAATCGCCCAGGCGCGGCGCGGGTTTGTGTTCATCACCGTCATCCAACTGCTGCCGCTGATATTGCTGGGCTCGGCGCTGGAAACGTGGGGACTGCTGCGGCACGGCAAATGGCAGCCGGATTATGACAAGTTCAAGGTGTTTCCGGCGCCGGACGTTTATACCTACGAAACCATCCAGTTTTTGCTGCTGCTCGCGGTGGTGTTCATCAGCGCGCTGCTCGTCTTCAAAATCAGCCAGACCTTTCAAGACCGGCTGACCTTTTTGCAGGCGTTCACCACCATCGCCTACGGCTTCAGCCCGATGTTTCTTTTCCGGTTGTTGGATTACAGCGCGGATATGCATCCGGCGGTGCCCTGGCTCCTCGGCATGGCCCTGACGATGTGGATTCTGTATCAAGGCATTCCCCGCGTCATGCAGCCGGATCCGACCCATGCGTTTGGCGTTTATCTTTCGGCCATGATTGTCGTGGTGCTGACTTCGGGCCTCGCGCGGTTGGTCACGGCCATGTATCTGCTCGGCAAAATGGATTTTCACCATTCTTGGATCTCGAACAAATTCGCCCACTTGCTGGGCCAGTAATTTTGCCGCGCCATGAATGTTCCGGTCGAAAATGAATTATTGGCGGCGCTCACACAACTGGCTGAAACCGTCAAAAGCCTGCCCGGCGCGCAGCCCAAACCGGATTTGCTTCCGCTGTTCGCGCGGCTCGACGAACTGGCGCACCGGCTTCCGCGCGACACGGATCCGACGCTGCTGCATTATCTGCACAAAAAAAGCTATGAGAAAGCGCGGCTCTATTTGCAAGGCCGGGACGCGGAGAACCAAGTGGGCAACTGCCGGCATGTGTGATGGCCAAATGAATTCTCCGGGTTTCCGGCAGAATTTTCGATTTGCAAATCTCACAACTTGTCGCGCGTAAATCGTAAATCGTAAATCAAAAATGATTCCCGACGACACCATTGCCGCCATTGCCACGCCGCTCGGCGAAGGCGGGCTGGCGGTTCTCCGGCTTTCCGGTGCCAACGCATTTGCCATCGCCGACAAATGTTTTCAGCCCGTCGGCAAAAGTTCTTTGCTGCCTTCCGCTGCGCCGACGCACACGATTCAATTCGGTAAAATCGTCCGCGACGGGAAAGTGATTGATGAAGTGCTGCTTGCCGTCCTGCGCGCACCGCGCACGTTCACGCGCGAAGATAGCGTCGAAATTTCCTGCCACGGCGGGCTGCTGCCGGCCAAGCTGGTGCTCGACACATTGCTCACCCACGGCGCGCGGCTCGCCGAGCCAGGTGAATTCACCAAGCGCGCGTTTCTCAACGGTCGCATTGATCTCGCGCAAGCCGAGGCCGTCGCTGATTTGATCCATTCGCGCACGGAGCTTGCGCTCGCCGCCGCCAACGAACAACTCGCCGGCAAATTGTCGCAGCGCATCAACCGGCTCCGCGACGATCTGATGCTCACGCTCGCGCATGTCGAAGCGCACATTGATTTTCCTGACGAAGATATTTCGCCGGACACCAAGGATCAATTATTGCAGCGCCTGGAAACCGGCATCGCGTTCATGGATGAACTGCTGCGCACCGCGAACGAAGGGCAGTTGCTGCGGCGCGGCATCCGCGCCGCGATCATCGGCCGGCCGAACGCCGGCAAATCCAGCCTGCTCAACCAACTGCTCGGCCGCGACCGCGCCATCGTCTCGCCCATCGCCGGCACCACGCGCGACACGATTGAAGAAATGGCGAACCTCCGCGGGCTGCCCGTGATTTTCATTGATACCGCCGGCCTGCGCGAAGCGCGCGATGAAATTGAGCTGGAAGGCATCCGCCGTAGCCGCACCTCGCTCGCGTCGGCAGAATTTATTTTGCACGTGCTCGATGCCAGCGAGCCGCTGACCAGCGCGGATGAAAATTATTTGACCGAGTTCGCCGACAAGAAACGGATTCTCGTCCGCAATAAAACGGATTTGCCGGTGAAGCTGGAACTGCCGGCAGCTTTCAACCTTCAACCTTCAACTTTCAACCTTGATGTTTCCTGCGTGAGCGGGCAGGGGATTGAGGCGCTCAAAGACGCGATCAAAAATTTGATTTGGGCCGGCGAAATCAAGGCCGAGATGTTGCAGGTGGCCATCAACTCGCGGCATCAGGACGCGCTGAACCGCGCCCGCGCCAGCGCGCGCTTGGCGACCGATGCCCTGCGCGCCGACGCCACGCTGGAACTGGTGGCCATGGATTTGCGGATCGCCGCCAACGCCGTCGGCGAAATCGTCGGCAAGACCACCACCGAAGATTTGCTCGACTCCATCTTCAGCGCGTTCTGCATCGGGAAATAGTCGCGCCGCTCGCAAGCAGATCGGTGACGACGCCGCCATCCGCCGCTTCGTTCACTTTCAGGTCGGGGAACTGCCGATAACTTGCTCATCTAAATCTAACTGCTCAAATCTTCGCCAGACCAACCAACTCTGTAAATCCTTAAACCGATCTTGATGCCTGGCCGCCATAACTCCTGCCTTACCAAGTTAGTCCCAACTTGCTTGCTCGAGAAACAATCTGCTCGAAATATCGTTTCCAGGCTTTACCTCAGTCCTAACCCAATACTTTTCACAGCCTCGCGACTTGATGCTCCGGCTCTTCTACACTCCCGATAAACATAAATAATCGCATAAAGTAAAAACGGCAACTCCCGCACCAAATCAAACCAAAAAAGATAAAGAATGACAAGAATTGTTCGGTGTATGTTAAAATACAGCTTGACAGTTGTGGTAATCATGAGTTATAAATCGCCAAGTTTTAGGCAACCTCCAAAATAAACCTCAAGGATTATATGAATCAGAAGATTGATGGCTTGATCGTTCCCGTTTCCCGCGTGATTTCCGGCGCTGGCATTGGCCATTGCCGCCGCTGGGCGGCGTTGAGCGCGGTGGTGGTGGCGGCGATGCTCGCGGTGATTTCAAGCCCGGCGGCCGTCTGGAGTTGGTCCGGCGGCGGCGGCGCCAACGCTTATTGGAACAACAGTGCCAACTGGGGTTTTGCCGGTATTCCCGCCAATGGCGACACGGTGATTTTCCCTGCCAGCCAGCCAAATTTGCTGAACACCAACAACTTGGTTGGGCTGACGCTGAACCAAGTCCGCTTTGTCGGCGCGGGGGGCGGTTATGACCTGCGTGGCAATGCCTTCACGCTGACTAACGGCATTGTGGCGACGAACACGGCCGGAGCCAACACGATTGAAAACAGCATTACGCTGGCCACCGCGACGGCTCTGATCATCGTCAGCAACGGCATCAGCCTGACTTTGGACGGCAACCTGGCCGGCTCCGTGGGTGTGACCAAGGCGGGGCTGGGCACGCTGCTCTATCAATGTGTGGGAGATAACACCTACGCCGGCACCACGCTGATCACCGGTGGCACCTTGCAATTGAACGTCAGCGGGCCAGAAGCCTTTGGCGGACCGCTCGTGATAGGTGACGGCTCCGGCGCCGGCAGTCCGACCGTTCAAAATCTACGGAGCGAAGAAATCATCGAGTCTGTGCCCATCACCATAAATTTGAATGGGACACTGAACTTGGCCACTTGGACTGAAACCATTGGGACGAGCCTGACCTTGAGTGGTGGCGTGATTTCCGGCACGGGCACGCTGTCCTTGTCCGCCAACAGCACGATCACGTTGAACAACGGTTATAGTGACTACATCTACTGCAATCTTATTAACGGCAGCGGCACCCTGACCTTGCAGGGGAATGGTTATCTTTATGTTGAAGGCAACGTGAGCGGTTCGGCGGCCATTGTGCAAACCAATGTCAGCACCATTTGGTATGGCGCGAACACTTTCGTGGGCAACTATACCGCCAATGGCGTCGGTTTTTTGGACCTCGTCGGTTCGCAGGTGCTGGGCAACCCCACCAACACGCTGACACTCAATGGCCAGACGTATATTCTCATCTATGGCCAGGTCAACCTCACCAACCAGGCCTTGATTCTCAACAGCACCAACAGCTCCTACCAGCTTTACGTTTACGGCGCTTCGATCAATTCCACCTGGCAGGCCAATGTCACGAACAACTCCGGTTTCTCGGTTGACGTGACTGCCGCCAACGCGCTCAATCTGATCGGCCCGATCAGCGGTGCGGGCGGTTTGACCAATCTTGACACCGGGACTTTGACGCTATCCGGCCCGACCGCCAACACTTTTGCCGGCGCGACCACTGTAAGTGGCGGCACCTTGCAACTCGGCAAAGCTTACGCCACCGTTGCCGTTCCCGGACCGCTGGTCATCGGCAGCGGCAGCACGGTTCGTTTGCTCAATGGTTTTCAAATCAATAACGGCGCCGATCCGCTGACGATGTCGGATTCCAGTCTGCTGAATCTCAATGGCTTTGGCGAATGGGTCGGGCCGGTCACCCTGCAAGGGGCGCAAATTACCGGTGGCGATTTTTATTTCAGCGGCAACATTACCGTCAATCCTAGCACCGTGGCTTCATCGGTGATCAGCGGCACCGCCACCATCTGGAACAATGTTGTGACCATTACCAACACCGGCCATAACTTAGCCCCGGACTTGCTGATCAGCGCCAATATCAACAACGGCGGCAGCACCAACGGTTTGATCAAGGCGGGCAACGGCTCGGTCAGCTTGGCGGGAAATAACACGTTCACCGGTCCCGTCACCATCAGCGGCGGTAACTTGTGGGTGCCGACTTCGGCGGCGCTGGGCAATACGAACACGCCGCTCACCATCAACAGCGGGGGCTGTCTTTATGTGGATGGCGGCACGCTGGATTTCGGGTTGAAGCCGCTGGTTTTAAATGGCGCGGGTTCGTTTAACGAACCGGGTGCGATCAATTCCATCAGTGGCAGCAGTTCGTGGGAAGGTTCCGTCACGCTGGCCAGCGACACCACGCTTTATCAGAATGCCGGGACCTTGCTTACTTTGAGCGGCTCTGTCAGTGGTCCAGCGAGCCTCATCAAATCCGGTCCGGGAACCAACACCTTGGCGGGAGCTGGAAGCAACCCCTATGCCGGCACGACCTATGTGACGGATGGAACTTTGAATTTGAGCAAGGTGGGCTATTCCATTGGCGACGGCACGCTCACCATTGGCGACGGCACCGGCAACGCCGGCAGCGCCGTCGTGCGGGAATTCTCGAACCTCCAAATTGATGATGTCAGCGTCATCATCAATTCCGATGGGCTGCTCGATCTCAACGGCCACAGCGACTCAATTGGCACGACGGTGACTCTCAATGGCGGGGCCAACATCCAGAACACGAGCGCCGGCACACTGACGCTGCTCAACGGTTCGACGCTGGCAGCCCTAGCAGGGAGTTCCACTGTTTCCGGCAATCTCAATGTGGGGGCGACTAATACGACTTGTATCCTGACGAATCCATCCGGTTCGGCGCTGACCATGAACGCCAGCGTGAGCGGATCGGCCACCATATTGATCACGGGTGGTGGCAACACCTTTTTTAACGCTTCCAACTCTTATGCCGGCCCAACGTTAGTCCAGCAAGGCTGGCTTTTTGCAGGGAACAACTTTGCGCTGGGCTCAACCGCCAGCGGCACGATGGTCAGCAGCGGAGCTTCCTTGGTGTTGCAGAACAGCATTGGCATCACCAACGAGGCGCTGACGCTCAACGGCCCCGGCGAGCCGACGTGGGGCGCGCTGGATGTTGAGAGCGGCACCAACAGTTGGGCCGGGCCGATTACTCTGAACGCGAATAGCACTTTGGATGCATATGTGTCCGGAGCGGCGCTGCGCATCAACGGTCCGATCACCGGGGTTGGCGGGCCGGAGTTTTTCGGGGCCGGCGTTCACTATTACGACGGCGGCAATGCCAACACCTATGCGGGCACGACCACGGTTGACGCCGGCACGACGTTGTTGTTGAACAAAAGTGGGTTCGACGTTGCGGTTCCGACCAATCTGGTGGTCAACGGCACGGTGCGCCTGCTCATCGTCAACCAAATCGCCAACACCTCCGATGTGACGGTCAATGCCGGCGGACTCTTGGACATTGCGGCGGCCTATGAAGGCATTGACACCTTGAGCGGCGCCGGCAATGTGAGTTTGAGCGGCGGCTACCTGGTGCTTGGCTACGGCAACGGCTCATCCACGTTCGGCGGCCTCATTAGCGGTGCCAACGCCCTGGATAAACAAGGCACGGGCACGATTACTTTGACCGGTGCGAATACTTACTCCGGCAACACTATTATCTATACGGGAGCCCTGCTGGTGAATGGTTCGCAACCGCAAAGCCCGGTGACCGTGTATTCCGGTGCCACGCTGGGCGGCTCTGGCATGGTCGGCACTATCGCCGCCAGCGGCATTGTTTCTCCCGGAACCGGGAGCGGTCCGGGCATTCTCACCAGCAGTAACGTGACCTTCTCTTCGTCCGGCAACTTTGCCGTGCAGCTTACGGGACCAGCGCCGGGCAGCGGTTATGACCAGTTGAACATCAACGGCACGAACATTCTGGCCAATGCCACGCTGACAGTGGTGCCCGCCTTCACCACCCCGGTCGCTCCCGGCCAGCAGTTCGTCATCATCAACAATAACGAAACATCGGCCAACAGCGGCACTTTCAACGGGTTGGCGGAGGGCGCGACCATCAGCGTCGGCGGTTACAGTTTTCTCATAAGTTATGTCGGCGGCAACGGCAACGATGTGGTGTTGACCTTGGTGTCCGTGCCCGGTGGAGTGGCTGGTGCCACCGTCACGGCCGGCGATGGCAGCCACGGCATTGATCCCAACGGATGCAACAATCTTGGCTTGGCGGTTACCAACATGGTCGGCATCGCGATGACGGGAGTTAGCGCGACGCTTTCGACCACCACTGAAGGTGTGCTGATTACCCAGCCCTACGCGACGTATGTGAACATTCCCGTCAACGGCAGTGGCACCAATCTCACGCCATTCCAGATCTCCACGCTGCCCAGTTTTACCTGCGGCACCAGCATCAATCTTCAATTGAGCGTGAATTCCAGTCTCGGTGCGTTCACGATAAATTATGTGTTGAACACTGGCGAAGCGGCAGCGCCGACGCGGTTTGACAACAACATTGCTACCAATGTGCCGGACGTGGGCACCATTGAATCCACCAATCTGGTTGCCAGTTGGTCCGGCGGTCTGCTCACCAAGGTCACGGTGTCCTTGTGGCTGGGGGCTCCGATTGATTCCGACTTAAGTTTGGCGTTGATTGCTCCCGATGGCACCACGGTGCCATTGTCCACCGGCAACGGTGTCGGTGCTAACTTTGGCACTGGTGGTGCCGACGCCAGTCGCACGACGTTTGACGATTCAGCGGCCACTGCCATCACGGCCGGATCGCCGCCGTTCGTAGGCAGTTTCCGGCCGCAGTCGCCACTGTCCGCCCTGATTGGCAAGCCGGCGACGGGTGCCTGGGGTTTGCGCATTCAAGACAGCGGATTTTATGGGGCTCCGGACACGTTGCGCGCCTGGTCGTTGTTCCTCTCCGGCACAGGCTGTGCCACCGGCAGCGGATCCTGCGACTACTGCCTGACTTCGATCGCCGGCACGATCAACACCAATGGGCTGGCCATGACGAATCGCATTTCAAGAAATCTGGTTGTGACCAGTTGTGGTTCGCCAAAGGTCTGGCCGGGATTTGTCAATGGAGCCTACCACTATAACCTATACAGCTTCACCAACACGACGGCATCCGAGGCTTGCGTCAGCGTTCTGCTGACCAGCGCCAGTGACGTGCAGGCGGGCGTCTATCTCTACGCCTTCGACCCGGCCAACATCACGAACAATTATGCCGCCGATTCCGGCAGCAGCACTTCCGGCGGCGCGCAAAGTTGTTCGGCCAGCATTCCTCCGGGCGCGACATTATTTGTAACCGTAAACGAGATCAGCACCGGTGGTGGCGGCAGTTACACCCTCCAATTGAGCGGTCTGCCGTGTCCGCCGCCGACCTTGAACATTCAATCGGTGGCACCGAACAAGACCCGGGTTTATTGGGACACCTCGGCCGGTGGTTATCTGTTGGAAGGCGATTCCAACCTGATGCTCAACGCCTGGGGCACGATTACCAACGAACCCATTGTCAATGGCGGCAACTACAACATTACCAATACTTCCGTGTTGCCCAACAACCGGTTCTATCGCCTGCACAAGCCTTGAGCGCGGGCTGAACCAAAATTCAAAACGCCCCGTTCAGGCTTTGGCGTGAACGGGGCGCTGCTTTGCGGCGGGAATTGTTGGCGGCAGTGGCTTGATTTGGAGTGGGCGGACATGTCCGCGCTTTGGAACTGGGAGACATGTCTCCCGGTCGGAAAGCGGCGATGTGTCGCCGCACTCCAAATTATGGCACTCCCTGGTTGGCTGTGCGTTTGGAAAAACTATTAAACTTCAGTCAGGTCCACGAAGTTCTTCAGCAGTTGCAGCCCGACTTTCTGGCTTTTTTCCGGGTGAAATTGCGTGGCGAAAACATTGTCGCGCCAGACGGATGATGCGAACGCATCGCCATAATCCGTGCGCGTGGCGACGATGCCTGGCTCCATCGGCTGCGGATAAAAACTGTGGACGAAATAAACATAGCTGCCGCTGGCGATGCCGCGATATAACGGACAATCCGGCCGCACAATTTCGAGCTGGTTCCAGCCGATCTGCGGAATTTTCAAGCCGTGCCTGGCGGAGAAGCGGACCACTTTGCCGGCAAAAACGCCCAGCCCCGCGGCGCAGGAATTGAATTCCTCGCTCTTTTCAAACAAGGCCTGATAGCCGACACAGATGCCGAGAAACGGTTTGCCGGTCTGGATGAAATTTTTCGCCGCCTCCAGCAATTCCTGTTTGCGCAGCGCGTTGATGCAGTCGTCAAAAGCGCCGACGCCGGGCAGCACCAAGCCGCGCGCGTCGCCGATTTCACCGGGCCGCTGCACGAGGCGCACATTTGCGCCGACCTTGAGCAGCGATTTGTGGACGCTGCGCAGGTTGCCGGAGCCGTAGTCGAGTAAGGCGATCACGCGGCTATTTTAGCCACAGTTGAAACCCAGATGAAACACAGATTTTAATCAGGCGGGCAGGGGAACTTTGCGGACCCGCGCGGCGAAATCGTCAATCTCTCCCACCGATTCGAAGCCGACGTTGAGAATGTGAACGCAGCCGAGGCCAAGCACGAATTTCACCGATTCATCCCGGCGCGCATCGTCGTTGCGCAAACGGCCTTCGCCAATGAGCTTCATGCCGATGACGCCCTTGCCGGCGGTGTGCAGTTTTTTCAAGACCGGCACCACGGTGTCCGGCGGGCCGTCCATGCTCATGCCATAGGGATTGATGCGCGTGTGGACGGAATCCACCCACGGCTCCGTTGCGGCGGCTTCGAGCGCGGCGAGCGAATGACACGAGACGCCGAGCGCGCGGATTTTGCCCTCCGACTTGAGCTTGGCCAAAATGTCCATCTGCTTGCGCAATTGCTCCGGCCAGTCCGGCGCCGTGACGCAATGCAGCAGCAGCAAATCAATGTGGTCGGTTTTCAATTCTTTCAGGAAGCGCGCCACCACCACATCGGCGTCGGGGCGTTCCGGTTCGGGAATGCCGCCGCCGCTCCACCAGATTTTCGAGATGAGGTTGTAATTGTCGCGCGGCAATCCGGCGAGCGCCGCCGCCACGCCTTGATGCGACCCGTAAAGATCCGCCATGTCGTAAGTCCGGATGCCGCGGTCATAGGCATCGCGCACCAGTTTTTGGAAAGCGTCGGGACCCTTGCGCGTCTGGTTGGATTGGCGGTTGCCGCCGCGCATGCCGGTGCCCATGCACACGCGGGAAAATTTCAAATCCGTCTTGCCGAGCGGCACCATGGCAAAAGGATCATGAAATTTGGCGTCAGGATTTTCCGCCGCGCGCAACTGCGCGCCCAACAGCAGGCCGCCCGCGCCGATGGCGGATTTTTTGAGAAACTCGCGTCGTTTGATGTTCATGCATTTTTCCTTTCAAAAATTTTTCACGCGCCCGCCAGCTCGCGTTCCGTTTTCAACCGCAACTGCCCGCAGGCGGCGTCAATATCGCCGCCTTTTTCGCGGCGGAGCGTGGCGGTGACATCGTTCTTTTCCAGCGCGGCGAGAAAACGCTCGCAGACTTCGTCCGCCGGCCGCACCCACGGCAAGTCTTCCACTTTGTTGTAAGGAATCAAGTTCACCTTGGCATAAAGTTTTTTTGCCAGCGTGGCGAGCGGTCGCGTCTGTTCCAACGAATCATTGATGCCCGCGATCAAAATGTATTCCAGCGTGATCATCCGGCCTTTGAGCTTTTGGTAATCCTCGCACGCGGCGGTGAGCTCCGCGAGCGGATATTTTTTGTTGACCGGCATGATGCGGTTGCGCACGGCGTCGGTGGCCCCGTGCAGCGAAATGGCGAGGCGAAACTGCATCGGCTCGACGGCGAGCTTGCGGATTTGCGGCGCGAGGCCGCTGGTGGAAATCGTGATTTTTCGCGCCCCGATGCCGCCGCCCCACGGCGCGTTCAGGATTTTCAGCGCCTTGATTAAATTGTCGTAATTCGCCAGCGGTTCGCCCATGCCCATGACGACGAGATTGTCCACCAAACGAGTTTTCAGTTTCGAGTTTTCAGTTTTCAGTCCGCCCGCATCTTCCGTCTGAACCGTTGAAACTGAACACTTCAAACTCGCCGTTGCATGCCACCGCTCCACCGCCGAGATTTGCTCCACGATTTCATGCACGCCGAGATTGCGCTTCCAGCCGTCCAGCCCGCTGGCGCAGAATTTGCAACCGTAGGCGCAGCCGACCTGCGTGGAGATGCAAAGCGTGTGCCGGTCGCTCGCCTCGCCATAAAGCGCCGGGTTGGCGGGAATCAAAACGCTTTCGATGAACTGGCCGTCCGCCAGCTTCCAGAGAAATTTCTGCGTCGTGTCTTCCGCGCCCTGTTTGCGGGCGAGTTCGAGGGTCTGGAGCGAAAACTGCGCGCGCAATTTTTCGCGCAGCGCTTTTGGCAGATTCGTCATCGCGTCCCAACTTGCGGCGCGGCGGACGTAAAGCCAGTCCAGCAGTTGCGCGACGCGATACGCTGGTTCGCCCAATGATTTAAATTGCGCTTCCAGTTCTTCGCGGTTCAGGGATTTGATGTCAGGCGGCACACCGAAACTTTAGCTGTGATCGGGCAACGCAGAAACATTTAATTATCCGAGAGCTGCTTCATCGCATTCTGGACACGCTGATAATCGGGCATTTCTTCGGGCGGCACTGACAAGTCAACCTCGCGACCTGACTTGGGATACACCCATTTCCAATGTTCGACATGGCCCTCGGCGAAGGCGACATTTGCTCCCCGACTGTGTCGGTCGGATGGCAAATCCCACCAAACATTCTCCCCAAAAATTCCACCGACGGGCGGATTCCCGAATTCCGCATCTTGAATCGTATCCGCGCTCTCATCAATGAAAACAAAAAGCTCGCCGGGAATCGGATGCCGGACTTCCGTAATCTTCGTCCAAGCTGGGATGTATGGAAAATATTCGGGATCACCCTGCGGATAGCCGTTGATAGACTGGCTTAAATTGTAACTTCGCCAGCGCAATTGTGGCAGAGCCTCGCCTTCAGGCGTTTGCAATGTGGACTGGTCCGCCGGGCAATGATAAATAGGGATTGACTTGTTGTATTGATACAACAGGCCATTGACAATATTCGAAGGGTCAATTTCGGTCGATGCATCAGAGTCCGGGAGCCAGGACGATCCAGAAAGCGAGGCCCAAACCGGGCCATTTGTCGTCATGGTGAAAACGGCCACGGAATTATTGGGCACAAAATGATCAGTGTTATCCAAGATATACAAATGATGGCACACATTGAGCTGTTTGAGGTTGTTTTGACAGGCGGTGTTTCTCGCCGTGGCCTTGGCCTTGCTCAATGCCGGCAGCAGCAGCGCGGCCAGAATCGCGATGATGGCGATGACCACGAGCAGTTCAATCAGCGTGAAGCCGGCAACCCCGTTTCGTCGCCGGTCTGCGTTGGTTGCGGGATGAAACATGGCGGATTGAATCCAAATTAGGCCAACCCGCCGCATTCGCAACTGAAATCTAATTGACGAGCAACTCTAATTCGCGCTGGCCCTTGTCCGTCAGTTGCCAGTGGCTGCCGCGCTGCACCACCAGCTTGCGGCAGGGATGCGCGTGATACTCCGTTTCGTTCACGGAGAGCAGTTGGAATTTTCCAGATCCTTTGATTTCCGAGGCGGCGCGCGGCAGCAGCGCGAAGGCGACTCCGTTGTAATTCAGCGCCACTTCGTAGCCGGCCACGCCTTCTTTTTCGGCGCGCGGGTTTTTCAGCACGAGCGGCGCGTATCGTTTCAAATACGGAAAACTCGTCGCCCGCACCAGCACGCGGCACAGTTCGGTCTGGCTGCGCACGAAATTCAACAGGCTGAATTTCCCGCCGCGCTCGCCCAGCAAAATGTCGCGCGGATCCAGGCCGTTCAGATTCTGCCCGTTCCAAATGCCGTGGTCGTTGCGTTCGCCGGTGAAATATTTTTTATACCAGGTCCCGAAATTTTCGTTCACGAACAGGTTCAGTTCAAAATGGCAGTGCGCGCGGTCTTTGGTGATGCGTTCGCCGGTGTTGGACGTGTGGCCCAGCGTGGCGATGGCTTCGCCGGCCTTTACGGTTTTGCCGGTGGCAATGCCCGGTTGAATTTCACTCAAGTGTGCGTAGAGCGAATAAATTTCCAGTCCTTCCACCAGGTGCCGGATGACAATGTATTTGCCGTAGTTCGACAACGCCGCCTTGGTGCTGACATAAACCACCGTGCCGTCGGCGGTGGCCAGCACCGGATCGGTCGGTTCGCCGTGCCGGTCGGTGTGCTGATGGAGGATGTCCAGGCCCTCGTGCATCTGCCAGCCGTCGGAGCGCACGCAGCCAAAGCTGCCGCTGGTCCACGGTTTGTCGGGCGCGGTGAGCGCAAAAAATTTCAGTTCCTGGCCCGGCTCGTAAAGCGCGTGATTCGCCGTGGGAAACTGGAACGGGGACTGGGCTCGCGCGTTGCCGGTGATTGCCGCCAACGCGGCCACGCTCGTAAGCAGAATTCTCATTGTTTCATGTTGTCGGCGGCGGTTTTTTTGGCGTTGTCATTCAGTCCCTTCACCAACTGTTCCGCTTCCTCGCGCGAGGCGTCGGGCGTGAAGATCAGCGCGCCGCCAGCCATGCGCCGGTTGATCAGGGGAGCCGCCAGCCAGCGCCCTTTCGCCAGCTTGTCGCCCCACTGGCCGAAAATGACGAAGTGCTTGCCCGGGTTCGTCGCCGAGAATTGTTCCAGCGTCCAGCTCCCAGGCTGGTCGAACTTCAATTCCACCGCAAATCCATCCGGTGCCGTGAGCAGCGAGGCTGCGACAATGTTTGCCTCGGTCAAAATCGGCTCGTTGGCGATGGTCACCATCACCGGTTCCGACCGGATCACCGGAATGGTTTCGCTCGTGCCGGCCACGCTGGCGGGACTTTCAATGTGGACGCGCAAAGCCGCCATCTGTTTGTCCTTTTTCTTGAAGCTGGCGCACCCCGCCGCCAGCACCAGCCCCGCCATCAGCAATAAATAAAGATTGAATCGTCGCGTGTAAAAATTCATAGTGCGCACACGAAATCGCAACTCGCGAACAAAGTAAAGAAACATATGGGCCGACAATACAACAAAACCGAACACAAACAACGCCGCAAGGCCTACCTCAAACGCAAAAAAGCCGTCATCAAGACCAAAAAGGCCGCTGCGAAAAAGTAGTCACCGCGCAACTCCAACGGGCCGTCCAAACGGACGGCCTTTTTATTTCAGGTGCGGAGCCAGCCAAGGCAGCGCCGCCGCCATGCATTGTTGCCGCGCGCCCGTTAAAAATTCAAACCCGCCGCAGCGCGCCATCCGTGCCCATTTCAGCGACGATCTTGAAAATATCGCGCTGCGAACAAAACGCCACGTCTGCGCGCAGTTCGGGGATGGCCAGCAGCCGGCGCGCGTTTTTTGAACCGGCGATCACCGCCGTCAGATCATTTTTCGCGGCGAGAAAAGTGCGGCTGGCAATTTCCGTGGCGTCCGAAAATTCGCCACCGAGCAAGCCGGCCAGCGCCCCGGCGGCCAGCACGTCTTCCAACGCCACGCCCTCGCCCGTGCCGGCGCATACGAGCAAAACTTCCGCCGGCCGCGCCGCGTTCAAAAATTTCGCCGTCGCCGCCAGATTCAGGAACGAGGCTGCCAAAATGATTTTCGCGCCGGCGACGGCCCGCAGGGCGCGGGTGCCGTTGGTGGTGGTGCTGACGATGGTTTGGCCGCGCACGGTTTCCGGGCGGAACTCGCGCGGGGAATTGCCGAAATCAAAATCCAGTCCGCCGGATTGCGCCGCGCGAATTTTCACGCCGTTGCGTTCGCCGGCGAGCCGCCCGTCCGGCATTTTTTTTCTGAACGCGACGGCCTCGGCGATGTCCCCGGCCGGGATGACCGCCGCCGCGCCATTTTGCAGCGCGGTGACGAACGTGCTGGTCGCGCGCAGGATGTCGAACACCACGCACGCCGTGCCGCGCAAATCGCGGTGGCCGAGCGCGGGCAGTTCGGCCGGTGTCAGGAGGGTGTCAATGTTCATGGTGTCGCGCGCAGGCGGCGGTGGCGGCCAAAGGAAATCAAGCTTTCAACTTATCAAACGGTTAAACCATTTGCCGCGCCGGTTTAAGCCGGCGGCGCGGGCAGCCAATCGTTGAACGGGCGCGCGGTGCCGCAGTCCAGGCATTGCGTGGCGCTGTATTGCGTGCCGCAGTGCGGGCAGGTGGCCTGCGTGAGAAACGTGTCGAACTGCTGGCCGCATTTGCCGCAGCGCCAGAGCGCGCCCAGCGGCGGCGGCGTTTTGCAGGAGGGACACGCGAAACCTTCGCGGCGCGGTATCTTGGCGATCTTCGCCAGCGCCCGCGCCTGTTTCAAGCCGCCCCAACAATTCATCAGGATGAACGCCGCCATGATGCCCAGCCAGACACCAGAGCTTCGGCTTTCTGAATCGAGGAAAAATATTGCCGCCAAAATAAACAGTGCCGCCACGCCGATGAAGCCGATGATGCTCGCCGCCAGCAAACTGTTCGCGCGCCCAAAAGGAAACCACAGCAGGGAACGCAGGATTTGTCCGCCGTCCAGCGGATAGACCGGCATCAGGTTGAAAATCAGCAGCACGAGGTTGATGACCCAGATATTGTGAATCCATTCAGACGCGTCGGGATGCGTGTCATTCCAGCCCAAATTTGCTGCCGCCAGCATCAACCCGGTGAGCAGCGGAATCAGCGCCACGTTCACCAGCGGGCCGGCGGCGATGCTCCACAACTGCGCGCCGGGGCGTTGCGGCGGTGAGACGTAGGCCACGCCGCCGAGCGGCCACAACACGATGTCGTGCGTCTGGCCGCCAACCTGACGGCAGGCGAGCTGATGGCCGAATTCATGCGTCAACACGATGGCGAACAGCGAAAGATATTCCAGCACGTTCCAGATCAGCGAGGAATACTCGTGCGTGCGAAACTGGATGGAATAAATCGCGACGAGAAACCACGACCAATGCACATAGACCGCAATGCCGGCCAGCGTGAAAATCTTGAAGGCACCTCGGTTCGTTGGCATTTAGAGCGCTCCTTTGATCAGCGTGAGCAATGCCGCGTGCGACTCAACGGCCTTGAACTGCGGAAATTCCGACTTCACTTTTTCCGGCGCGTGAATCAGGAAACCGACGTTCGCCTCGCCGAGCATCGCCGTGTCGTTGTAGGAATCACCGGCGGAAACGACGTGGTAATTCAGCGACTTCAGCGCGGCGACGGATTTCTGCTTCTGGTTCGGCTGGCGCAATTGATAGCCGGCGATGCGGTCATTTTCCACGATGAGCCGGTGGCAGAACAGCGTGGGCCAGTTCAATTGCTTCATCAGCGGCTGCGCAAACTGCTCGAACGTGTCCGACAAAATGATGACCTGCACAAACGAGCGGAGCTCATCGAGAAATTCCTTGCCGCCGGGCAGCGGCCGGAGCGTGCCGATGACTTCCTGAATGTGCGAGAGCTTGATGCCGTGCCGGTCGAGGATGCCGATGCGATAATTCATCAGCTTGTCGTAATCCGGTTCGTCGCGCGTGGTGCGGCGCAGTTCCGGGATCTTGGTTTTCTCGGCGACGGCGATCCAGATTTCGGGCGTCAAAACGCCTTCCATGTCCAAAGTGACGATTGCTTGTTTCACGCGGGCGCAGTTTTCCAGAACCCCGGCGGCATGTCCAGATTGGGAACGGATAAAATCTTCAACGCAAATTCCATTCGTTCAGCAGATCCTTGGGGATTTCCGAAAGAAAGCGGGAAGGGGATTGATAGGTGTCCACGCCGGACGCGCCAAACCCGCCGCGCATATTTGGATACGTCAGATAAAGCTCGTTCTTCGCGCGCGTGACGGAAACGTAAAACAACCGGCGTTCCTCCTCCTCGCCATCGTTGCTCGCGGTGGAACGCGCGGAAGGAAATAATCCGTCGCACAGCATGATGACGAACACGATTTCAAACTCCAAGCCCTTCGCCTGATGAATGGTGGAGAGCTTGATTTTTTCTGTGTCGTCCCCCGGATCATCTTCGGCCTCGACATTGGTGAGCAAGGCAAGCTGCGTAAGAAATTCCTCCACGCTGCCGAATTGAAACGCAAATTCCGCGAGCTGCTGGATTTCGTCCAGCCGGCGCTCGTAGTTGTCGTAAGTTTCCTTGAGATAATCATCGTAGCCCGCGTCCATCACCAGCCGCAGCATTTTCGCCGCGTTCCGGCGCGTGTTCTCGGCTTCGAGCTGCGAAATCGTCGCCACAAATTGCGCCCACGCGACGGCGGCTTTTTTCGGCACGGCCTGCGCGCAGGCTTGAAGCGCGCTGGCAATTTTGCAGGGGACGACGTGAGGAGTCTCTGACTCATTTTCGCTTTCCGCTTTCCGCCTTCCGCTTTCAATTAGAGTCTCGTCACCTCGGCTCCTGCCTTGAAAAAGTTGAAAAAGTTTTTCCGCTCCCTTCGCACCGATGCCGGGCAAAAGTAAAACGAGCCGCTTGAACGAAACTTCATCGCGCGGGTTCGCCACAAATTTCAGATACGCCGTCGCATCCTTGATGTGCGCCTGCTCAAAAAAACGGATGCCGCTGGTGATGGAAAATGGAATCTGCTGCCGCGTCAGCTCAAGCTGCAATTCCAGCGCATGAAAATGCGAGCGGTAAAGCACGGCGATGTGGTTCAAGCTCGTGCCTTCGTCACGCAGTTCCAGTGCTCGCTGGGCGATGAATTGCGCC
The DNA here is from genome assembly GCA_903944085.1 of uncultured Verrucomicrobia subdivision 3 bacterium. Lineage (GTDB taxonomy): Bacteria > Verrucomicrobiota > Verrucomicrobiia > Limisphaerales > UBA11358 > UBA11358. Next base: position 54,335 of record CAJAQO010000038.1, read on the forward strand.
TGCTGCCCGGCGTCGTGACATTGCACCAGCGCCGGTTTCACGCCGGATTTGCGCGCGGGCGAAAGCTCCTTGGCAAACTGGTTCACGTTCGCGGCGATGGCGGCATTGGCGACGTTCAGGATTTCCGGCGTGCTGCGGTAATTCATTTCGATCTTGAACACTTTCGCGCCGGGATAACGCTTGGGAAAATCCAGGATGTTCGCAAAATTCGCGCCGCGCCAGGCGTAGATGCTCTGCGCGTCGTCGCCGACGACCGTGACGTTGTGGTGCCGCGCGGCGAGCAGGTCAATCAGGTCGCCTTGCAGCTTGTTGGTGTCCTGATATTCGTCCACGAGGATGAACTGGAAGCGCCGCTGATAATGTTCGCGGATGTCCGCGTGTTCCTGCAGCAGTTTCAGCCACAGCGCGAGCAGGTCGTCGAAATCCATGCCGTTCGTCGCGCGCTTGCGGGCATGATAACGTTTCTGCTGGTCGGTGATCTCGGCGGCGAATTGGGAGAAATAACTGAACTGCCCGTCCACCAGTTCTTGAACGGTCTTGTGCGTGTTGGCGGCGAGCGAAAAAATTTCGTTCAGCACATCCGGTTTGGGAAAATGCTTGTCCTGCTTGTCAATCTTCGCATCCGCCAGGCACGCCTTGATCAAATCCTTCGCGTCGTCGCGGTCCAGAATGGTGAAATCTTTCTGATAGCCCAACGTATCGGCGTGCAGCCGCAAAACCCGCGCGCCGATGCTGTGAAACGTGCCGCCCCAAAGCGAACGCAGTTCCTGGCCGAGCAAATCAGAAACGCGGCGCATCATTTCCCCGGCGGCCTTGTTGGTGAACGTGAGCAGCAAAATTCTTTCCGGCGGAATGCCCTGTTCGATCAGATACGCCACGCGATAAGTGAGCGTGCGCGTTTTGCCCGAACCCGCGCCGGCGATAACCAGTGCCGGACCGGGCGCGGCGGTGACGGCGGCAAGCTGCTGCTCGTTGAGTTCGCGCGCATAGTCAATGTTCAACCGGATCTCCGACGTGAAAGGTTTGAGAACGTATTCGTGCGACATCGCCGCAGATTCAAACGGCAAATCGTGCGCGGCAAAAGGAAAAAACGTCGGACAAGTGAAAAACAGGCGTCGCCCAGCCGGACTGCGCCCGCGCCAGCCTCAATTCGGCTCAAAAAATTGAAGGCTATTTTTTGGATTTATTTTCGGCCTTTTCCATGTTCGCTTCGTCCTGCCATTTTTTTACGAGGGGAGCTTTCTGGTCCACTTCCCGCAGCACGTCATTGGCATCTTCCGGCGAGCGGATGACTTTGGGCCGGAGGAAAACGATCAGCTCCACTTCCTGCGTGGACTTGTCTTTTTTGTTGAAGGCCCATTTCAGGCCGGGGATGCTGCCGAAAAACGGCGTCTTGCGCAGCGTGTCGGAGACCTGCTTTTGAATGATGCCGCCCACGACCAAAGTCTGACCGTTCTTGGCCGTCAGATCGGTGCGGAAGTTGCGCGTGTCAAAAACGGCGCCGCCGAGCACCGTTTGGCCGGACACGACCGTTGAAGATTCCGCGTGGATCTTCAATTCCACATCGCCCGCCGAGTTGATATGCGGCGTGACTTCGAGCACCACGCCAACATCCTTGTATTTGATGGTGGTATTTTGGGCGCCGTTCAGGCCGGAAACCTGCGATGAATCCGGCACCGGCACTTCCTGGCCGACAAAGAGCTTGCCAGTTTCGTTGTCGCGAATGTTGAGCTGCGGTTCCGCCAGCACCGTGGCGTCGGTGGTCCTCTTCAAAAACTGCACCAGAAAATCCATGCTGACCGAGCCGGACAACACGCCCGAGCGTAATGAAGTCAATGCTTGGGCGATGCTGCTGGACGAGGCGGCCGGAGTGTTGACGGTGGTGTTTTGGCCCAACCCTCGTTGATATTGGCCAGAAGCGCTGGCGATGAGCGAATTGTCCAAGTCATCGCCCGTGAACTGGGTGCCATCGGGCGACCAGCGGACTCCGAGTTTGTCGAGAAAATCGCTGGAGACTTCCACCAGCCGGGCTTCGATCAAAACCTGGTCGGTGGGCGCATCTAAGTCAGAGATCAATTTTAACACTTGCGGGAAGAAATGAATGTTCGCGGAAATCATCAGCGCGTTGCTCCGCTCGTCGGCCACGGCGCGCACGCGGCCCACCAGGTCGCTGACGGGCCGGACAGCATGGGTGTCTGAGGATCGCGTGGCGTTGTCCACCTGTCCGCCGAGCCAGGGGAAATAGCCGTCCACCTTCGATTCCGTGCCCAGATCAAAACCAGTTTCCGCCGATGAAGCCTGCGGCTGCTGCTGATTTTGCTGCGCACCGGAATTATTCTGCTGGTTTTGCTGCGCCACTGCGCGCAACGGCGGCGAGCCGTTTTTGGCAAAAATAATGTTGATGCTGTTGGCCAGATCAATTGCCTTGGCAAATTTCAGGCTGACGTGCAGCGTGCTTTCACTCGCCTCCGGCGGCTTGTCCAATTGATTGATGATTTGCTCCACGGCCGCCAGATTTTCCTTTGAATTCGCGGTGACAATCAGCGCGTTCGATTCCGGCTCGCTGGTGATGCGAACCTTGCCATAGAGTCGGCCCACATCCCGGTCAGGGGTCGAGTTGTCAGAACCTTCGTCAAAAAAATCAAAGTAGCTCCGCTGCACCTGCTTCTTCAAAAATAATTCGTTCAGCACGTCCTCGATGTCGGAGGCGCTGGCATATTTCATCGGAAAAATCTTCGGCGCGAGGCTGTCATCGCTCACCGGCGCATCGAGTTCAGTGATCATTTTCTCGATGGACGCCATCTGCGCCGGCGGTGCCTGCACGATGACGGCGTTGCGCCGGCGGTCGGCCACCACGGTCATTTTCTTTCCGGCTTTTTCGGAAGAAGAGTAATTGAAAATGTATCGGGCGCTCACGCTTTGTTCCTGATTGAGATCCTGCAACTGCTTCGCCACGTCCTGCGCGTCGGCATTTTTGAGGCTGAACGTGCGCATGATTTTTTCCTGCGCCTCCTCGGTGTCCAGCGAGCTGACAAACTGCTGGATGACTTTGAAATTGGCCGCGCTGGACAAAATCAGCAGCGCATTGGCCTGCTCATCCGCCGAGACTTCGACCGTGTCTTTGAGCGACTTGCCGTTTTTTTTCTGATACAGCGGCCCGATTTCTTTCGTCAAATCCGCCGCCGACACATGCTTCAGCGGGATGACCCGCACCGTGACATCTTCCGGCTTGTCCGTGTCCAGCGCCGCGATGAGTTCGCCGACGGCGCGGATGTTGTCGTTGTAATCCGTGATGATGATTTGGTTGGCCTGCTCGTCCACAAAAATGCCGGCCTTGTCCGAAAGCGCCGTGCCGATGCGATCTTTCACATCCGAGGCTTGAAGATGTTTCAGCGGAAAAACCTTCACCAGCCGCTGCCGGCCTTCGGGCACATTCGTCTGCGAACCGCCGAGCAGTTCGGGACTCATCCTCGGCTCCTTGTCCTGCGGCACGATGAGGATGGAGTCGCTGAACTCAATCGCCGAATAGCCTTCCAGCGCCAACGCTCGATAAACCAGATTGATGGCCTCGCGCTGGCCAATTTTTTTGGAGCTGGTGATGGTCAACTGGCATTGCACCTGCGGATGTTTCAGCACGCTTTTGCCGGTCGTCTGCGATAGCCACTGCACCACCATGTCAATGTTCGCGCCTTGAAAGCTCAACTGGATTTGATCGGTGGCATTAGTGCCGCTGGCCTGATTGGTGGAGCTGCCGCTCGTCAGCGGCGCGGAGGGAATCCACGGTCCGGTGTCCTTGCCGGCGGAATCTGACTTTGGCGACGACGAATTATCCGGGCTTGACGGCGGCCCACCGAAGGAAACGCCGGGCGGCAGGTTGAAATTCCTCGGCGGATTTTGCGCCGACGCCGTCGGCGGCAAACTGAAAAGTATCAGCGCGGCGATCACGCCGGCCAGCGCGCGGAAGAGCCGTTCGTTTTTATGGGTGGTTGTTTTCATCGGGAGTGTTCGTTGGGAGCAGGCTGTCGCCGCCGTAACCGGAAAAAATCGTCAGTTCTTTTTTCTGTCCGCCCTGTTCGATCAGCACGCGGTTGATGCCGATGCGGAGCAGTTTCAAATCGTCCAGCGAATCGCCTTCTTTCACCAACCCCGTCTGTCCGTTCGCCGAACGCAAAAACGCGAACTCGCCGGCAATGCCCAGCAGCCCCATCGGCAGCGGGCGCATCACCGGGCCAAGAATTTCGCTGTCCACAATCCGGCTGATCCGCGTTTGCATGGCCGGCGAAAGATCGCCGCCGCGTTTGCCCGGCGGTTGAAACGGATTGAAATTCATGCCGGCCATTTCCGGAGCCGGCGTCGCGCGCGCATTTTTACTTTCCAGTTTCGTCGCGGACGCGGCGTTGGTTCCAGCGGCGGAGCTTGCCAGCGACACATTTGTGCCTTTTACCGTCGCGTTGGTTGAAACGGCGATGTTCGTTCCAACTGAATTTGTTTCCAGTCGGGCAACGGAATTGGTTTGCTGCTGCCGATCAATCTGATGGGCGGAATTCGTGTCTGGGATCGCAGCCAAAATGGTTGTGTTGGTGTTCGTGGCCGAAACCGGCGACAACCCATTTGTTCCCAAGCGCACGACCGAGTTTGATTCGGGCCTCCCGGTTTCCGCGCGGACCATGGAATTGGAATTTGCGCCGGTGACGGACCGCGCGAGATTGGTTCCCTTGGCCGTGGCTGCCGCCGCCAGGTTTGTCCCGTGCGCGCCGCCCGGCGGCAGGTTGGTGCTGGCGGTCAGCGAAGGCAGCGCCGGCACGGCCACGCCGCGAAATGGATTCCACCGGACAAAAATTCCGGCCAGTTGAACCAGCACCAGCACCGCCAGCAGCAGGCAGATGATTTTCAAGATCGGTTCGGCACGTTCCCGGAGTTCACGCATGGGGCACCTCTTTCTGCTGGTCAAAATCCAAAATGCTGATCGTCAAATTCAGTTTCACCTGGCCGGGACGGCTGTTGTCCGCAGTGAATTGCACCGACTCCACCACCACGGGAAACCCGATGCTGTTCAGGCTGGCGAGAAACGTCAGCACCGCCGGCACCTGGCCGGAACTTTCGAGCTGCACCGTCGCCAGCGTCTTGCCCGCGCCGCGCGCCGGCGATTCACGGATCGGGCCGAGTTGCAGGCCGCCGGCCTTGGCCGCTTGCTGGATGGCCGCGCTTGCGTCGGAGACGACCGTTTCTTTTTTCAACTTCGCCGGGTCCAGGTGAAATTCATCCATCAGCTTTTTCACGACCAGCACCTTGTCTTCGTAGGGCTGGATTTGCCGCCGGAGATTTTGCGCCTCGACTTCCAACTGCCGGTAGTCCGAACGTTTGGTGTCAAAAAACTTCCAGACCCGGAATCCGCCGAACAGCGCGAGATAAATCGCGAGGCCAATGCCGGCAATTCGCACGGTGCGCGTTTCGCGGTCCGTCAGGGGACGCGGCTTCATTGTTTCGTCTCCTTTTTTATAACCGGTGGCGCGGCGGGCGCGGCGGCTGAAACGCCCGGCGGCATCGCGCCTGGCGGCGCGGGTTTGGCGTCTCTGCCGATTTCGTCCGCCGTCGGCCCGACGGACAGCGCGAGCAGTTGCGCGGCGGGTTTTTCCTGCGCGGCGATGCGCACGTTGACTCTTTGGCGGTCCGGCGTGGGCACTTGTTCCTCGACGGTGACGTTCGCAAAAAAGCCGGAGTTGATCAGCTTGGTGCGGAAGTCCGCCACCTGCTGGCCGTCGCGAAACGCACAGCGCAACGAAACTTCCCCGTGACGGTTCAGCGACAGCGCCTCAAAATGCGTGCCCGGCGGCACGGACTTGGAAAAAATATACAGCGCGTCGAGATACGGCGGCTGGCTGGATTTCAAATTGCGCAAAAAATCCAGTTCGCGGTCAATCAGCGTCAGGCGCACGGCTTCGGTTTTGAAGGCGGCGACTTTTTTGGCGAGATGCGGCTTCAGCAGCAAGGCCTCGGCATACGGCAGCAACAGCAGCGCGACGACCAGCGCGCCGACGCGCACGCCCCATTTTTTGAAATCAATCGCCGCCAGACTCCTGACCTCGCCGCCGGTTTGTTCGACACGGATGACCAGCGGCGGATGGCCACTCTGGTCCACCATTTTTTTGAGGCCGGCAATCGCCGCTGACATTCTGGTGTCAGCAGATTCCAGCCATGCGCATTGGCAGCCATTGGCCAGCCTCGGAGAGATTTCCGGGGAAATTTTATTGCCGGAGAAAAAAAGTTTTGTCCCGGTCGGACTGCTATTGACCGCTTGCGCCAGCGCATCCAATTTTGCGTCTGCCGGGCCGGCGGCGCTTTCACTGCCCCAAAATAAAATCCGTGAGTTGGTCGCCACGCCCGTTTCAAACACCGTCAATTCCGACTGGTGGCGGCCGATGTCCAGCAGAATGAACGAATCCGCCGCCGGCGTGCCGAGGTGCGTTCGCGCCAATGCCGCCAAGGTGAATTCCGGTTCCGTGCCGCACGCGCGGAGGATTTCGTGATAGTCCGCGACCACCTCTTTTTTTACGGCGGCGACGAGCAATTCCTGTTTCGCCACCGTTCCGTTCGCCGCCGGCGGCCCGCCAAGTTTTTGGCAGCCCCAGGCCAGTTCGTCGGGCGGCAGCGGAAATTCGCTTTCAATTTGCAGCCGCAGGCGCTGGTGAAATTCTTCCGCCGCACCGGCGGGCAGCGACAGCCGCCGCAGCGAAACGCCGCGCGCGCCGATGGCGCACACGGCGCGGGCGCGCGGCTGCCAGCTTTTGGCCTGCAAAAATTCTTTCAACGCCGCGATGGTTTTTTCTTTGCATGGCGCGGTGAGCCGTCCGTCGGGCTGGCGTTCGAGCGGCAATTCCACGCTGTCGTTTTCATGCGCCGCCCGGAGCGCGGTCTGGCCGAATTCGACAAAAACCGGCGGCGGATTGAGGAAGGAAATTTTTTTCACAAATCATCCTCCCGCCACGAAAGCGTCCGCTGGTCGTTGAGTCCGATGTGCACGATGGCTTGAATCCGCTGCCGCGCGCCGGTGGAGGTGATTTTTCCCTCGCTCAAAATGCAGAAGGTTTCCGACCGCGCGGTCACCAGCGGCGCGACTTGCTTGAAAATGTCGCGCGTGAAATCCGGCACCTTCAGCAGTTCGGCCGGGCTGGCAAAAAACCCGCCGGACTGCCGTTGCGAAATGATGGCTTGCGCCAGCTCGCGCGTCACGCCCGGCAGGCAGACCAGCACGTCCAGACCGGCCGTGTTGATGTTGATCGCGCCCGCCAGATTTTGTCCGTTGTCCGTCGTCACGTTGTCGGCGATGTCCATGAAAAGATTTTCGTCCACCACAGTGTTGCCCGATTGATCGGCGTTGTTTGCACCGCCCGCAGCCTGCCCATTTTGATTTTGTGGCGGCGTGACGTCCAGCAAATCGGCGATGCTTTGAAACTGATGCTGCCCGCGATACGCGACAATCGCCCGCGCCATCGGCCGCGTGATGCCCCGGATGCCGGTCAGGGAACTTTCATCGGCGGATTGAATGTTGACGCGGTTTTCGCCGGCGGCGTTCAAATTTTGCACCGACGAATCCACGGTTAAAATTCCCGCCCAGCCCAAATCCTCGCTGTCAACCGACCCAGCCGACTCATTTTCTTCCGCCGCCGCGAGCATTCCGTTTTGGTGGGCATCCCGGCCCAAAAGCAAATCCGGCGTGACGCCGCGCACCATCAGCAGTTCGCGCACGGTTTGAAACGGGCCGTTGCGCGGCTGATACGGCGGCTGCAAGCCGGCATAATACTGCGCTTCCGCCGCGACGGTCGTGCTGTCGCCGCCGCGCCAGTTCACGATGGCGGTGGCCACGTCGGGCGTCATGTTTTGCAGCTTGGCCAGTTCGTCGCCGCTGGCCGTGTTTAGATTGAGCCGACTTTCTTCGTCACTAACGCCAAAAATAATTCCGCCGCCTTCGTCCGTCCGCCCACGACGAACCACACTGAAAACACCGCGACCAAATTGGACCTCGCGAAATTCCTGCGGATCATCGTAAAAATTTCCACTGTGATTTTTTTGCGTGCGGCTGCGGTCGTGGGCGTCGCGATACAGCAGCGCCTTGGCTTTTTCGATGCCCGCCAGCGCGAGATAATGCGCCTGAATCCGGTCGCCATAATTTTTCACCACGAGCAAATCCATCCGCGCCGTGTGCAGCACGCCGATGACGATGATTGACAGCAGCGCCAGACACCAGAGCAGTCCGACCAGGATGGAAGCTCGTTGTCGCATCGTCTTAATTATTGCCTCCATTGTCCGGCGGCTGACCGGGCGAAGCGGGGTTGTCGGAATTTCCGGCGGCGGAAGCACTGGAATTATTTTGCGTCGTCGCCGCCAGATTCAAACGCGCGACGGTTTGAAAAACGAGCGGCGGTTCAGGCTTTGCTTCACTCGTCAACGCATCCGGATTTTTTTTTCTGGGCTTGGAATCCAGCAGCAGCGTGATGCGCACGGCATCCGGCAGGCCGGATAAATTATTTTGTTCGCGCGTCGAAGTTTGCGGTTTGCCCGGCGATTTCACTTCGCCCCAGGAATCATACCAATCCGTCCCGTCAAAATATTCCAGCTTCAAGCCGACCACGCCTTTCGCGATCTCTTCTTTGCTGCCGCCGGCGAGCGCATCCAGCGCAATGGTCGGATTGCGCCGGCGCCAGAGGCTGAATTGTCCCGTCTCCAAATCCTTGTCGAGATAAAAACTTTCCTGGCAAAAATCACCTTCGCGGGCGTGGCGCGGCGTGTAATTGTGCGTCGCAAAATCCAAATTATCCGCTTCGATGTTGCCGACCGTCCGCGTCATGCCGAGAAAATCGTCCGACTTGGACAACGGACACGCGGCGCGCAAATCCGCCGACATGAGCGCCAGCGCCACGCGGCCGTTCTGGATGATTTCGGCGCGCGGCTCGATCAGTTTTTGCGCGGAAAACCCCGCGCCCAGACACAGGTAGGCACTCACTAAAATCAACGCCATCAACGCCGAGCTGATCATCACTTCGATTAAAGTAAACCCGCTGGAGTGCGCCTGTCCCGGGCGCACCAATACTGATATTTCCGATGCATCAAGAAAACCCGGACGCGCTTTGTATTTCAACGTTGCTGCGCCCGAAGACGGGCGCACTCCGGGGTCAGGTGAAAATCGTTGCGCGTTCATGGCCGGCCACCTTTCACTTTCGACGATTTTGTTTTGCTCGACGAATTCGCCGGAATCTCGAACAGCAAGGTTTTCAGCTCGTAAATTTCCGCGCCAGTCTGCGAATTTTCCACCACCACGTCCACGTCATGCAATCCGTCAATGTCCGTGGGGCTGACGGTTTCCTTCCAGCGGTAAAGCGGCAGGCCCGCGCCGCAATCGCCATTGTCCGTCTCATCAACCAGATCTTTTTCTGCGCGCAACAATTCGATTTGTCCAGCCGCGAACAGCGCGGCGGTGGTTTGCAATTCCGATTCCTTGCTCGACGCCAGCGCCGTGGTGATGCCCTGCGTCAGCCCGACCAGTGCGATGGCCAGAATCAAGACGGCCACCATGACCTCGATGAGCGAGAATCCGGCGCGGTGATTCATGGCTGCGCCTCGCGTTCCATTTCGATGACGTGGACCCGCGCCGTGACTGGGTTGATGTGCAACAGCAGCCGGAAACCCTCGCGGTCGCGGAGCGTGATGTCGCCGGCATCTGCCGTGCCGTCGGGATAAAATGAAATCACCACGCCGTTCAAATCGTTTTCCGTCGCCGGAGCTTCGGCGGCGGTATCGGCGGCGGGAGCCAGATCGCCCGGCTGATGAAACTCCACCGCGATCCGCGAATCCAGTTCGCCTTTGTCGCCGGGCACATCATCGGCAGGCACAAACTTTTCTTGCCCGTTTTCGGTCACTTGTTTTTCGACCAGATAACGCCCGGTTTTTTCATCAAGCCGCACGCGGCGAAGCTGGTTCAGGCTCACCGCCCGGCTGTAGGCGAGGTCGAAGACGTTGATCAGTTCACGGCTCGTCGAACGCAGCAGCGCGTCCTGAAAAGTCCCTTTCATTTCGGGAATCATCATCGCGGTCATGATGCCGATGATGGTGATCACCACCATCAATTCAATGAGCGTGAAGCCAGCCCGCCTGCGCTGCCATGACAGTTTTAAATTCATCACCAATTGCCGATGTCCGCATTCGGGCCTTCGCCGCCGTCCGCGCCATCCGCGCCGCGCGACCAAAGATCAAAGCTGGTTGGATGATGAGTGCCGGGAAAAGCATATTGATACGGATTGCCCCACGGATCGTTGCGCAACTGCTTGATGTAAGGCCCGCGCCATTTTGAATCGGCACCGGCTTCCGCGCCCGCTGGCGGGTCAACGAGCACTTTCAAACCTTCTTCCGCCGTCGGGTAGCGGTCCATGTGGATGTAAAAACGTTCGAGCGCGGATTCGAGTTCGGCGACCTGCGATTTGGCGGCGCTGATTTTCGCGTCCTGCGTCGTGCCCATGAACTGCGGAATGATCGTCGCCGCCAGAATGCCGAGGATGATCACGACCACCATGATTTCAATCAGCGTAAATGCGGCTGAACTGTTTTTCTTCAATTGTATTTTCATGCGTTTAATTATTGATTGGTTGAAAAGATTAGTGAATTGCCCGGCTCATCTTGAAAATTGGCAGCAAAATCGCGATGACCATGAACCCGACGAGCGCGCCGACGACCAGAATCAGCGCCGGCGCGAGCAGCGAAATTAAAATTTTCGTCCGCGCCCGCATCTGGCGCTCCTCGATCTCCGCGACTTTTAGCAGCATCTCGTCGAGTTTGCCGGTCTGTTCGCCGACATCAATCATCTGGATCATCGTGCGCGGAAAAATACCGAGCTTGCGCAGCGGCGTCGCCAGCGAATCGCCGCCGCGCGTTTCTTCCGCCACGCTCGCCACCTGCTGCGCCAAAATCTGGTTGCCAATGGTGTTCTCGACAATTTTCAGCGCGGGTAGCAGCGAAACGCCGCTTTTCACCAGCGTGCCCAGCGTCCGCGCAAAACGTCCCAACGCCGCCGCGCGCACGACCGGGCCGATCAAGGGAATGCGCAATTTCAGTTTGTCCCAATTTTTCGCGCCGTCGGGTCGGCGCAAATACCAGCGCACGCCAAAAGCGGTTGCGACCAGTCCGATCAAAAGCCAGGGCCAGTAGTGATGCAGTCCGTGACTGACTTTCAGTAGAATCAAAGTGGGCAATGGCAGCACCGGCAGCATGTCTTGCAACATGCTGAAAAGTTTTGGCAAAACAACCGTCAGCAAAACCGTCACGGTGCAAATGCCGAAAATGAGAACAAAAACCGGATACGCCACCGCCGACACGACTTCGCCGCGCACTTCGTCCTCGTGTTCGAGCAGGTCGGCGAGGTCGGCCATGACTTTGGGCAGCACGCCGCCTTCTTCGCCGACGCGCACCATGCTGGAATATAATTTGCCGAACCGCTGCGGATGTTCTTCCAGCGCCGCCGAAAATGCCGCGCCTTTGCGCACCGAGTCGGCGATTTTTAAAATGATTTCCTTGAGCGCCGGATTTTCCTCCTCTTCACCGAGACTGTCCAGCGCCTGCGGAATCGGAATCGCTGCGCCGAGCAGCGCGCTGATTTCGCGTGTCAAGGCCGTGATGTCTTTGCGCTTGATGCGCTGGCCAAAAGAAACCTCCGCCAGCGTTTGGGCTTTGGTTGCCACCGCGGAGGTTTTTATTTCGCCGTTCGCGGAATTAATTTCCAGTTGCGACGGAAACAGCCCGCGCTGGCCGAGCAGCCGGAGCGCGCTTTTGCGGTCGTCAGCTTCGATGACGCCCGCGACGCTCGCGCCGCTTTCTTCGACGGCCTGATAACGGAACTCGCTCATTCCTGCAAATCTCCCGAGGACACGCGCAAAATTTCTTCGAGCGACGTGATGCCGGCGGCGGCTTTTTGCAGCGCGTCCTGGTGCATCGTCATCATGCTTTTTTGCGCGGTGGATTTCAGCTCGGCGTTGGAACGCTTTTGCAAAATCATCTCCTTCAACTCCGGCGTCAGCGACAGCAGTTCAAAAATGCCGATGCGCCCGCGATAGCCGGTATTGCGACATTCTTCGCAACCTTTGCCGGTGTAAAAAACGCCATCAATCCGTCGGCCGCTCAATGCTTCGATTTTATCGCGCAGGATCGAAGCCACGGCCGTTTCAACGCGGCAGCTTGGGCAAATTTTCCGCACCAGCCGCTGCGCCAAAACGCCTTCGAGCGAGGACGCGATCAAAAAAGCTTCGACGCCCATGTCAATCAGCCGCGTGACCGCGCCGGTGGCGTCGTTGGTGTGCAGCGTGCTGAAAACCTGATGGCCGGTGAGCGCGGCGCGAATGGCGATCTCGGCCGTCTCCGAATCACGGATTTCGCCGACCATCACGACATCGGGATCTTGCCGCAAAATCGCGCGCAGGCCGGTGGCAAAAGTGAAATTGCGGCTCGGCCGCACGGGGATTTGGGCGACGCCGGGCAGCTCGTATTCCACCGGATCTTCGATGGTGAGAATTTTCAGCTCCGGCGTGTAGATGCTTTGCAGGATCGAATAAAGCGTCGTGGTCTTGCCGCTGCCCGTCGGCCCGGTCGTCAGAAAAAGCCCGTGCGGTTTTTCGACGAGTGCGGAAAGCATTTTCGAACGCTTCGCATCCAGACCGAGTTCCTCCGCCGTGGAGACTTTTGAATTTTTTTCCAGCAACCGCATCACCAAACTTTCACCGTAAATCGTCGGCATCGTGCCCACGCGGATGTCCACGCGCGCGCCGCGATGATTGATTTGAATGTGTCCGTCCTGCGGCATGAAGCGCTCGGCGATGTTCATGTCCGCCATGATTTTGATGCGCGAGACGAGCGCGGCGTGAAGATGTTTCGGCGGCGGCGGATTTTCCTGCAACAAGCCGTCCACGCGATAGCGCAGTTGCAGCGTGTTCTCGAACGGCACGAGATGAATGTCGCTGGCGCGTTCGCGCAGCGCGGTGGCGATGATCAAATTCACCAGGTTGACGACGGTTGGCTCATTGGCCATTACCTCGATGTCGTGAAGGTTTTTTACTTCGCCATTCGTTTTGGCGGGGTCAAGATTTTCAATCATCTTTTCCACCGTCACCGAATAGCACTCGGAAATTTTCGCGGCGATCTCCGCCGCCGGCGCTTCGAACTCCTCGACTTCCAGCCCGCTTAACAGCCGGATGTCGTCAATCACCCGCTGGTTGCCCGGCGCAGAAGCGGCGATGCGAATGGTGCCATTGCCGATTTCAAAGGGAAGAATGCCGTGCCGCTTGACAAATTCGGCGGGCAGCACGCGGATGATTTCGGGCGACACCGCAAGCTTGGCGAGGTTGCTCACCTGCCCGTCATGCAATTCGGGCTCGGGCAAGATGCCGGCACCTTGCCCGGTCACCGGGCCGTTTTCACAGGCCAAACCTCCAGTTGATTTGTTCATACCATCGCCATCCATCCGACAAATTTGCAAAAAGCTCCGCACGCAATCGGCATCTGCACGGAGTCCCTGATATTTAGTTCTATGGTGAACATCATTAAAAGCAAAAAGTTTCAAAATGTTATCGAGTCCGCTGGACTGATATCGGACCTCGAGGCCCGCACCGGCGCAGGAATTTCATGGCAAAGCTTGCCCGCGATGGCAACTTTTACCATCAGGGTTGACGCAAATAATCCGGGGCGTGAAAACTGGCCTGCCGGTTTTGCTGCTGTTCGGCCTTGCTGGAATTTAGCCGTAAGGCCCGAACCCGGGAAAAGTTTTGTTCAATTCGGGTCCAGCCGGCCAGCTGAAGTTCTCCAGTTCTTACTTGGCAGGGCAGGGAAAAAAAACCATGCATGGGAAATGGTTTTCATATTCGCCGCAAAAACGGCCAAGCCGATGGCACGCCGGATTTACGCGCTAAAACCGCTCAAGGCTGCCCGGCTTCGAACTGCTTGATGAGAATGGCCACGGACAACCCGGCCAGCAGCGCGACCGAGAGCTTGAAGCGATCGTGCGAATGAAATTGCAGCTCTGGCAGCAGATCGCTGCTCGCGATGCAGAGGAACGAGCCCGCGCAAAATGCGAGCGAACAGCCGAGCACCGCTCCGTGGGTGTCGGTAAAATGACTGGCCCCAAAATAAAACAGCGCCGCGCCGAGCGGACTCGCCAGCGCGAACAAACCATTCAAAACGTGCCGCGAAAACCGCGATTTGCCGCCAGCATGCATCAGGGTGGACACGGCCATCGCGTCAAACGGTTTGTGGAGAATCACGACTAGGGCGACACCGAGTCCGGCCAGTTGCTCGTGTCCTTGTGCGCCGGTGGCGACAGCGGCGGCCAAGGCCAGTCCGTCCAGCAGCGAGTGCAGCGTCATCCCCAGTGCCGTGCCGACCCAGGAAAGTTGCTGGGCGGATTTGTCGGCGAGGGTATGCGCGTGCTGGCCGTGATCGTGCGCGAGCGAATGATCATGTTCGCAGCAGTCCTCCGGGTCGCCTTCGGGCAGGTCGTGGTGGTGGAAATGAAAAAACCGTTGCACAAAAAACATCACGAGAAAACCGGCGAGCACCCAGTTCATGGTGCGGCCGAGCGAATGCAATTGTTCGTCCGCATCCGGCAAAAAATGGAGCAGGGCGATGCTCAACATCAATCCGGCCACGAAGCTCACGGCCATTTGCAGCCGCGTGTGCGTGAGATGAATCAGCAGCAGCAGCCAGCCGCCCGCAAGCGAGGCAAGGATTACCAGGGCGCAATAAACCGCCAGCAATCCGCCGGGCGAAAGCAGAGGCGCGGTCAAGGTCAAATGTTCCGATGGCATGGCAATTGGTGGCGGATTGTAGCCGGTAATTTGAAAAAGGCGATAAAATGAAACGACTGAGGTCTGCTGTTGATGTCCAGAACTGTGTGACGCGTGCATTGCGAAATCTGCGTTCAAGAATTGACGCCAGCGCTTCGGTGACAAAAAATGAACCGTGCAACCGAAAAGCTTCATGCTGATCGCCGGCGAGGCGAGCGGGGATTTGCTCGCCGCCGAACTGGTTTCAGCGCTGCGTGCCCAATTTGCAGCTTCCGACTCCCGGCTTCCCGCCACGCCGGAATTTTTTGGCGCGGGCGGCGAGAAGATGGCGGCCGCCGGTGTGGAATTGGCGTTCGACCTGACGCAGCACTCGGTCATCGGCATCACGGACGTGCTGAAGAATCTTTTGAAATTTCGGCGGCTGTTCCACGAACTGCTGGCGCTGGCGATTGAGCGCAAGCCGGACGTGGTCATCGGTGTGGATTATGGCGGCTTCAACCTGCGCTTCGGTCAGGCAGTTAAAAAATATGTCCGCGAAAATCCGTTCTCGAAATGGAATCCAAAAATCGTCCAGTTTGTTTCGCCGCAGGTTTGGGCATCGCGTCCGGGCCGCGCCGACAAGCTGGCGCGCGATTACGATTTGCTGCTGAGCATTTTTCCGTTCGAGCAAGCTTGGTATGCCAGGCGCGTGCCGCAGTTGCGCGTGGAATTTGTCGGTCATCCCATGATTGGGAGATTTGCGAATGACGATTTGCACTTTGCGAGCGGATTGGCGCGAGGCGCGTCCAGCGCCAATCGTCCACCGCAAATTCTCTTGCTGCCCGGCAGCCGCAAGAGCGAGCTGCAGCGGCATCTGCCACCGATGCTCACGGCGGTGAAAATGATTCAGGAAAAAATGCCGGCGGCAAAAGCAAAAATGGTTTTGCCGAATCCGGCGCTGCTGCAGCTTGCCAAATCGCTGGGCGCGAATCTGGAAATTCAAATCGGCGAATTGCCGTGGGCTTTGGCCGAGGCCGATGTGGCCATTTCCAAAACCGGAACGGTGACGATGGAATGCGCGTTCTTTGGCGTGCCGACCGTGACGCTTTACAAAACATCGTGGCTGACTTATCAGATCGCCCGCCGCGTCGTGACGGTGAAATCCTTGACGATGCCGAATCTGCTGGCTGGCGAGATGGTTTACCCGGAATTTATCCAATCCGACGCCACCCCGGAAAATTTGTCGCGCGCGGCACTGGAACTTTTGCAGGATGAATCCCGCCGCACAAAAATAAAATCGCAGCTCGCAAAAATAATTGGTTCGCTCGGTGAACCTGGCGCGGCGGCGCGCGCAGCGAATGCGGTGTTGAGCTTGTTCCCATGAAAGACCTGTCAAATCCGTTTTGGATCAAATTGAAAGGGCTGCTCTGCCGGTGAAATTCAAAATCGAGAAACGGTGGGCGGCCGACGCATCAAGAGCCGGCCAATGGCTGCTACGGAAAGAATTAAACGGATATTTTTTCAGCGTGCCAAGATCGGAGCTGGCCGGCGCGGCGTGGCTTGCCGGATTACAGACACCGCCCGCCGGGTGTTGTCGGCGATCACTTGCAGATCCGGACTCAAGGCCGGATTGCTGCCGTGTTTCACGATCATCCGGTCGGCATAGCCTTGAATGATGGTGAGGATGTTGTTTAGCTCGTGCGCGACTTCCCGGCTGATTTGGCGCGGCGGTTCCGGGGGCTGCTGCTCATGCAAATGGGCCAGCGCCGCCGTTTCCAGTGTTGGCACCATTTTTTGATAAATATGATCCAAGGATGACATTGGAAATTATCAAGCAAGCCCTGCGCCAACTTTTTTTCTAAAAAATCGAGATGACGATTCGTCCTGATGCGCCATGAATGGACACCATTGCCCCAAACAAAGACAAATCCTCGGCTTGACCGGTTTGTCCGTGAAAGCAAATCCCAGCTCTGGACAATTACAGTTGAGAACCGGATTAAAATCAGGACAGAACAATCCGCCAAATTCCCGGCTGGCTTCCGGCGCGTGAACCGCTAAAATCTTCGTCCCGAATCGCATGAACCTTGCGCCTGAATCCATCGGCCTGATCGCCGGCAACCGCACGTTGCCGCTGGAATTCGCCCGCCTCGCCCGCGCTGCCGGCGTGAAGCGCATCGTCGCCGTCGCCGCCGAAGGCGAGACCGATCCCGCGCTGGCACAACTCGTGGACGACATTGTCTGGCTCAAGGTCGGACAGCTAGGGAAAATGATTTCCACCTTCACCAGCCGCAGCGTCAAGCAATGCGTCATGCTCGGCCAGATCGCGCCAAAAAATCTTTTCGACTTGCGCCCGGACCTGCGCGCAATGGGCGTGCTGCTCCGCCTGAAAGAAAAAAATGCGCACACGATTTTCGGCGCGATTGCCCTGGAATTGAACAAAGACGGCGTGGAACTCATCGAGGCGACGCCGTGGCTCGCGCCGCTCATGCCGCAAACCGGCTTTGCGCTCGGCCCCAAACTTTCCGCCGAGCAGAAGGCGGACGTGGAATTTGGTTTCCGCATCGCCAAGGAGGTTTCGCGCTTGGAAATCGGCCAGCTTGTCGTCGTAAAAAACGGCACGGTGTTGGCCGTCGAAGGTTTTGAAGGCACGGACAAATGTCTCGCGCGCGGCGGCGAACTGGCGGGTCAGGACGGTGGCGCGGTGGCCGTGAAAGTGGCCAAGCTGAATCACGATATGCGCTTCGATGTCCCGTGCCTCGGCGCGCAGACTTTGGAAACTTGCGCCGCCGCGAAAATTTCCGTCCTCGCCATCGAATCCGGCAAATCGCTCCTGCTCGAACGCGAGGCATGCGAAACGCTCGCGCAGAAAAATAAAATTTCCATCACCACCATTTCCTAACTCCCATCTGCCAACTCCCAACCGCTAAATTTTATGCTACAATCCCACGAACTCCTCGGTTTCATGTCGCCGGCGCTGGCGAATGATATTTTGTCCTTCATCTTCGAATCCGACAAGCCGGCTTACAAAGCCGCGCTGGCGGCGGTTGCCGAAGCCAAACACGTCCGCCCGATTTTTCTCGAGCGCCAGCCGCGCGCCGAGCGGCATACCGCGATGCTTTCCGCGCTGACCAAGCCCAAGCTCGACGGTGCCGCCGCCGCGTTCATCCGCGCCTGGCTGGTGAAGAAACACGCGGCGATGCTGGTGGATTTTCTGAACGCGCTGGAAATCAAAAATGAAAACGGCGTGGTGGAAGATCTGCCGTCCACGGTGGATGACGTAAAATTGAAAGCCGCCGTGGAAATTCTGCTCGGCAAATATCCGCACGAAATCGTGGCGGTGTATCTGAACGCGTTTAACGACATGAACGCCGCCGGTTGGGCGAACTTGAAAACCCTGCTGGAATCGGATGCGCGGCTGCAACTGGGCAACGCAGCCTGAGCCCGTTCACTTTTCACAGAAAATAGAACCGAATTTCATCACGAAACTGCTGGCGCGCGCAAATGGCTTTTGTATTGTGCCGGTTTGAATTCAACCAAATAATTTATGGAACAACCTCAAGGTGACATTGCATTGATCGGTCTGGCCGTCATGGGTCAGAATTTAATTCTCAACATGAACGACCACGGTTTTACCGTTGTCGCTTACAACCGCACCACGGAAAAAGTGGATCACTTTCTCGCAAACGAGGCGAAGGGCACGAAAGTGCTCGGCGCACATTCCATCGCAGAAATGGTTTCCAAGCTCAAGAAACCGCGTCGCGTGATGATGCTCGTCAAAGCCGGCAAGCCGGTGGACGAATTCATCGAACAACTCATCCCCGTGCTCGAACCGGGCGACATCATCATTGACGGCGGCAATTCGCTGTTCGAGGACACGAACCGGCGCGTGAAATATGTCGAGTCGAAGGGATTGCTTTACATTGGCACCGGCGTTTCCGGCGGTGAAGAAGGCGCGCGCAAAGGTCCGAGCATCATGCCCGGCGGTTCGCCCGCCGCGTGGCCGTTTGTGAAGGAAATTTTTCAAGCTGTCTCCGCCAAAGTCGAAGGCAATGTGCCGTGCTGCGACTGGGTCGGCGAAAACGGCGCGGGCCATTATGTGAAGATGGTTCACAACGGCATTGAATATGGCGACATGCAATTGATCGGCGAGGCTTACAACATTTTGAAAAATGGGCTGGGCCTGTCCGCGCCGGAAATTCACGAGGTGTTTGCCGAATGGAACACGGGCGAACTGGATTCCTATCTCATCGAAATCAGCCGGGACATCATGGCGTTCAAGGATGAAGATGGCTCGCCGCTCGTGGACAAGATTCTCGACACCGCCGGCCAGAAAGGCACCGGCAAATGGACGGTGATCAATTCCCTGGATCTGGGAATTCCGATCACGCTGATGTCCGAGGCCGTTTATTCCCGCTGCGTTTCCGCCCTGAAAGATGAACGCGTGAAGGCCGCAAAGAAATTAAAAGGCCCGCGCCCGGCCCTCACCAGCATCGCCGCGAAGCCGGAAAAGAAAAAACAGTTCATTGCGGAAATCCGCGACGCGCTTTATGCCTCGAAGATCGTCAGCTACGCGCAAGGCTATATGCTCCTGCGCGCGGCGGCGGCGGAATATAAATGGAATCTCAACTATGGCGGCATCGCGCTGATGTGGCGCGGCGGCTGCATCATCCGCTCGCGTTTCCTCGGCAAGATCAAGGAAGCCTACGACCACAATCCCAAGCTCTCGAACCTGCTGCTGGATGATTATTTCCGGGGCGAAATCAAGCGCTCGCAGAAAGGCTGGCGCAACATCGTGGCCACGGCGGCGAAGAAAGGCATTCCGGTTCCCGCGTTCAGCACCGCGCTGGCGTTTTACGACCAATATCGCAGCGCCGTCTTGCCGGCAAATTTGTTGCAGGCGCAGCGCGATTATTTTGGCGCGCACACTTACGAGCGCGTGGACAAGCCGCGCGGGGAATTTTTCCACACCAACTGGACCGGCCGCGGCGGCACGACCAGCAGCAGCACTTACTCGGTGTAAACGGTAGCGGCGTCTCGGCCGAGCGCCGTTGATTGAGAATAATTCCAAGGCGCGGGCTTCGGCCCGCGCTTTTTTATTTCAGTCATGCCTTCGCCGCCGGCGCGTCCTGCGCGCGAAGCGGAAAGGTTTGATTGACGGCCCGGCGGATCGCGGCAAAAATCCGCCATGGCAAAACCTGAATTGAAAATTGAAAAGCTCGCGGCCGGCAACGGCGCGGCTCCGAAAAAAGGCGACACCGTGACCGTGCATTACACCGGCACGTTCACCGACGGCCAGAAGTTCGACAGCTCGGTGGACCGCAATGAACCGTTTGCGTTCGTGCTCGGCGAAGGCCAGGTCATCGGCGGCTGGGATCTTGGCGTGGCGCAGATGAAAGTCGGCGACAAGGTGAAGCTGACCATCCCGCCGGAACTCGGCTACGGCCGCGCCGGCTATCCCGGCGCGATCCCGCCCAATGCCACGCTGATTTTTGAAGTCGAACTGTTGGGTATTGGTTGAAACTTCGGCAAGGGCGGCGGCCAGGCCTCGCACCGGAGAACCATCAGTGACCAGGTTTTTGGCAGCTTGCCGGAGCACCCGCCAGCCGTTATCCTGCGGCTGTGAATTTCCTGACCAAACAGGAGCAGATGTTTCTGCTCGTCGTTTTGGGACTGCTGCTGACCGGTCTGGCGGTGAAAACCTATCGCGCGGCGCATCCGCCGGCCGTCGTGGCCGTGCAACCGGTCAAACCTTGATATGCAAGAAGTCAATTTCGATGAAGTGTTGGAAAAAATGATCGCCCAAGACCCCCGGTTTGCGCGCGAGGCGTATCATTTCACCCGCGAGGCGCTCGATTTCACGCAGAAACTCATCAGCCGGGAAAACAAAGGCACCGTCCGCCATGTCACCGGCCAGGAACTGCTCGACGGCATCCGCCAATATGCGCTCCAGCAATACGGCCCGATGACCATGACCGTCCTCGCGGAATGGAACATCAAAAAATGCCGCGACTTCGGCGACATCGTTTTCAACATGGTCGAAAGCGGCCTGCTCGCGAAGACCGACCAAGACACGCGCAATGATTTTCAGCAGGGCTACGATTTCACCGACGCTTTCCGCAAACCTTTCTGGCCGCCCAGCCGGCGGGATGCCGAGAAGAATCCCGTCGCGGGCTAAAACCTTCCTGCCGGTGCCGGCTTACTTGCGCCGCAAATCGGCCGCCGGACGAATGGGCGGCGGCAAGGGAGCTTTCCCCGGTCGGATCGGTGGCGGCGAAGTTTTTGGCAGCGCCACCGTGGGCGGCGGCACGACGTGAATGCGTTCCGCCAATGGTTTGCCCGGCAACGCCGCCTCGCCGATTTTCATTTCCGGAAATTTCATTTCCCCCATCGCGAACTCCTTGAACGCCCCCAGCGATTCCAAGGCCGCGCCAAACTTCGGCAGCGCGCCGCTGCCCGGCAAACCCGGCGGCACCTGCGCCTGCAATGTTTCATAGCCGTTCACGATCCAATCCAGCTTGCCCGTCTCCACATCCAGCAGCAGGCCATGCACCGGAATTTTCGGGCCGATGAGCGGACTGTTGCGCACGAAA
The DNA here is from genome assembly GCA_903944085.1 of uncultured Verrucomicrobia subdivision 3 bacterium. Classification (GTDB taxonomy): domain Bacteria; phylum Verrucomicrobiota; class Verrucomicrobiia; order Limisphaerales; family UBA11358; genus UBA11358. The sequence continues at coordinate 75,720 of CAJAQO010000038.1, forward strand.
TCGCACGCGCGGATGATATTCTGCCGCTCGCTGCCGAACGTGCCGAAAAATTCATTGAGATTGTCCGGCAACCGGCTGCGGTCCACGCCCAGCGCTTTCAATTTGTCCAGCAGCACCGTCGTCGTGGTCTTGGCGACCTGGCAATCCGAGTGGCCGATGATGGCGATTTCGCGGCCGCCCTTGACCGCGCACGCCAGCGCCAGCGAGCGCAGCGTGCTGCTCAACGTGCTGGTGACGATGTTGCCCGCGTTGCGCAGCCAGATGAACTCCTCGGCCGGCAGCGCCAGCGCGTTCGGGAAAAACGCGTTCAGGCGCGGGTCAATGCACGTCAGCGCGATCACCGGCAGCGCGTCCGCAAACTCCGCCGGATGCAGTCCGGCGCTGGCGTCACCGGCCACCGCCCGGTGATTCGCGTCAATGATGGCTTCGAAGAGGCGCATAATGCTAACGGCTTAATGGTCCAATGGAACAACGCGGTAATTTCTGTCTGCCCCATCGGACCCGGCGACAGCGTGGCGGATGACCGGCTGGGCGTCCACGTTATTCCGGGCCGTGTGGACGTAGTTCTTGACGGCGTGCTCGTTCCCGGGCGCAGCGACCTCGCAGTTCCGGGCTACGAGCCGGTTCTTCGGCGGAACGCGCTGGTTCCGCCGAAGAACAAGCACGTTCTCCGGTGCTACGACGACGTTCAAGCGGGCTACGTGCTCGTAGCCCGGAGCTACGACTATGTTCCGTTGAGCTACCAACTCGTAGGCCGGAGCTACGTGGACGTTCATCCAGGCTACCAGCACATAGCCTGAAGCTACGTGGACGTTCAACTTTACTACGTGGTCGTAGCTTGGAGCTACGTCGTCGTTCAATTTGGCTACCTGCTCGTAGCCTGGGGCTACGTGGACGTTCAACTTGGCTACGTCGTCGTAGCCCGGAGCTACGAGCGCTTTGATTGCAAGTTCTTCGTTTTCAGCAGTTTCAACGTGAAGTGGCGCTTTTTGACCATTTTCGACCCGCAATTGACCGCATCCGGTGTCGGCAGGAGGGCAGGGCGAGTCATTCCAAGCCATCGCCCCGTGGCTACCCGCCAAAGCGTCACCAACCACCGGCAGCGGCTTAATTTGGAGTGCGGCGACACGTCGCCGCTTTCCGACTGGGAGACATGTCTCCCAGCTCCAAAGCGCGGACATGTCCGCGCACTCCAAATTAAGCCACTGCCCGGCCACCGCGCGGTGGTTGGCGTCAGGGATGGGTTCGGAGAGGTGCATGGTTTTTCATTCGTTTCCCCCAAGTTTCAGACGGGAGATGCGGTTTAATCCTTCTTGGATATTTTCTCTGGCGGCACCTTCCTCGGCGAGTCGGAGCCTTTTGATGGCAACAAGGGAATCACCAACAGTTGCTGTGTAGTGCTGAAGAATTAATTCTTGATAGACAACTTTATTTGACGGGATATGCGTCAATTTCCAATTGGCTGTCAGGTTTACCGTCAGGTCAAATCCAATCAGCGGTTTATCCACGTTTACAAGAATCACTTCCAATAAATAATCTCCACTCCCGGTAGTTATCACGGAGCGAAACAAACCCGATTCTGCAATGCTTTCACGAATGGCTCTGACGAACGCATCATCAGATATTTCGGATGTCCAAATCGGATTTGTTGCTCTCCCGCCAGCCACCTGCACATTGACTGAAAATGGATGCCTGTTTTCAACCGCAAGAGCTTGAGGGCGCATCCCCTGCACGGTGGCGGGCGAGGCGCAACCTGTTAAGAATCCTGCGCAAATAATCACTAATATGAGTTTCACAATTCAAAATTTTACGCGGACTTTTTCCACGGCTGTAGCGGCGGCGGGTCGAAGGCGGGCGCGGGCGGCGGTTCTTCCGGCATCAGATACCAGAGCGCCAGATACAGCACCACGCCGGCAAACGCCGTGAACACCGTCGCCAAAACCCACACCACGCGCAACCGCCCGGAATCCAAACCAAAATTCTCCGCCAGTCCGCCGCAAACTCCGGCAATCTGGCGGTCAGCGTTTGAGCGGCGGAGTTTCATTTGGATTTACGATTGGCGATTTACGATTGACGCGCGCACCGAAACGCGGACGGTATTGCCCGGGAAGACGCTTTCATGGCCTTGGCGGGGGCGGCAGCGGCGTCTTGCGTTTCGGATGGCCGACGAAGAAATATAGCAGCGCGCCAAGCCAGTGGACAAAGACGATGACCAGCACCCACGCGATTTTCTCGCCCTCGGTCAGCCCTTTGTTCTGCACCGCCGAGATGAGCATCCAAATCCAAAACGCAAACAAGGCCAGTGCCAACGGCAACACAACCAGCATTGCCAGCAATATCAGAATGATTTCAAAGCCGCCGAACATAATTTTGCCTTTCGTTCTTCAACCGTAGGAGACGACGTGAGGAGTCTCAAAAAATTAATTTGAGCCTCGTCACCTCGGCTCCTACGGGATGGATTATTTACTTTCGCCGGATTCATCTTTCCCCATTGCCTTTTTCAGCGCGGGCACTTGCTCCAGCAATTTTTCAAACTTAATGCCGGTGAGGCTTTCGATGACGGGCGGCAACTGGCTGATGATTTGCGTTACGTCGCCGGTGAGCTTGCTCGCGCCGCCACCGGGGCCGTTGCCGGAATTGATGATCACCATCTTCTCCATCTTGCTCAACGGCTCGCTAATCTTGCCGGCGATTTCCGGCATCACGCGCATGATCATTTCGATGACGGCGGCCTCGTTGTAATTCTTGAACGAATCGGCCTTGGCCTGCATCGCGGAAGCGGTCGCTTTGCCCTGCGCCTCGATGACGGCGGCTTCGGCCAGACCGCGGGCTTTGTTGGCATCGGCTTCCGCCAGACCCGTGGCTTTGGCCACATCGGCGTTGGCAAAACCTTTGGCCTTGGTCGCGGAAGCGGCACCGGCGGCCTCGGTTTCGAGTTGGAATTTTGTCGCGTTCGCCAGCGTCTCGACGCGATAACGCTCGGCGTCGGCGGGCTTCTGGACGTTGGCTTCCAGTTCGCGCTGCTTGCGGAGAATCTCCTGCTGTTGCAGCTCGATCTGTTTCTGTTTCTCGATGATTTGCACCTGCACTTCTTCGGCTTTCACGAGCTGGCCGGTTTTGAATTTCTGCAAATCATACGCGAGATCCGCCTCGGCTTTTCTCTGGTTCACGGTCGCCTGATAGCCGGCGACGTTGCTCTGGTAATCGCGTTGCGCCTCGGCAATTTTTGAGTCGGCGGCGAATTTGGCTTCCTGTCCGGCCTGCGTGGCCTGCGACGATTTGATCATCGCATCGCGGTCGGCTTCGGCCTGCGCAATCTGCGCGTCGCGTTTGACCTGCGCAATGCGCGGTTTGCCGAGCGCATCGAGATAGCCTTGGCCGTCGCGAATGTCGCGAATGGTAAAGCTCACGATGCCGAGACCCATGTTCGCCATGTCACCGGCGGCGACTTCCTGAACCTTCGAGGCGAACGCATCGCGGTTCTGGTAAATTTCTTCAACGGTCATCGTGCCGAGAATGGCGCGCAAATGGCCTTCGAGCGTCTGGGTGGCGATGTTGCGGATTTCGTCCTGCGCTTTGCCAAGGAATTGTTCCGCCGAGGTGCGGATGGAAATGTCGTCGCCTTTCACCTTGATCTGCGCGACGCCGTCCACTTTCACCGGCACGCCTTTGCTGGTGTAAACTTCCGGCGTCTGCACGTCAATCGTCAGCAGTTCGAGCGAGAGCAAATCCACCTTTTCGAAAATCGGCATCACGAACGTGCCGCCGCCTTTCACGATGCGGAAACCGACCGTCGTGCCGTCTTCCAGCTTGTGCTTTTTGCCGGACACAATCAGCACCTGGTTCGGGCCGACCTTGGTGTAACGGCTGAAGATCATGTAAAGCAGCAGGAACGCCACGAAGACCAGGACGACCCCGGCGATGATGGTGACGCTGCCGGCGACGAGATTCAGTTCGGCGAGCAGGGGAGTGAGTTGGAGTTGCATAAGTGTGGTGATGAGTTCGAGGGTTTAAGCGGAGGTGACGTAAAATTGCGTGCCGACGACGCGGGTGATTTTGACCAGCTTGCCGTTGCCGATGGGCGCGCCATTTTCCGTGCGCGCGGGCGCGGTGTAACGCGTGTCGCTGACGACATAGGCGATCTCACCGACGCCGTCGGCTGGAATGGGGCTGACGACACTGGCGGTCGTGCCCGCGAGCCGGGCGATGTGCGATTCGCTGGAACTTTGCGTGTGAGTGAACACCGAGCGCAGGAACAGGAACAGCACGCCCGCCACGCCCAGCGCGCAAATCACGGACAAGGGCGCGCTGATGATGACTTTTTTCGTCGGCTCAAACTCCGAGAAAATCAGGCCGAAGGCGCCGAACGCCGTGATGAACGCCGCAATGATCGTGGGGCTGAAGATGGAAATGCCCGGCATGTCGCTGCTGTCCGCGCCGGCCTCCGCATGGCCGCCGCTGCCGCCGACGTGATCGCCGTGGCCGCCAAAGAAATGGCCGGCCAGCACGCTCACCACCGTGAACACCAAACCCACCACCAGGCAAAACAGATAAATCGTCATAAGTCCGCTCCATGTTGGTTTTGTTTGCCGATTAGAGCACCAAACCGGAGGTGAATGCAAGCCAGAACGGATGGCAATGTCAATCCGCGATGAAAGCGGCAACAGAACTGGAATTTTTCTGGGACAATTCCGTATTTGCGAAATCATTTGATGAGTCGCTTACGGAAGGTCGGGCAGGCGTCGGCTTTTCCAACGCCGGACGAATCATTTTCGTGAAGCTCCGGCATGGCGGCTCAGGCCGAACAGCATGGCGCAGATCACCAGAAATAAAAACAGCGTCGAATGGACCTGAAACGGAAAATCAAACAGCGCATGCACCAGACAGCCGCCCAGCCCCAGCCACGCCAGCACCACAAAGCGCCGGCTGCCGCGGATGCCTCCCGGCACAAACCAGCGCAAGCCCACGCACGCCAGCGCGGACAGCAACAGCCCATAGCCGAGCCAGCCAAACGTGATACGTGTTTCGAGCCAGTCGTTGTGCAATTGCTCCGGCCAGTAAGTTTCGTCGGAAAAACGGTAGAGCTGGAAAACGGTGGCGAAAGTTCCCGGCCCGGTGCCAAACAGCGGATAATCCTTCGTCATCGGCTGCGCGGCTTCATACATTTCTTCCCGGTTTTGATAGCCTTCACCAATCTGTTCCATGCGCGGTTCAAGCGAACCCCAGCCGAAATACCAGCCCAGGGAAAGCGTGACCGTGAGAAACAGCACCAGCAGTCCCGCCGTGCCCCAGCGGGATGAGCCATCGCTGTTCCGTCCGGCAAACGTGAACAGACTCGTGACCGCGAAGTAAATCGAAGCCAGAATCAAAATGCCGGCGGACACCAGCGCGCCGCCGCGGCTCGCGGAAATAATCGGGCAGGCCGCCATGATCGCCGCGCACAGCAGCAGCCAGTGCTGCGCCTTGCCGCGCAAACCGCCTGCCGCCGCGCTGCGGATGCGCTGGAGCGTCCACCAAAAGCCGAGGCAGACCGGCCAGAGCAAATTAAAATACTGCGCCGCGTTTGAGCGATACGCATACGGACCAAATTGCGACAGGCCATCGGGATTCACGCGGGGCTGGACCAAAAATAAAAGTTTACTGGCGCCGGAAGCGCGCTGAATGATGCCTTCGACGCCTAGAATTGCGCCGTTAATGCACAACAGCCAGAGCATAGTGCGCAATCGCGCGGGCAGCAGGGGCACGGTGCTCTTCGCTTCATTTTTGCCGCCAACGAGCGCGCTGCGTTCTTCGGCGGAAGTCATGCCGGGCAGCCAGTCCGCCACCGCCCAAAAGGCACTGGCCAGCCCCAAATATTTCCAGAAATAGATCCAGGTGCGCTGGCCGTCGAAACTATGCGGCAGCCAGGCAAGACAGGTTTGATACTGGAACACCCGCGTGTCGGCGTTGTAATTGGCGGCCACGTTCAATGCGCTGATCAAAATGTCCGCCAGCACCGCCAGCGTCAGCCCGGCCAAGGTATTTGTGAGCAGCCGGGTGAGCGGATGGCGGCGGCGCGACAGCCGGCCTGACCGCGTCGAAAAAGCATCCCAGCGCGGTGCGGGATAACCTTTCAATTTGCGGATGAAAAGTTTGACCAGCAGCAACAGGCCGAGCGCGTCGCCGGCAAAATTCATGCACGCGATGGCCCACGGCTGGGTGGTGCCAAACGCCCACGGACTAAACAGCAGCATGGGCAAAATCAGCCCGCCGCTCAAATCATCGCACACGCGATACAATTGAACGTCCAGCGCCCGCAAAGCAAAAATCGGTTTCACCTTTTGACAAGCCTGGAACACCGGCTCCAAGCAGCGGCTGATGGTGGTTTAGGATTTTCGTTTTGTCCATCCCCGACCCGGTCCGGTTGTCAATATCGGCCAGTTAGTCATGCTTCTAAACTCCGTTCTGGCGGAACAGCCGGTCGGCACCGCAAAACTTTTCCACATTGCCGAGGCCGCGCCGTGAATAAAACATTTACCCGCCAAAATGATTTGTCATGCTGCCACCGTGAAAGTCCGCCGTCTTTACATATCGCCCGGGCATAATTTTTTTGGCCGCCGCGAGCCGCCGCCGGGGGAACATCCCACCATCGAAGTCGGGGAAATCCAATGCGCGGCGGGGCGCGGCCTCCAAGGCGACCGTTTTTTTGACTTCAAGGAAAATTACAAAGGCCAGATCACCTTTTTCGCAATCGAAGTTTTTGATGAGCTTTGCCAGCAACTGGGAGTGAATGGCCTGTCTCCCGGTGTCACGCGGCGCAATGTCATCACGGCGGGGATTGATTTGAATTCGCTCGTGGGTATGGAATTCGAGATCCAAGGCGTGCGCTTTGCGGGAACCGCCGAATGCAGCCCGTGTCACTGGATGGACCTGGTCATCGCGCCTGGTGCCGAAAGACTGTTGCACGCGCGCGGCGGTTTGCGGGCGCGGATTCTTACCGACGGCATTTTGCGCGCGGGAAAATGAACTTCAGTGCCGTCATTCCCGCCGGCGGAAATTTCGCGCGCATGGGCCACGACAAGGCTTCGTTGGAAGTTAACAGTCAAACCCCCGATTCTTCAGCAACGCTCCAGCTATGACGCGGCTGGAAACAATTCCGTCGCGAGCGATTTTTATCGCCGGTTCACAGAGCCCGACCGCGAAGACTTCGCCGCCAAAATATCCGCCAAAATGCCCACGCCGGTTTCGATTTGCTTCGGTGAGGAAAATTCGTCCGGGCGGTGACTGTAGCCTTTGAAGCACGGGATGAAAATCATCGTTGTCGGACAGACCTGGGCCATGAACAGGGAATCGTGATAGGCGCGGCTGATCATTTTTTTGAAGGAGGTCTTCCGGGTCTGGCAAATCTTTGAAATCATCTGCACCAGCGCGGGATCACAGATTGCCGGCGGATCAACATTCAACCGTTCCATTTTTATTTTGATGCCGCTGTTTTTACAAATCATCCGTGCGGCGCTTTCAATTTGGCGCAAGGCTGCGTCACGGGTTTTTACCAGCGTATCGCGCAAATCAATTTCCAGATCAGCCTTGCAGGGCACGCTGTTCACGGCTCCGGGCTCGATGCGAAAAACCCCGGTGGTGCCGACCGTGTCGGGACTGCCCGTGGTCAGCGCGGCTTTTTCGACGGCCAGCGCGATCTTCGCTCCCGCGAGCAATGCATCGCGGCGACCGGGCATGAGCGTGGCCCCGGCGTGGCCGCCCACGCCGGTGAGTTGAATTCGGAGCGTGCTGGGCGCGGCAATTTTTTCGACAATCCCGATGGCGGTCCGGTTTTTTTCCAAAACGGGGCCTTGTTCAATGTGCAATTCAACAAACGCTGAATAGGAATTTTTCCCAAGCCGCAAAGATTTTAACGCACCTTGGAAACCGGCCTGTTTCCGCCATTGGTCCAGGTTTTTTCCTTCGCGGTCTTTGAGCCGGGCGGCCTTTTCCGGCGCCAGCACGCCGCTCATCAGGCGGCTGCCAAGACAGCCGATGCCAAACCGCGTAGGTTCTTCCGAAGCAAAAATGATTAATTCGATTGAGCGCTCCGGCTGAAAG
>CAJAQO010000039.1 GCA_903944085.1 uncultured Verrucomicrobia subdivision 3 bacterium
CTGAAAGGACGCTGGAAGCGACTTGGCTTTTGCGGCTTTCCGCCGTCCCATCCGGGACGGGCACCTTTGGCGTGCATTTACCGGGGACATTGTCCCCGGCTAATTTCCAGTGTCGCTCCGCGACACCCGCGAGGCACTTTGGACATTTAGCCACGATAAATGCCGAGTAACCGACCACTCTTCACGTCACCGCTTTCCCACTGGGAGACATGTTTCCCAGTTTCAAAGCGCGGACGTGTCCACGCACGCCAAATGTGGAGCCTGCGCCGAAATGGTTTGTTCTGTCGCCTTACGGTCTGGCCGTGGCCGTCACGATGTCGCTTTCCAAACCAATCTCCGCCTGGCCGATGAAGAAGACGGCCTTGTATTGGCGGACTTCCGGCTGGCCGGCCACCAGCAGCGGGCGGTTGTCCACATAGGCCGCGTGCGTTTCACTCGCCAGATAGGTGAAGGCGGTTTCCGCGCCGCGCTTGCAGTAGAGATGCACCCCCTCGGCCAGCAGCTTGTTGAAATCCACTTCCACCACGCCGTTGGCCTTGACCACCACGGCCAGAGTGGGTTTCTCCTGGGTCATGTCCGTCGTGTCTTCCGGGCCTTCAACGCGCAGCTTGTCGCCGATGACTGCGTTGTAGTTCTTGTTTTTCTTGGCCCGGCCCGCAATCGCCCGGGCATCGCGCCGGCTCTGGCTTAATGACTCCGTCAGCCCCTTGTGCGCGGCTGTCCAAGCGATATCCGCAGCGGACGCCGCCTTGGCCTTGGCCGTCAGGTCTGCGTCATTGGTGGTCAGGGTGGCGACTTCATCCGGCGTGATCCCCACCGTCGCGCCGTCGGCGGTGCCGGCGGTCGTGGCGAGGTTATTATGCCATTTGAGGTAATCCGCCTGGGGGCGGGGCATGTATGGTTTTTTCATATTTATTTGTTGCTCATATGGTTGACTGCGATGACTAAACGGAAATCCAGCTTCAGCCGCCGCCCGGCAAACCAGCCGGTTCGGACGTGCGGGCAACTTTGCCGTCCGGACAAGCTGCTCGTCCGTCCGAACCAGCACCTGGTTCGGACGAACCGAGTGCTTGACCGGACGTGCGAGCAACTGGTTCGTCCGAACGAGCAAGTGGTTCGGACGGTCGAGGAGCTTGTTCGGGCGGACGAGGTGTTTTGCCGGCCGGTCAGGAAAGTTTGCGGGGCGAACGGCGGGGGAGTTTTCGGAAATGCGGCTGACGGCATCAGCCCATAGTGTGCCGGTGAACCGGCGGAACAGCCATGTTCCGGTCCCAACTTGATCTGCCGCTGGATTTTTACCACGCGATCCATAACGCGACGACTCTGGCAGCCGCACGAAAACACGGCTAAACTTTCATTGGCAAATACTTAGCAAAATTTGCCATTTCGCTAAAAAGATGCCGGCAGCGAGGGTTAAACCAAGCTGCCTGCCGGGGGCAAAAAAAACGCGGCGTCTGGCTGGCAAACGAGCTGTCGGAACCTTATTCGGGAATTTCCAGCAGTCCCAGGCCGCCGACGTTGTAAAAAGAAACCGGGCGGCCACCAAACAACGGCGCGGGTGTGGCGGGTGAAAGGCAAATGGGCGTCAGTCCCGCCGCTTCCAAGCCACCAGCCGCCTTGGTTTGCGCCGTGAGCCGCGACCAAAACGCCGGATCATTTTTCAGCAGCAGATTTTTGATTTCGCCGACGTCCAGGTTCAGCGCTTGGAGATGAGCTGTTCAATTTCCAGCAGGCGGAGATTCATGCTGTTCAGAATCAACCCCAGGCCAAGCGAGAAAAATCCAAGCATCACCAGCGACGCGGCGAGGATGGCGCTCGGAACCCGGTGGACGTAATGCTCGGTGACAAATTCATAAATGGGCAGCGCCCCTGCCAGCAGCCCCAGCGCGAATAAAACCAGCGCGAGGCTGCCGAAAAAAGTCAGCGGCTTGTAGGATTTGACGATGAGAAACAGCCGCAGCAGCACGCGAAAGCCGTCGCTGAACGTGTTCAGTTTCGAGAAGCTGCCGGCCGGCCGCGCGCGATAGGGCGCGGGCATTTCTTTGATGACTTGGCCGCGATACAGCGCCTGCAAGGTGAGTTCCGTCTCCACGTCAAAGCCCTTGGTGGTGACGGGAATCTGCCGCGCGGATTCGCGCGTGAACACGCGGTAGCCGGAAAAAATGTCGGACACTTTGGATTTGAACATCCAGTTAATGATGCCGCAAACCATCTGGTTGCCGGCGACGTGCAGCGGGCGGAATGATTTTTCGCCGTGGCTGGTGAGCCGCGTGGCAATGGTCATGTCGGCATCGCCGCGCAACACCGGCGCCAACAATTGGTGGACGTGACTGGCCTCGTAAGTATCGTCGCCGTCCACCATCACCAAAATGTCTTCCTGAATTTTCTCGAACATCGTGGCGACCACCCAGCCTTTGCCCTGGCGTTTTTCGCGGATGACGGTGGCGCCGGCCTGGGCGGCGATTTCGGCGGTGCCGTCGGTGCAGTTGTTGTCATAGACGTAAATGTGCGCCGCCGGCAGTTCGCGGCGAAAATCGGCGATGACCTTGCCGATGGTCAGCGCTTCCTGATAACACGGAATGGCCACGGCGATGGTCGGTTGGGAGGAGTTCGGCATAAATTAATTTTTCCTGGCGGCGGCCGGGCGGGCGACAAACAGCAGCGACTGGCCGACCGGCGGCGGCAGAAATTTTTCCAGCCGCGACAGCACCGGCACAATCCAGCCGTCAAACAAACGGATCTGCGCGTCGCTCTGGTTTTCGCGCTGCGCGAATTTCTGGTTCCACCACCAGCCCCAGATGCCGACGAAATTGTAGTAGCGCATTTTTTCCAATTCCATTTGCAAGCCGGCCACGAGCGGGCGCGTGTAGCTTTTGGTGTAGCGCCGGTAATGGCCCAGCCGCGTGTCCGTGGGGCCGAACGCCCATTGTCCGGCGGGCACCAGCACGACGATGCGGCCGGTGGGCGCGAGATGTTTTTTCAATTCGGCGAGCACGGCGCGGTCGTCCTTGATGTGTTCCAGCACATTCATCAGCACGATGGCGTCAAATTTTTTGCCGGCGGGAATCACTTCGTGCAGCGACTCGACGGTGACGCGAAACGCGGCGGCGTTTTTCAGCGGCGCAATTTTTTCGCGGAGCTGGTTGAAGCAATATTCGTTCGGCTCGAGGCTGGTGACGAATTTGGCGACGGACGCGAGCTGCGGGGTGAAATTGCCGATGCCGCCGCCGACTTCCAAGACTTCGCCGTCGAGAAAGGGCGCGACCATTTGAAACTGCCAGCGCTGGTAGTTTTGCGCCCGCGCCATCTGGCGCAGATCCTCGACGTAAAACGGGTCCACTTCGACCGCGAAAGATTCAGTGGGCTGGTCCATGCAAGGTGTCAAAATGGTTGGGGTTGGCCGGATTCAATTTCACAAGATACCAAGATTCGTATTTGGGCGGCGAGTGCGCGTCAAGCATTACATTGCGGGAATACTCAAAAATCACGGTGCCGTGAACCGCCGCCAACCACTCCGCGAGACCGAGTTGATAGCGTTCCGACAAACCGCGCGCCGTGACCACGGCATATTCCAAGTCCGGCGGCGGCAACGCCGCGTGCGGTCCCGGCGGCAGGCCGAGTTCCACGACGACGCGGCGGCCCAGCGGTGGCCAGAGGCCGAAGGCGGTGTCGTGGAAACCGCCGGCAAAGCCCACCCGCGTGGCGTCGGCCGGCAATTTTTCGCGCAACGGCGCGAGGTCGTCACGCAGATAATCCCAAAAGCGATATTCCTCGGCAATTTTTTCAACGGCCGCATGGTGCGTGACGCGGGCCAAAGTTTGCACCGGAATCAGCGGCCGCGCCGGCGTTAAAATGATTATCGGAACCACCGAGGCGGCGGCAAAACCGGACAGCGCGGTGAAAAGTTTTTTCCGCTCCAACGCGGCCACGCGCGGCCAGCGGAGCAGGCCGATGAGCAGCAAAGGATAAAACGGCGCGGCAATGCGCGGCGAATGATCGGAGCCGAGCTTGAGGAGATAAACCGCGTAGGCAATGCACGTCAGCCACGGCGCGAGCCGCCACGCCAGCGGCAGTGATCCGGCGGCGGAGTCGCGCGGCGAAGGACTGATTTTGACGAACCAAACTCCCGCCAGCAAAAGCGCGACATAAACGGCCAGACCGAAACCCGGACCCGCCGCGCCTTCATAGACCATTTCGCCATAATGAATGTCGGTGAATTCGCCATGCGACCGCCGCAGCCAGTCCACGAAGGCGCTGCGGTTTAATTTTTCCAGCGCCGCGTTGAGGTGCCGGCTGCCGGGCAATAGCGGCGGCTGCGTGGCGTCTTTGGCGAGCAGCACCAGATTGGCCGTCAGGGCACCGGCGGCGCTGTGGGTTTTGACGTTCCACTGATCCGTCGGGTCGCCCGCCCAGTCGCCGGTTTTTTGCCACGACAAAAAGGTCAGCGGCGCGAAGGAACAAACCAGAGCGATGAGGCCGACCACAATGAGCCGCCAGTTCAGCCACGGCACGCGTGCCAACGCCGGCAGCAGCAGCCCACCGAGCGGCAGCAGCAAGGGCAGGTTGGAAACCTTCGCGCCCGTCAGCAATGCGGCGGCAAGGATGGCAAACCACAATCCGCCGGCCCGGCGCGTGTGAAACGCGAGGCTGGCGAAAGCGATGGTTGCGAGCAGATAATTGACCGAATAACCGTCGTTTTGCAGGCCGCTGCACTGGAGCGCGAGGCTGTAGCCAGTTGGCAGCAGCCACATCCAGCGCCGCGCGCTTCGACCGTTGACGCCGAGGGCGCGAAAGGCGAGAAACACCAAACCGGGCAGCAGCAGAAACGGCAGCCAGTTCAACAGAAAAAGAAACCGCAGGCTGTGCGTCAGTTCAAGAAGCGGCAGCATCTGCCATTCAAAACCGGTGCTGCTGAAATCCAACCGGTGATCCAGCGTGCCGATCCAGAACCAATGCTGCGCCGACCACCAGTAAAACAGGCGCGGCAGCCGGTAACTGACTGCATCAATGCTCCAAGGATTCGTGTTTAGCAGCGCGGCGAGGAGGGACAAGCCCACGCTGGCGAGATAAATCAACGGCAATGGCCGGGACAGGCGCCGCCGCCATTTGGCGGCGCGGGAAAAAACATTTGGCGCCGAAGCCGTGGCATTCAGCCAAAGCCCGACGGCCACGAGCAACAACGGCAGCAGAACCAAATGTCCCCAGCCGAAAAGCTGGTTGACGGCCGACAAACTCCAGCCGGCCAGGGAACACCAGGCCGACCAGAGCAGCCAGCAGCCGGCCAGCCGCAAGGCCAGTGGCAGGGAACGGCGGTTGGGATGCTCGGCGGACATGAAAAAAGTTAGCAACTGCGAAGGCAAATTAAAGCCTAATGTCACCGGGGAACATCCGGCGGACCGCCGGCCGGAGCTTTCAAGAAAAGATTGGCAGCGCCCGGCGGTTGTCGGATGATTCAGCCGACACTGACCGCGCGATGGCCGAAGCCAACGAAAATAATTTGCTCCATTACGTCATCGGCTCCGGGCCGGCGGGCGTGGCGTGCGCCCATGCCTTGCTGCAGCGCGGCGCCAAGGTGGTGCTGCTCGATGCCGGCGTCGCCCTGGAAAAATCCCGCAGCGAGCTCGTGGCGCGGATGAGTGCGCTGCCGCCAACGGACTGGAGCCGCGAGCAAATCAAAGATTTCAAGGCCGGCATGACCGCCGGGGCCAAAGGCATTCCGCTCAAGCTGGCTTACGGTTCCGATTATCCTTACCGCGAGGCTGACGTGCATTTGCCGGCGGATTATCAAGGCGTGGCGCTGCGGCCTTCGCTGGGGCGCGGCGGTTTTAGCGCGGTGTGGGGCGCGGCCATGATGGCCTATTCGGACAAAGACACCGCGAACTGGCCCGTCCGCAGCGGCGATCTGGCGGAACATTATTCGGCGGTGGCAAAATTAACCGGGCTGTCGGCGGTGCGGGATGATTTGGATAAAATTTTTCCGCTCCACGCCGAACCGGCCGCCGCGCTGGCGTTGAGCCGGCAGGCGAAAATTCTGCACGCCCGGCTCGAAAAAAATCGCGCCTCATTGCAATCGGCGGGAATTCATTTTGGCCAGGCGCGCGTCGCGGTCAAAGCCGGTGCGGCGGGTTGCGTCTATTGCGGGTTGTGTATGTATGGCTGTCCTTACGGCTACATTTACAATTCGGAACAGACGCTGCGCGAGTTGCAGAAAAACCCCGGCTTCACCTACCGCACCGATGCGATGGTGACGGGCGTGCGGGAAGCGGATGGGAACGCCATGGTCACGGGCTACCATCGCACGAGCCGGGAACCGTTTGAACTTTCTGGCGCACGCGTCTATCTCGCCACCGGCGTGGTGGCGACGGCGAAAATTGTGCTGCAATCGCTCGCGCTTTACGACCGGCCGGTGCGATTGAAAGACAGCCAGTATTATTTGTTTCCACTGCTGCTCGCGCGCAGCGGTGGCGAGGTCGAGCGCGAATCGCTGCACACGTTGAGCCAGATGTTCATCGAAATTTTTGACGAGCGCGTCACGCCGCGTTCCGTGCATTTGCAAGTCTATAGCTACAACGATCTCGTTGGTCAGGCCGTGCGCCAATCGTTCGGACCGGCGGCGGGAATGATGGAATGGCTCGCCCGCGCGCTGGAAAAACGTCTGCTCGTCGTGCAAGGCTATTTACATTCGGACCACTCGTCGCAAATCGCCGTCACGCTGAAAAGAGGAAATCCCGACCGCTTGCAATTGCAGGCGGAACTCAATCCCGAAGTCCGCCCGGCCATCCGCCGCGTGCTGCGCAAGCTCATGCGCCATGCGCGCCAGTTCGGCGCGTGGCCGCTCGCGCCGATGTTGCAAGTGGCCGAACCCGGTCGCGGTTTCCACAATGGCGGCTCTTTTCCCATGCGCGCAAATCCCGGCGAACTGGAGACGGACACGCTGGGCCGGCTGCCCGGCTGGCGGCGCATTCACCTCGTGGACGCGTCGGTGCTGCCGGACATTCCCGCGACGCAAATCACTTTTTCCGTGATGGCCAATGCGCATCGCATCGGCTGGGAAACGGCCAACTGTCCGACCATTTGATCCATGAAAAAAATTTGCGCGATCACCGGCAGCAACGGCTATGTCGGTAGCTGCCTAAAAAAACATTTTGCCGCGAACGGCTGGGAAGTTTTGGAGCTGACGCGCCAGCTCAAGCCGAGCGCGCACGCCGTAAAATTTCAGTTGGGCGAAGATATTTCGCCGGCGGCACTCGCGGGCGCGGCGGCGCTGGTGCATTGCGCCTACGATTTTAAACCTTTGCGCGAGGATGAAATCCGTTCGGTGAATGTGGCGGGCACGCAAAAATTATTTCAGGCCGCGCGCACGGCGGGCGTGGAAAAAATCATCTGCATTTCCAGCATCAGCGCCTACGACGGCTGCCGGTCGCTTTACGGCAAAGCCAAATTGGAGATCGAAAAAATTGCGTTGGATCACGGCGCGCAAGTCATCCGCCCCGGCTTGGTTTATGGCTGCGGGCCGGGCGGCATGTTCGGCAAGCTCACGCAGCAGATCCGAAAATCTTCCGTCATCCCGCTGATCGGCGACGGTTCGCAAATTCAATTTTTGGTTCACGAGGCGGATTTGTCGGCGTTCATCGAGCGGTGCGCGCGCGGCGAAGTGAAAGTTTCCCCGGCGATTTTGACGGCGGCGAATGCGCAGCCGTGGCCGTTCAAAAAACTGCTCCAAGAAATCGCGCGTGGCCAAAACAAAAAAGTGAGCTTTATTCCGCTGCCGTGGCGTCTGGTCTGGCTGGGCTTGAAATCAGCCGAAGTTTGCGGACTGAAATTAAATTTCCGCAGCGACAGCCTGGTGAGTTTGATGTATCAGAACCCCGCGCCGGATTTTTCGCCGAACGCGGCAGCGGGGCTGGTCTGCCGGCCGTTTTTACCAACGAATTAAAGCAGATGCACTAGGTAAAGGCCGACTGGCGGGCGATAGGGGTCTTCATAAAATGCCCTTTGGTCAATCAATTCACCGTGATACTGAACCAGCCATTGTGCGAGAGTTTTCTCTTGGGCTATAAGTGTCAAGTCATCAACTACCACATAATGAATTTGCTCCCGGCGTAATTGATCCGCATTATCTTCTGGCAAAACGCGCTCAACTCCAGGTCGGCCGAGTGGCAGCCACAAGCCAACTTCCGATCCGCCAAAAGTCGTAGCAAAACCAACCTCAGATTCACCCGGAGGAATACTCTTCAGAAACAAATTCCGGTTGTTGGCATAGGCGGATGGGAGCGCATAGGATTTGGCCATTTTTGCGACCCGTTCGGATTGCGGATATTTATTCTGGAAGTGTGCCAGCAGGGTTTGCGCGGGAAATAGCGGTCGGGAGCGAGACGTGGCCAGCATCACAGCGGTTCCCAGCATGACGAGCAGAAGCAACGATTGCCACCAAGTTTTACGCCGTAAAATTTCCAACGCCGGCATTACTAGCAACGCGGGAAACAAAAATACATAATAAGGTGAAAGTTGTCGTGCATTTTCAAACGTCCCAACCTTGGCCATAAAAAGCAAAAGCAGCAGCCACGGTGTCAGCCGCAAAACTTGTGCTGGTTTCTCGGCTCGGATGGACAGTTCGGCTGCGCGCGGGACTCCAGTTCTTTGCCTCCAACCGGCAGCCGCAAGCGAAATCAAAAGTAAAAGACCAATGCCCAAGCCGATGCCGGCGGAATTATCAGACACGCTGTGTCTGACGTGGCCAAAAGCCTCAAACGCGCTGAAATGTTGTCCGATGGGCGTCTGTAAAAAATGGCGCATCGAGGCATTCCAAGCATCAGCCCACGGAAAAAACGGCGGCAAAAGGTTCTGGATGGTAAGACAAAACGAATTACCCATAATGCCCCAAATGGGTGAATTTAAATTGCCGGGCAACATTTCTGGATTCCCGCCCCAACTGCCGAGATGTTGAATATTGGCGATCATCCCGGGCAATGCCGACACGAGCAAGCTCAACCCCACGACGGCGCCGCTGGTTTTTGGGCGGCTGAACAACAACCGGTTATTTGGCCAGGTTGCAATCAGCCACAAGGCCGCCAACGGCAGGCAGGTTTGTTTTGTTCCGGTCAGAAGGGCGGCGGCCAGCATGGCCAGCCATGCGTCGGTCACGCATTTTTTTTCTTTGGCGCGCAGAGCCAAATCAACCGCCGCCAGTGCGTAAATCGTCGCAAAACTGTCGTTGTGGGTTGATCCCGCCTGCAAAGCGTAACACCAGCCGGATGACACCAGCCACATCCACCACCAGGCCACGCCACGCCGCACACCCAGACGAATGAAAACACTGAAAAGCAAGCCGGGTAGCAGCAAGTAAGAAATCCAATTGATGATGAAAACAAAGCGGTCGGTGCTGGTGAATAAAATCAACGGGGTGGACAGCCATTCATACCCACAGCCCGCGATATTCATCCGAAAATCCAGCGTATGAATCCAATGCCACTGTTCATGTGCCAGCCAATGCAGCACGCGCGGAATCCGATAGGCCATCGCATCGCCATCCGTCGAAACATATAAGGCCCCACCGCAAAACGACATCAAAGCTAGCGATAAAAACAGCCGTGGGGCGGCCCGTTTGAAGCGGCCAAAAAATTTATGCGCGGCCGTTGCCAGATCTTGGCGCGGGCGCCAGGCGGTTTTTCGCCACCAACAAATGACCGCCGCTGCCGCGAGGGAAAAGAAAACAATGTAACCGGTTCGATTTAGCGCATCGAACGCGGATAAAATCCAACCTGCGCTGACTAGTAACGCCGAAAGCAAAACCCAGATGCGAACTGCAATCAGCATATTTTATTTCCCCGGCGGCTGGCGCTTCACGGTTTTCAAACCGAGCACGCTCATGAAAAAACTGGAGAAGACGGTTTGAACGCCCAGCAGCATGAGCGTGGCGGCTGGGATCAGCCGCCGCAAATTTTCCGCCGTGGACGGCAGCAAGCCGAAATCCGCCTGCCGCCAGAGCCAGAGCGCTCGCAGAAATATCGCCAGGCCCGCGAGCAACACCAGCAACCCGGCGATAATGCCTTTTTCCAAGGTGAAGATTTTGAACACCTGCGCCAGCTTCGGGTCTTCCGGCAACAGTCCTTCGGCGATGGCAAATACTTTGGTGAAAAAGGCGAACGCCACCAGTTGAAAACCGACCACCACCGACATGCACGCCATCATCAGGGTGCCGACGTTCAACTGAATGCCGCCAAGCTGGAGATCTTTCACCGCAAGCGCGGCGGAAAAAATAATTCCCAGCGCCGACAGCAAAAGTCCCGGCATGAGAAACAGCCAGCGCGGCGAATAGATGAGCATGAAGCGCAGATGCCGCCAGCCGTCGCGCCACGGTTTCAAATGCGGCGGGCGCGAGCGGCCATCCTTGTGCAGCGTGATGGGCACTTCGGCGATGCGAAATTTTTTGAGTGTGGCCTTGATGACCATTTCGGAAGCGAACTCCATGCCGGTGGTCTGCAAGTCCATTTTTTCGAGCGCGTCTTTCGTGAACGCGCGCAGGCCGGCGTGAAAATCATGCGCGGGGCATTTGAAAAACAGGCGGCCGATGAACGAGAGCACGGGATTGCCGAGCCAGCGGTTTTTCCACGGCATCGCGCCGGGCATGATGGTGCCGCCGCCAATCGGCAGGCGGCAGCCCATGACCAGATCGTAGCCTTCGTGAAATTTTTTGACGAACCGGTCGGCCTCGGAAAAATCGTAGCTGTCGTCGGCATCGCCCATCAAAATATATTTGCCTTGCGCCGCCGCGATGCCGCCGCGCAGGGCGTTGCCGTAGCCTTTGTCTTTCACGGCTACGACGCGTGCGCCGAGTTTTTCGGCGATGGCCGGCGAACCGTCGGTGCTGCCGTTGTCGGCGATGAGAATTTCGCCGGGCACGCCGGCGCGCTGGATGCCCAGTTTGGCCTTTTCAATGCAGCGGGCGAGGGTTTCCGCCTCGTTGAGACACGGCATGAGAATCGTAAGTTGCAGAGGTTCGCTCATGTTGAAAACAGGGTAACCATTTTGCCGACGACTTGGCGAGGAAGGTTTTGTTCAAGGCAGTTGAACCAGCCACCAGTCCGCGGATGGCTGGGCGGCCAGCAGCCGCAACGGGATTTTTTTGGCCACGGTGGCGTTCATTTGCTGGACCCATTGCGGCAATGAACCATGAAAATAAGACTCAAAGCCATCGGGGTTCACCAGAATAAAATTAATTCCCCGCGCTTTCAAATCCGCGATCCGGTCACTCGGAAAGACATGGATGATGCGGCGGGAGCCGAACGGTTGCCACAAGGAGGTCTCGGGTCGGTCATAGGCGATGTAGCCGAGAACCCGGGCGTCCGCCGGCAGTTCCGCCAGCGCCGGGGCGAAGGCGGTCGAGCGTTCGCGATAAACCGAATAGACTTCCTCGACGCGAACGAGTTTCGGATGGGCTGCTTCCAGCGGATGGATGGCATTAATCAACTGTTGGCACGGGAACAAGGGCCGGGCCGGCGAAATGACCAACAAGCCTGCGGCCAGCAGAAATACCAGCCCGGCGGAGCGCCGCCACCAGCGGCGGCGCACCAGCGTTTCGTGGCCGGCGACCGTTAGAACCAAGGTAAAGGGCAGCAAATAATAGGCGGCAAAAAGCCGGCCGATGGCGGAAATATTTGATTGCGTCAGCAAGGCGAACAACGCCAGTGCGGACGCCCACCGCACCGCCGCCGGCCCGGAAAATTTCACCGGCTTAAAAATTTTCCGGCGGCGCCAAACCACCGCCAGCCAACTGACACCGAGCAATCCCGTCAGTCCCAGTCCCAGCCCCGCGTATTCCTCGGTCTGCATTTGCCCCACCGGAAACCAGCAGCCCGGCTCTTCGATCAGGCTCGCCAGTTTGCGGGCCAGCGCCGGCGGCAGTTGGTTTTTCACCGCCTGATTCCATTGCTCGGCCATCGGAAAAACCGGCGGCACCACGTTTTGCAGGGACAACGAAATCAGGTTGGCACCCGTGCGATAAATGACCGCGTGTTTTATCTCCCCACGCGCCAGCCCGGCACCGGACCAGTCGCCGGATCTGGTTAGGTTGAAATAAATCGTCGGCAATCCCGAGCTGCCGACGGCCAGCAGGCCAACCAACAGGGCCGCCAGCGGCCGGCGAAAAATCAGCTTCAACGCCGGCAGCAGCGCCACCGCCCACGGCAACAGCAGAGGCAAATTGTTTGTCTTGGCCGAAGTCATCAAAGCGGCGGCGAGAATCGAAGTGAACAACGCGGTGAACGAGCCGCTGGCGCTGGCCCGCAGGGCGAAGTCCACCGCCGCCAGGACAAACACCGCGCCAAACAAATCGTTGCCGACGCTGCCGGCTTGCAACAGGAAACAATAGCCGGTCGGCACCAGCCACATCCAGTGCCACGCCACGCGCGGCCGCACGCCGAGCCGAGTGAATACGCTGAACACCAGCCCCGGCAAAAATAAAAACGAAACCAGGTTGATGAGAAACAGCGGGCGATCGGTTTTCAACAAGGCCATGACCGGTGCCGAAACCCATTCGATGCCGCAGGAACGGTTGTTCAGACGGTCAAAGATCGTGTGAATCCAGTGCCATTGCCCCGCCGCCAGCCAGTGCAGCACGCGCGGCAGGCGATAAGCCAAGGCATCGTAGTTCGTTGGCGGATACAGCGCGCCGCCAAGCAAGACCAGGGTGGCAAGCACCAAAAACCCCAGCGGAAAACTCCGGCGGAAACGGCGTTGGTATTTTTTTCGGGGAAACTTTGGCCAAAGCGGAATTCCGGTTTTGCGGCTCCAGAGCCACAGCGCGCCGGCCCCGCCGAGCAGCGCGACCGCATAGCCGGTCGGGTTCAAAGCGTGGCACGCGGACAGCCCCCAGCCGGCGCAGTTCAGATACGCACACAGCCAAATCCACAATACAACAACCGACGACATTTTTTAGGGCGGGGATTCTCTGCGCTGTCGCCGTCAAAGGCAATCAAATTGCCGCCGGCGTGCGGAAATGCGGGGCAGCACGGGCGGACGGGCGCGCGATTTTCCAACGGTCGGCAACGGCCCACGAAAAAAGCGGAAACCGGGATGGCCGGTTTCCGCGTGTGCCCTGATTTTCTCCTTGCTTGTTTTTCGCCGGCGATTTATTCGCTGACGGTGATTTGTTTTGGCCTGGCTTCCTCGGCCTTGGGCAGTGTCACCGTGAGGATGCCGTCTTTGTAGGCGGCTTTCACCTGGTTGCCGGCCACGGCGGTCGGGAGCGTGAGCGCGCGGGAGAACCGCCCGAAACAGCGTTCCTGCCGGTGCACTGCCACGTCTTCCTTGACGGTCTCGGTCTGGCGTTCGCCGGCGATGACGAGCGCGCCGTTTTGCAGTGAGACTTCGATGTCCTCGCGTTTCATGCCGGGCAGTTCCACGCGGATGGTGAAGCTGTCCTTGTCCTCGTGAACGTCCAGCGCCGGCGCCCACGCCTGCAACGGCGTTTCAAACAGCCGGTCCAGTTCATCCTGCAAACTCGCCAGCCGGCCGAACGTCGGCCACGCCAGCCCGGGGCGTTGATAGGTTGTCATTTTCATGTTTTTCCTTTCGTTAGTGTTTGGTTGATGTTTTCGGTTCCAACAAATCTTCCCTTAGCTTTGAGAATGCCAGCGGTGCGGATGGCGGAAAAGCCTTGAAAACAAAGGGGAAATACGCCGCGCGGGTTTCCGGGCCGGGAGGGACTGAAAACTTTTGGCACAACGGTTGTGCCAGTGAGGCGGCTGCGTGGCGCGGTTGGCACAATTGAAATGGGTTGGCGGAATTCAGGCGACGCGGTGGCGCGGCGGTGGGCAATGCGGCGCTGAATCTGGCCGCGCCCATTTCGAGAATTTCAAAAACAAAAAGCCCCGGACGAATATCGTCCGGGGCTTGAGTCGGAAATAATTTTCAGTCGAACGCGTGGCCGGCGCAGCAGAGCACGTTCTTGACCTTGTGGCGGACGAGGTCTTTGACGTGGGTGCGGGCGGGGCCCATGTATTTGCGGGGATCGAATTCCTTCGGGCTTTCCGCGAACACCTTGCGGATGCCGGCGGTCATGGCCATGCGCAGGTCGGTGTCAATGTTCACCTTGGTGCAGCCCACGCGGCGCGCGACTTCGATGTCGGCTTCCGGCACGCCTTGCGCGTCGGGCATTTTGCCGCCGTATTTGTTGATCTCGTCCACGAGATACTTCGGCACGCTGGACGCGCCGTGCAGCACGAGCGGATAATCGCCGAGGTTCGCATCCATGAGCGCTTTCTTGATCGCTTTGAGGCGTTCGAGATCCAAGTGCTGTTCCCCCTTGAATTTGAAAGCGCCATGGCTGTTGCCAATGGCGACGGCGAGCGAATCGCAGCCGGTTTCTTTGACGAACTTGACGGCTTCGTCGGGGTTCGTGTAATGGCCGCTGGTGGAATGGGCACCGCCTTCTTCGCCTTCGTCGAACTGCGCGCCAACGAGATGGCCGAGTTCGGATTCCACGGAGCAATTATATTTGTGGGCGTATTCGACAACTTTTTTAGTGACCTCGACGTTCTTTTCCCACGGCTCGTGGCTCGCGTCAATCATGACGCTCGTGAAACCTTCATCAATGCACTGCTTGCACAACTCGAACGTGTCGCCGTGGTCCAGGTGGACGGCGATGGGCACGTTGGACAGGCTGACGGCGGCCTCAATGAGTTTTTTGAGGTAAACCGGGTTGGCGTAGGAGCGCGCACCTTTGGAAATCTGGAGGATCAGCGGGGCTTTTTCCTCTTCGCAGGCTTCGACGATCGCCTGAATGAGTTCCATGTTGTTGACGTTAAACGCGCCGAGGGCGTATTTGCCTTTGAGCGCCTTGGCGAACAGGTCTTTGGTATGTGTCAGTGGCATAAAATATTTTGTAATGTTTACGGAATGAACTCGCGGTTTTTACCAACAGTCTTGAAAGCTATCAAAACGCGGGGGAAAGAAAATGAAAATTTATTAACACCTTTTGCCATTTTCCACGTGCAGATTGTCATCCCACTTTTACCGCGTTTAGCGCGCCGGCAGTTTGGACAAACATTTCGGCTGGCGGCGGAACTGACGCGGTGCAAAACCGGGGACAACGGTGGAAAATGCCAAAGCCGCCGCCCGGCCCCAAGCAGGCAACGCCGTTGAACGGGGCGGAGTTTGCGCGCTGAGACCACGCAACCATTGCTGGTTGCTGGTTTGGCATGCGCTTGCTTTTTTGCCGGCGGCGTGAAATGTTGCTCGCAAGGCAAACGAAAGGAAAATGATGACCAAACCGATTCCCGACGGATTTCATTCGCTCACTCCGCACCTCGTCGTGACCGATGGCGCGGCGGCGATTGCGTTTTACCAAAAAGCCTTCGGCGCGCTGGAACTCTCGCGGCTGCTGACGCCCGACGGCAAAACGGTGATGCACGCGCAACTGAAGATCGGTGATTCCGTGCTCATGCTCGGCGGCGAAATGCCGCCGCGCGCGCTGGCGCCCAAAAGCCGCGGCGGCACGAGCGTCAATCTCCACCTTTACCTCGCCGACGCCGACGCCGCGTTTGACCGCGCGGTCAAGGCCGGCTGCAAAATCATCATGCCCGTCTCCGACACATTCTGGGGCGACCGCTACGGCGTGGTGGAAGACCCATCCGGCCATCAATGGTCGCTCGCCACGCACCAACACGATTTCACGCCGGAGCAGATCGCCGCCAACGCCAAAGACTTTTTAGCCAAGCTGGCGAAAGGTTGACGCGGTGGGGCGGGCATCAAACCATCCACGCAAAGGAAATAAATTATGGAAATCAAACGCAATGGCTCACAAGCTTTCGCCAAAGGCCCGGCCGATTGGTTCACCGGCACGGTGCGCATTGACTCGCCGTTCAAGGGCAGCGATCCCGCGCGCGTGACCGGCGCGACCGTCACGTTCGAGCCCGGTGCCCGCACCGCCTGGCACACGCATCCGCTGGGCCAGACGCTGATCGTCACCGCCGGTTGCGGATGCGCGCAACGCGAGGGCGGCCCGATTGAAATCATTCATCCCGGCGACATCGTCTGGTTTCCGCCGGGCGAGAAACATTGGCACGGTGCCGCGCCCACCACGGCCCTGACGCACATCGCCATTCAGGAACAGCTCGACGGCAAAGCCGTGGACTGGCTGGAAAAAGTCAGCGACGAGCAATATCAGGCGTGAGATGACACGAATTACACGAATCAGTGTGATGCCTCCAAAGCCAGGATTTCGAGAGCAAATTCAAACTTCGTTTTACGTGCTTCAAACATCTGCACTGGCCTTTCTCGCCGGTCGTTTAACGCAACGATTTCCACACGTTGCTGAGGTGTCATTTTGCAACCAAGAATTATGCCTTCCAAAACCGGGTGGGGCGATTTTATGGCTCGGTTGGCATAGTCGGCAATACTGATTCTCCACTCAGCTTCATGTTCCCAGCATTTTGCTTTTGTGAGCAGAACCTTGTCTCCTAGCGGGCCGACTTTGCCCACAGGATATTCATAACCGCTGAATTTTGGATATGAAAGTTCATAGTTAATTTCGCGAGCCAAACTCAAAATGTTCTCTTTTGAACGCCTATATTTTAAGCAATATCCGGTATGTTCCTTTGCATAATACGAAAACATCAAAAGATCATCCGGCTTTCGAGAAAATGAAACGACGCCATATTCATCGATGCGCGCCTGAATTCTTTTGACGTGTCCGTCGTAATCTTTTTCCAGCAATTGGTTTTGTATTGCATTGTTAATTAACTTCCACTTTTCCCGCTTCCTTATTTGAGGGTTTTTGGCCTGAATGATTGAACTCAAATAATTTTTCCTCTGCTCAATTGTCCCTTCCATCGTATACATCACCTTCGAGTCGAAAGGGTCATTAAACTTACCGGGGCTTGCGAAGAAAAGTTCCTCGTTTAGAATCCATGATTCGCTGAATTGATCATGAGGGCGGTATTTATATAGAAATTGAGGGTCGGGATTAAAATCTAGCCCGGCAGCAGAAGCAATATTCCCGCACCAGCTACACTTTATTAATTTCTGACCTGATTCAAGGTCAAAGACAACCCAAGCTTCTTTCCCACATTTAACGCATTTGGTCGATAATTCCATCGTTGTCGGTTTAGGTTATACACCAGTTACTTTTTCGAGAACACCAACTCATCATCCTTCACCGTCACCTTGATTTTATCGCCGGGTTTGTATTCACCAGCCAGCAGTTTCGTTGCGAGCGGATCGAGCAGGTGTTCCTGAATCGCGCGTTTGAGCGGGCGCGCGCCGAATTGCGGGTCGTAGCCTTCGCTCGCCAGCAGCTTCTTTGCGGCGGCATCCACGTCCAGCGTGAGATTCTGTTGCGCGAGCCGCTGCTCCAAACGTCCAAGCTGGATTTCCACGATGCGCGCGATTTCACTTTCATCGAGGCTTTGGAAAATGATGACGTCGTCCACGCGGTTCAGGAATTCCGGGCGGAAATGTTTTTTCAATTCCGCCAGCACCTTGTCCTCCATCGCCTGATGCGCGGACTTGTCGGTGTGGCCGTCCATGAAATATTCCTGAATGATCGGCGAGCCGAGGTTGCTGGTCATGATGACGATGGTGTTCTTGAAATCCACGGTGCGCCCCTGCCCGTCCGTGAGCCGGCCATCGTCGAGCACTTGGAGCAGCACGTTGAACACGTCGGAGTGCGCCTTCTCAATTTCATCGAACAAAATCACCGAATACGGTTTGCGCCGCACAGCCTCGCTGAGTTGCCCGCCTTCCTCATAGCCGACGTAGCCCGGCGGCGCGCCGATGAGCCGCGCGACGGTGTGCTTCTCCATGTATTCGCTCATGTCTATGCGGATCATCGCGCTCTCGTCGTCGAACAAAAATTCCGCCAGCGCGCGGGCCGTCTCAGTCTTGCCCACGCCGGTCGGGCCGAGAAAAATGAATGAGCCGATGGGCCGGTTCGGGTCCTGTAATCCGCTGCGTGAACGGCGCACAGCGTTGGACACGGCGGTGATCGCCTGCTTCTGTCCGATGATGCGCAATTGCAATCGGTCTTCCATCTTGAGCAGTTTTTCGCGCTCGCCTTCGAGCATCCGCGAAAC
>CAJAQO010000040.1 GCA_903944085.1 uncultured Verrucomicrobia subdivision 3 bacterium
GAGCGGATGATGCCAAAGGGCCGGATAACCGGTTCTTGGCCGCCGGCACTGGGGCGGAACCGATGCCGAATTGCGCGCCTTGATTTTGCGGCTCATCGAAAATTGTTCCGCGAGTCACAACCATCGGAATGCGTATTCCGGCCTTTGACGACCCTCGCGCCGGCCACCCAGCAAAACGTCGCCGCCGGCTTGAGCCGGGATGCCTGCCGGCAGATGCTCAACGAAGAGCGCGCCTGCCGCAATTTAAACAACGGCAAGCAACTGCCAGATTCCTGGGCCGAGGGGCAGCGTGGCCGGTCTATGCCCCACCTGACGCCTTCCGCTGTGGCGTGCGCGGGAAGCCGCGATTTGACTGGCTAATCCCCGGCCGTCGGGCAGACTAGGACATGTTGAAAACAAAAGCCGCACCGCGCGCTCCCATGCAACCGCTGGAATCCGGCCAGGTTTGGCATATGCCGGAATTGCGCATGAAAGTGGATTTGGTCGGCAAGCTGCTCGTGCATTACAAACTGGCCAAGCATAATGCCGTTCGCGTTCCCAATTCCATCGGCAGCAAGGCGAACATAGAAAAATTTCTGAAAAAGAACAAGGCCGTCCTTGTGCAGGAAACCGCGCCCGTGGCCGCCAAAAAATAAATTGTTTTTCTTCCCGGCCGGGCCATTGATTTGGCCCGGCCATTTTTATTGTGCAAACCATCCGCCCGCGCCATAAATTGAACGCGATGAAAAATCCCTGGCGCTTCAAGCTGTTGTATGACGGCGAGTGTCCGCTCTGCCGGCGCGAGGCGCGCTTTCTCCAAAACCGCAATCGCCACGGCCATCTCGTCTTTGAAGATATTGCCGCGCCGGCTTTTGATCCGTCGGTTTATCACGCCACGCGCGAGGAATTGATGGGCGTCATCCACGGGGTTTATCCCGACGGACGCATGGTGAAAAAGGTCGCCGTTTTCCGCGAAGCCTATCGCGCCATCGGCCTTGGCTGGCTGCTGGCACCAACGGCGTGGCCGGGGCTGCGCTGGCTGGCCGATCAGGGTTACGAATGGTTTGCGCGCCATCGGCTGTCCATCGGCCGAATTTTTGGTCGCGCCTGCGAATCCCAAACCTGCGCCGTGCCTTCCGCAAAAAATTCTTCGCCGGCCAAAACAAAAAATTAAGCGATCCTCCCTGCGGTTTGAATCCAAAGCCAAATTCCAGTTGTGCGGCGGGGCAGGGTGCCTGACCGGCCTTAGCGCACGAACACCGTCAAATCCCAGTTCTTGAATTTAACCATGTCCAGCCCGTGAACGCGCAGTTGTGTTCCGTTCGTCGCCCCAAGCTCCGCGAAATCTTTGGTCGGCAGCACAAGGATGAACGGCGGCGCGTTGGTCAGAAAATTTCTGGCCGAATTCACTTCGCCGAGGACGACGATGTTGGTTACCACGCTGCGAAATTTCCAAACCAAACTTGGCTCGGTGTAGCCAAAGCAGCCGACCTTGGTTTCCGCGCGAACCTGCGGCTGCACCGCGCGCCAGACATTTTCCGTGAGCAGGAAATTTTTGGCGACGGAGAAAAATCCCAGCATCAGCGCCAGAATTAAAACCGTCATCGCCGCAAACCGTTTCCCAAACCACGCGAACGGGTTGCCTTCCCGTCCGAGTTGCAAAGCCAGCCACAAGGCAATGCACGGAAATGCCGGCATCGTATAGTGCGGCAGTTTGGTTCGCACACACGAAAACACTGCGAATACGACCGCAGCTTGCATCAGCAAATACCACCCGATTTCGTCACGTCTGCGTTCTGGCCACCAGCGGCGCAGCACCGACGGCACGCGCGTGGACCATGGGAAAAAACTCGCGAAAAACGTCACGAAATATAGCGGAAGCGTGGCGATGAAGCCCAGCGCGCCGGCGAGGCCGTGGCCGTCGTTCACGCCGACGGAGCGATGAAAGACGTGTTCGCCCATGCCGACGTCAAAATATTTTCCGCCAGTTTGCGCCAGCGCGGGAATGCCCCAGCACGCCGCCAGCGCCGCCGCGACGACGAGGCCGACCACGGTTTCAATCAGCGGCAGGCGAAAAGAATTCTTGCGGAACAGGCGTCCCACCACCATGCCGCCGAGCGGCAGCCAGGCGACCGGCCCTTTCGCCAGAAATCCCAGCGCCATGGTGACGTAGAAAATCCACCACCAGATTTTGCGCGCTGCATTTTCCGGGCGGGTCAATTCCCAGCCGCTCCACACCGCGAGCGTGACGAAGAAAACCATGGCCATGTCCGCCGTGGCGACGCGGCCAATGATGGCGACGTGCAATCCGGCCACAAACATCGCACCCGCGAGGAAAGCTGTTTTTGAATCCGCGAGTTTTCGACCCCAGCGCACCAGCAACAGCGCCGTGGCGGTGGTGAACAGCACCGACGGCAAGCGTGCCGCGAAATCATTCACGCCGAACACGCAGTAGCTGGCGCTTTGGCACCAGTAAATCAAAACCGGTTTGTCGAAGCGCCACGCGCCGTTGAACCACGGCACCACGAAATCGCCGCGCTGGAGCATTTCGCGCGAGGCCTCGGCGAAGCGCGCCTCGTCGCGGTCCGTCAGCGGCAAAATCCAGTTGCCCGCCAGCAGCAGCACAAGGCTGAACAGCAGGATTGAGCGCTGCGGCTTCGCGGCCAGCTTTTCAAAAATGGATGGCATCGGTGAATTGATCGAACGGAGCGCCGGGCCTTGCCCGGCACGAACCTCGCCGGCTTGGTGGCCGGGCAAGGCTCGGCGCTCCGGAAATTCACGCGGACACTAGCGATTTGAGCTTTTATTTGCAAGCGCAACGCATACATTCGCCGCATGGCCGCACCCGCTCAATCGCGCCGGCGCCCGCTGCTCTGGCTGCTGGCTGCCGTCAGCTTGGTCGCGCTCGCGTGGCCGTTCGACCTCCGCGTGGATGCCGCGCTCGATGTGACGAACCGGCCTGAACTTCATACTGTCGCTTGGTGGTGCTCCAAAGTCGGCGAAGGCTGGGTGGTTGGCGCGGCGGGAATTTTCCTGGCCGTTTTTTTTCTGCTGGTGGGCCGACCAAGCCTTGCGGCGAATGTTTTTTTCATTGCGCTCACCTCCGAGCTGACCGGACTGGCGGCGACTATTTTGCGTGGGCTGTTTGGCCGCACCCGGCCCAGCAACCACGATGTGCCGCAGGGATTTTATGGCGTGTGGCACAACGGCCACTGGATCATTGGCCAATTCAAATTCAGCGCGTTTCCCTCCGGCCACGCGGCGACGGCGGTCGGGTTGGCGGCGGCGGCGTGGCTCATTCATCGCGGCTGGGGCGCGGTGGCGGTGGTTTATGCGCTGGCCGTGATGTGGTCGCGCGTGGCGCTGCAATGCCATCATTTGTCCGACGTGGTGGCCTCGGTGGTGCTGGCTATTCCGCTGGCGGTTCTGTTGAAAAAGGTTTTGCTGCCGTCCGTGGAATTTCAATTTGGCAACCTCCACCGCGCGTGGAAATAGAAGCCTTTCGTGCGGTCAAATCTTCCGTGATCGGCGTCAAGGCAGCGGACTGACAGTTATGTAATCCACATTGGCCCCACCATGACCACCAACAAGTTTGATTGTGTTGGTTGTGCCCGGCCCAAGCGGAACCGTCAGCGATGCCAGACCCTGGTAAGCTTCCCAGTCACCCGTCGCGGGTGTGTTCACGAACGAAAAATCAACTCCATTGACCAGCAACTTTAGTTTGGCATTTTCGTTCGTCGCATAGTGTATGCCAATGGTCGCTCTGCCGCCGTTGTTACCGCCGCTGACCCGGTCGAATTGCAAATAGGAATTTTCCAGATGCAATTCATGCGCGCTTTTCGCTCCGGATGCGGCAACATCCTCCGCCAATTTCGCACCATTGCCGACCAGCGCGCTGCCGACCTCATATTTGGTTGTGGCCGGTTTAGGTGCCAGCGCCGGGCCGGCGGACGGCACGCCCGTCTTGGTTTGCATCACCATCTGGATTGTGCCGTCTTCATTGAAGTTTATTTTATCCACGCACATGGACCGCAGGTTGCCCCGGCCAGAAAGGGATTGATTGTGGTAGAATTGATACCATTGGCCCCGGAATTGCACAACCGAACCGTGGGTGGTATCGCAGCCGGTGGGTTCCAGATAAATGCCGCGGTGCGTCCACGGCCCCAACGGACTTGTGCTGGTGGCATAACGCATGCGGTTTGAACCGGGAAAATTGTCCGCATAAGTCAGATAATAAGTCGTCGCCCGTTTAAACACCCAGGTCGCTTCGTGGAAATCAAACAATCCGGTCATGTTTTGCATGGCACCATCAATTTCAATCATGTTGGGTTTCAGCCTGCCACCTTTGCAAACGCCGCCGCCGCCGTAGTAAAAATAAACCCGTCCGTCCGCGTCGGTGAATACGGCGGGATCAATCATGGCGTTTTCATCCAAGCCGCCGATAAAGCCAACCGGTTTGAAGTTACTTGCGGGTTCGGAGCTGGTCGCCACGCCAATTTTCCAGGTCTTGTTCCAATTGCTCCCGCTGGGATGCGGAAAATACAAATAATAAGTGCCGTCTTTGCAGGCACAATCCGGTGCCCACATGAAGCCACCTTCGAGCCGGCCCCAGAAAATCTGGCTGGCCCGCAGAATTTCTCCTTCATCGCGCCAGTTCACCATGTCCGCCGTCGAAAAAACATGGTAGCGATCCATCAAATCACAGCCCCGGGGCGGATCCATATCATGCGAAGGATAAACATAAAGCCGTCCATCCGACCACACATGCGCCGAAGGATCGGCGGTGTAAATGCTGGTGATAAATGGATTGGCACCATGACTTGCGGTGGCAAAGGCGACGACTGCGCCCGCAAACGCAGCAAAAACTTTGCGGAATTTTATTGGCATAGCTGTATCAATATCGGCCTTAAAAAAGTGTGTCACGAACAACGCGTTCACCTCTATCCCCGAAAGCGGGGAGCGCTGGATTCGGAAGTTTATTTTGCCGACACCCCCGCAGCATCCGCCGCCCAGATGGCCCGAATGATTTGTTCCTGGCCAAATCCGTCTGGCGTCGCGGTGCTCGGTTGATTCACAAAATACCAGCGTTTGCCATTGGCCATCCTGGATAGACAACGGTAGCCGGGCATTTCCAGATTGCCGGCGGAGTCATGATCGCGGACCCACTGCCACGAGTAACGCAGCCATTCATTGCGATCGCTTTCGGGCTGTTGTGAAAACCAAGTGATCTCGTCCCAACCCCAAATCCAGAACCGTCCCATGCCCGCCTGACCGGGCTGGCGGCTGCTGCCGTAATTATCAAATTCCACGAGGTAAGGCAAATGATCACAACGCCAGCCGCTCGGCGTGATGCCGCCTTTGCTTCTTCCATAAATGGCATCGGTGTAGCCGACGCGCAATTGCGCCTGTTGAGGTTTTCCCGGCAGCTCTTCAATTCGCAATGGAAATGAGTGAAAGTCAAACAGCAGTTTCCCGTCGCGCACCAAACCGCCGCCCGGCACATGCGCGTCGCACACAACGAAGTGTCGGCGCGCGTGTTTTTTGGCATAGCTGCGCACGGCGTCCAGCACTTCAAACCAATGATCCAAGTTCGGATCGCGCCGGTTCATCAATTCCGCCTGTCCGAAGTGAATCGCCTCGCAGCCGGCGTCAAGGTAGGAAGCAGCCAGATAAAAAAACCAAAGCTTCGTTTCCGGCCGGCTGACGTCGGGAACGGACGCGCCTTGACCCCATTGATTTTGCTGACCGCTGTTCGGATAAATAATGTCGTCGTAACGAAAGTTGCGCGTTTCCACCGGCCGGCCCAACTCTTGAAACACCCAGGCGGGCACGGGCAGCTTGTCCACATCGCGGGAAACGATCTCGAAGACGCACGCCTGCAAAATAATTTCCGGGTCGGCGGCGTGAACTTTCGTGGCGTCTGTTTTCGCGCGCTGTATTTTTTGCGGCAGCGCCGATTCACCGCCTTCTTCGCGACCCCAATCATACACCGCGCGCCCGGCGAACTTCACGCCGCAGTTCGTCATCATGCGGATGTTGTCGTCGAGGTCGCCGTGGCCGAGCAGCAGATACATCATCGTCATGGAACGCGAAAGATAACTTCGCAAAACCGCCTCCGACATGCTGCCGTCAAAATGATAATTGCGCGCCAGCCCTGAACCGCAGGGGCAAAATAAAAAAACAAACAGCCAGCCGGCATGGAAAAAACTACGAAACGAAATCGCTTTGTGGTTCATATTTTTTTGAATTGCCTGGCGTTGGCCGCTGGCCGCCAGTCAAATCAAAATTCTCCATTGCCTGCGGCATCAATCGGCGCTCACTTTCGGCTAGGGCGTTGGGTTTTGCGAGAGCGCCGACGGCGGAAAATCTTCCGGCTTGTTTCCCAGCGTCCGGTTCGGCGTATCGCCCATTTGCAGTTCCAGTTTGCCGCCCGCAACCACGTCGGCGTGTTTGATCCAGACTTTTGTCTGGTCACGTCCGTCCAGCTTGATGGCTTGGATGTATTTATTGTTCGCGGAATTGTTCCGGCAGACGATGGTAAAGGTTTTGCCATTGTGCAGCTTGATGGTCACGCGATCAAACACGGGGCTGGCGAGATCGTAAATCGGCAGGCCGGGCGTGACGGGATAAAGTCCCATCATCGAAAAGACCACGAACGCCGACATGCCGCCGCCGTCTTCGTCGCCGGGCATTCCGAGCGTGGTTTCGGTGAACCACGTGTCAAGCAACATGCGCACGCGCTTTTGCGTTTTCCACGGCGCGCCGAGGTAATTGTAAATATACGGAATATGCAGGCTCGGTTCGTTGCCCATCGAAAACTGTCCGACCAATCCGCTCGCGTCGGGAAATTTTGCCCAGAATTCAAATTTGCTGCGACCAAGTCCCTCGCGGAAAAGCTGATCCAGTTTCGCCTCGGCTTTTGCGCGCCCGCCCATCAACTCGAATAATCCGCTCAAATCATGCTGCACGTCCCAGTCGTAAGTGTAGCCATTGTTTTCGGTGGTATAGTCGCGGCCGCCCATGCCACCGGACCAGCCGGGTTCAAACGGTTCAATCCATTTGCCGTCGGCGTCCTTGGGCCAGGCGTGGCCTTGGTCCACACGAAAAACATTTTTGTAATCAGCGGCGCGTTTCAAAAACAATTGCTCGTCGCCACTCTTGTCGAGATCCCGCGCCAGTTGTGCGGCACCCCAGTCGTCATAGCTTTGCGCGAGCGTCACCGAAACCGCCTGGCGGCGCTCGAAGGGATGCACTTGCGAAACCGTTTCTTTCTCGTCTGCCTTGAGCGCGGGCATATAGCCGTGCTCGTTCAGAAAATCGTCGAGCGAACATTTCGGCCCGCGCCGCCACGGCAGCCAGGTGCCTTCAAGCGAATTATTGCGCACCCCGGCATACGCCATGGCGAGATCGAAATTCGTGACGCCTTTGGCCCAGCAATCGGCAAACCACGGCGCGGCGGGGTTGCCGGTCATGCACTCATGATTGCCCCAGAGCACCGCAAACGTCGGCAGCCAGCCGGATTGCTCGAACATGCGAACGTAAGACTGCACTTTGTCCGCTTCCATTTCCGGATTCAGCAACGCGTGCAGCGGCTCCAGCGCGCGGTAGGTGTCCCACAGCCAGTTGTCCACATAAAATGGACGCGCATCCTTGTGAATCTGGTGATCGAACGCGCTGTAATATTTCCCATCCTCGCTGATGTTGACCATGCGTTCGTAGCAGCGGTAAAGCGACGTGTAAAAAACGCGCTTCTGTTCTGGTGTGCCGCCGGTGACTTCAATCTGGCCGAGCACTTCGTTCCAGCGGGCGCGGGCGGTGTCCTTGACGGCGTCAAAATTCCACGCAGGAATTTCTTTTTTCAAATTGGCTTTCGCCTGTTCAACGCTGATAAACGAAATGCCGTAACGAAATTCCAAAACTTTTCCCGCGCCGGGCGCGGAAATTGTCAGTCGGCTGCCTTTGCCACCGGCGGATTTTTCAATTTTGACCGGCGCGCTGAATTCACCATAAACGAAAGCTTGCATTTCGCCGGACGACATCCGGCTCTCGCCGCGAAATTTTTCAAGGCCTGTAAAACTGCCGTCCTGATTGGGCGTCAGCTCGCCATCGCGCCGGTTAGCCAGCAGCACGGTCGGTTGGCCGGATGGAAATGTGAAACGAAAATAGCCGCAGCGCGCCGTCGGTGAAAATTCCGTGCGAATCAGTGAAGCGTCAAAACGTGTGGCGTAATAATACGGCGTCTCGGTTTCCTGATCATAAGCCTGCGCGCGATCCCAGGCGCCCGGCGCGCCGTCGGACGGCATCAGCCAAAACAATTCGCCGAGCCGGTGCGAAATGATGGTCAGCGGAAATGAATGAATTTGGTCGTCCAACTGGTCTTTGCGCACGGGATAAACACGC
The DNA here is from genome assembly GCA_903944085.1 of uncultured Verrucomicrobia subdivision 3 bacterium. Classification (GTDB taxonomy): domain Bacteria; phylum Verrucomicrobiota; class Verrucomicrobiia; order Limisphaerales; family UBA11358; genus UBA11358. The sequence continues at coordinate 8,380 of CAJAQO010000040.1, forward strand.
ACCATGCTGTTGGGCAGCGACACCGTGGGCCGGGTCGGTTCAAGCATGAAACCTTGCCCGCCCATGGACGGCACCACCCATTCGACTTGGGCCTGAACCGGCACGGTGCAGGTTGTCAAACAAACCGCTAGGATTTGGAGAAGTTGATTTTTCATGTTATTTGTTTTCAGCCATGGTTCGCGCGGGGATATTTGTGGTCAAAGGAATTTCGTCGCGCAACATTTTCCCCGCCTGGCCGGTCAGCCAAAGATAATGATCGGCGGGCACGCCCTCATAGGAAACAAATCGCGCGCCCGGCGGCGGCCGGCTGGTGCATTTGAAAATGGCAGTGCCTTCATCCATTTCATCGAACATGGCGACGTAAAGCATTTTTGCGCCGGACGCTTTGGCGGCGCAAATTTGGGACCAATAAAATTTTCCTTGCAGGCGCGGAATCTGATCGAGCGGGTTCCCGCCGCCGAACTCGGTTTTGCTCAAATTAAACCAACTGAATCCGGGATAAACGCAGGGTGCATATTCCAGCTGCCGCGCGTCGCACCACGCGATGTCGGCCTTCACCTCCGTGGCGTAGCGCGCCATTTGCTGATTCTGCAACGGCGAGAACCGGCCCACCATCCACGGCATCACGATGTCCGCCGCGGCGATGAGCTCGTGCAAATACGGGTCCGGCAGGCAGTCCGTGTTCAGTTCGCGAAAATGCGTTGGCACGCCCAGCATCACGGCACACCCGCCGTATTGCGGATCGTGCTTCAGAAAATCAATGAGCTTGTCCACGCCGATGCGATGGATGTTGTAAGCCCGGTCGGGAAAACCAAGTCCCCAAATGGTGACGAGCGGTTTGCCGTGGTCGTAAAGGTATGTTTGGTTGGTGCCCTGCGACGTGATTTTTAAGTCGTCCACCAATTCCTTCCAATCCTGGATGATACTGGCACAATCTTCGCCGCTGGCTTTAATGCCGGACAAATCATACATCACGGCGATCGCGCGACCATGGTTCTGCGACGATTTGAGGGCGTTGCCCAGAATCACGCGGCTCTCGCGGCGACTTTCTTCCGTCCGCGTGGCATAAAAGAATCGCTGCATAAAGACGCCGTCAATGCCGTATTGCTGCATCCACTTAAAATGCAAATCGGTTGTGCTAGCGTCCCACGAACTGAACACGCGTGCCACGGAGCCGTCGGTATTGGTCAGTCCGGTGGCATACGTTTGCGCATATTCCGAAACGTCCGGCCACAAATCGAGATGAATATGCGTCGCGTCCAATCGGCCCTGCGTGCCGTAATGCACCCAGCCCTGCCCGGAGCCATCTCCCTGCGCCCGGAACCAGCCTTGGTAGCCGCACATGACCAGCCCTTGATAGGCGGGAAACCGCGAGGCCGGATCATGTTTGCTTTGCGCGTGGGCGGCGCAAAGTCCGAACAGCAGCGGCAGCAGCGCTAAAATTTTCACGGAGCGATTTTCAAGTTGGAGGTTGCGTTTTGGTTGCAATCAGAACAAACCTTGTCGGCTGCACCTGATGTATTGTTTTATGGCGATAGGTTAAAGCAATCGCTTAGCGTCAAATATCCCCTAAAACGGGGATAGTTGATGCAAAGCCATCAGCGCACAATGCGTCCACCACTGAGCCAGCATGGCAACTTACAACTTCCAGCACCCATGAAAAAAATATTGGCGCTCTGTCTTCCGGCCATGCTCTGGCTCGCCGCAAACCTGGCCATTTCGGCGGCGGAACCGCCCGCATATCACGCGGAAACTAACATTGTCTGTGGCACGGTCGCCGGGAAGAATTTGACCTTGAATGCCTTTCTGCCGGAAGGCGAGGTTGCGCCGGCGCCGGCTATTGTGGAGATTCACGGCGGCTGGTGGTTTGGCGGCGGCAAGGCTTCGCAATTGGAACACGTTGGCGGCTGGCAGTTTTTCAAACGTCGCGGACTGGCGGTTTTTTCCATCGAATACCGGCTTGGCCGCGACGGCGGTTTTCCGGAAAACATCCGCGATTGCCGCAACGCCATCCGTTTCATCCGCAAAAACGCGGCACGCTTCCACATTGATCCCGACCGTATTGACGTGACCGGTGGTTCGGCCGGCGGCCACTTGAGCCTGATGGTGGCGATGGTGCCGGACGATTTTCCTGACGGCGGGCCGCTGCCCGGACTCGAAAACGTCAGCGCCAAAGTGTCCGGCAGTTTCAGCTACATTCCGCCGACGGATTTCGTGCGGTTCTGGAACCAAGGGCCGGATGATGTTGTCAACCATGACAACGGAAAAATTTCCTTTCGCGGGCCGGACGATAAAATTCCCTACGACTCGCGACCGCGCTTGCGTGTGCTGTTTCACGGCATCACGCCAGAAACTGAAACTGGCCGTGCGTTTTACGAGGCAATGAGTCCGGTCGGTCACGTCCGCAAAGACCTCCCGCCGCTGCTCGTCTGCGACGGCGAAAAAGATCCCATCGTGCCCGGACTGCACGGCCAGGCGCTCTGCGAAAAGCTTCGCGTGGCTGGTGCGGACGCCTCTTATTGGATGACGCCCAGCGGTGGCCACGGCTTTCCCGGCGGCGCGGGTTTTGATCAAGTGCTTGAAAAATTTCTCGTGCGTTCGTTGAAGCTGGATGCGCCCCGGGCGGAAGGCGGAAAATGAGTTCAAAAATTCCACGCCGATATTATTTCACGTTTCCTCGCCGCCTTCCGCTCCGGTTGGCACCCGTCTGCGCAATTTTATTTTTCATTTCACTGGCGCGTGGCGACCAGATCAAAGCCAACAACAACAGCAATCTTGAATCCGGCGGCAGTTGGGTCAGCGACGTCGCGCCGACCGGGAGCGACAACGCGCTTTGGAATAGCATCGTTGCCACGCCCGTAAATTGCACCAACACACTTGGCAGCGCCGCCGCGTGGAATGGCATTATCATCAGCAATCCCGCCGCGCCGATTTACATCAACGGCAGCACGACGCTGACGTTGAGCAATGGCATCAGCCTCGCTACCGCGACGGTCAATCTTACTGTGGACTGCGGCACCATTACGCTCGGTGGAAATCAAACATGGACGGTCGCGACGGGTCGCACGCTGGCGACCGGCGCGGCGGGGCATTCGGGTTCGGTGAATTCGCCGAACAACGGAAATTTTGTCGTCACCAAAACCGGCGGCGGCGTGTGGACGACCAGCGGCAATGGCGACAACGCCAGCACCGGAATCAACGTGAACCAGGGCACGGTCAATTTGAACAAAACCAGCAGCGGCGGCGCGCACGCCATCGGCGGGCCGGGTTTGACGGTGAACAGCGGCGCGACGGCGCGGATCACCGGCACGGGCGGTGACCAGATTTATGATGGCGCGTCCGTCACGGTTTCCGCCGGCGGAATTTTTGACTTGAACGGCAATCGTGAAACAATCGCCAATCTTTTCGGTGCCGGCATTGTGGACAACACCGCTGCTGGCACGTCCGCAACGCTGACGCTGGGCAACGGCTCTTGCACGTTCAGCGGTGCGCTGCAAAACACCGGCGCGGGTGCGCAACTGGCCGTGGTCAAAGCCGGCACAGGCACGCTGACATTGACGGGCGCAAATTTTTATACCGGCGGCACGACGATCAGCGGCTCCGGCACAATTGTTCTGAGCACAGCCGCCAACGTGGCGATGGTTTACACGAACACCGCCGGCACATTGAGCGTGACCGCCGCGAATACGGCCAGTTCGCTGCCGATGACCGTGCTGACGCTCGGCAGCGGTGCGCCGACGCTGGCGTTTAATCTTGGCGGTCAACGTAATCTCACCGTTCCCATCGTGAATGTCAGCGGCAATTTGAATTTGAACGGCAACGTCACGGTGAACGTGGCCAACGTCGTGCAATCCGGCACCAACATTTTGCTGCAATTCTCCGGCCTGCGCAGTGGCAGCGGCAATTTCGTCGCCGGTTCGATTCCCGCCGGATTGACCGTCGTGGACGATGCGGCGAACAAGCGCCTCGTTTCAATTTATGTTTCGCCGAACCAGCCGCGCCTCATTATTCCGCCGCTGAACACAAATGAAATCGTCGTTGCGGTGGCCACGCCGCAGCAATACGGCGCGGTCGGCGACGGCATCACGGACGATAGCGCGGCGTTTCAGTCGGCGATGAATGCGGTCTATAATTCCGGCGGCTCCGGCGGCGGCGTGGTATTCGTGCCGGCGGGCAATTATGCTTTTTACACGAATCTCACGATTCCGACGGGCGTGACGCTGCATGGCGACTGGCAGGACTGGACGAAAACCGGCGGCCCGCTCGTCGGCACGACGTTCAAGATTTATTTCGGCGCGGGCCAGAGCAATGGCACGCCATTCATCACCATGAATCATTCCACGGCGTTGCGCGGCGTGAACATTTGGTATCCAAATCAAAACGCGGCGAGCATCACGCCGTATCCGTTCAGCATCCAGGTCGGCAGCGATTCCGTTGTCGCGAACGTCGCGCTGGTCAATTCGTATCAAGGATTGACCAGTGGCGGCGACAAAAACATTTTGCGCACGCTGGTCGGTTCACCGCTGCGCTTGGGAATTCAGATGGACCAGATTTTCGACGTGTGCCACGCGGAAGACGTGCGTTTTTCGCCGGACGTGTGGCCGCTGGCCGGGCTGTCAAATTCGCCCGCGTCCGGCGGCACGCACGCGGCGTGGATGCGTGCCAACGGCGAAGGGATGCGGCTGCTGCGCGTGGACGGTGAAATGGGCTTCGACACTTTCATCAGCGGCTATAACATCGGTATCGAAACCGTGAGCGCGACGAACGGCGAGCCGGGCGTGACGTTTTACCACGGCGCGGTCACCAATTGCGCCACGGCGCTGCTGGCGCAAAACATGCCGAGCGCATTTGGCCTGATGTTCGCGTGTTTCACGCTCGACGGCGATGTGGCCATCAGCCGCACCAGCACGAACACGGATGCCAACGCGCAATTTTTCGGCTGCACGATCATCGGGCGTAAAGGCGCGGCGGCGAATGTGACCGGCGGCGACTGGCATTCATGGATGCAGTTTCAAAACTGCACGATTTCCAACGCGCTCAATCTTGCCGGGCCGGGCGTGTTCAATGTGGTGAATTCCACGCTGCTCGGCGCGACGCAGTGTGTGTTGAGCGCCTCGGCGACGCGCGCAGCATTCAGCGGCTGCACTTTTGGGCCGGCGACAAATCTCGTGAATTTCGGCAACATCAGCAATTTGCTCGTGGATGCGCGGCAGGCCGCCGCTGTCACACCGCCGAATGTTCAATGGACAAATGTTTTTAATGACGACCTGTCGCGCCGGCCCGCAAAAACAAATTTGTTCGTCGCCACCGACGTAACATTTGGCGCGTATGGCGACGGCGTTCACGACGACACGACAGCCATTCAGAATGCGTTGACTGCGGCGGCTGGCAACGGCGGCGGCATCGTTTATTTGCCGGCGGGAAAATACAAGTTGACCGCCACGCTCGACGTGCCCAGCGGCGTGGAATTGCGTGGCGCGTTTGAAATGCGCCATCGGTCGCAACCGGCGTCGGACGGCCACGCGAAAGGCACGGTCTTGCAACCTTACGCCGGCCAGGGCACAACCAACGGCGCGCCCGCCATCACGCTCGAAGCGAACAGCGGCGTAACCGGGATGACCGCAAGCTATGAAACGCAAAATACAAATTGCATTCCGTTTCCACCGCTGATCCAGGGACGCGGCGCGAATGTTTATGCGAAGGCGATTTGTTGTCCGAATCCCTATTTCTACGTTGATTTGGCGAGTTACCCTTGCACCAATCATTTCATTGACATGCTGGACGGCTGGGCGCTGAAAACCGGCTTTCGCGTCGGCAACGGCTCCTCCGGGACGATTTTGGATTGTCACGGCAACTGGACTTATTGGGTGGACAACAGCGACTCACAAAGCTCGCTGCCCGGCCCGGTGCAGGCACCGGTGCTGAATTTTGTTTCGCACAATTTGGAAATGTATGTGCTCGGCAACTGCCGCGAGCTGCTGGTGAAAGATTTCAGCATCATCGAAAAAACCTACCTGCGCCTCGCCGACGAAAACGGGTTGGGGCCGAATGTCACGCTCATCAACAATTATTGCGATGCAAGCATCCAGGGTTTCAACTTGGACGCCGCCGCGCCGGCCTGCACGCTGGACGCGATCAACACGCCGATCACGGCGTTCAATTTCGGCGGCTTCAGCGACCAGGCGCAGGCCACGGTGACGGTGCTGAGCACGACCAATTTTCAAGGAACAGCGCGGTTTGAAGATGTCGTGCAATGGGGCGGAAATCATCTGGATTTCAACATCAACGGCGGCGACGTGGGCATCGAAGGCTTTCATTCCGACAACGGTTCCGCGTTGGGCAGCGTGGTCAACGGCGGCGTATTTCATCTGGTGAATTCATCCGCGAGCGTCAGTGGCAATCCAGTTTACAACGTGACCTTTGGCGCGGGCGCGGGCATGGCGGGAAAAACCAACGAGTTCATTGGTTGCTACGCTTACAACGGCTGCGCGTTGTATAATCTCGCGTCGAACAACCCGGTGAATTGCTGGAGTGACTTCGCGCTCGCGCGTTACGCTGTGCTCGATCCAAACGCGCCGGTGATTTACGGAATTTATCCCGATGGTTCGAGCCTTTATCAGCACACGAATGTGTTGAGCTTTGTCGCGCTGTCTTCAGCCGGCATCCAGCCAGCAAATATTAATCTAACTGTGGATGGTGCGGTTCAAACCAACCTTGCGATCACCGGCGGCGCGAACAGCCGCACGGTGACATTTCCGGGGCTGACGCTAAACCATCCTCACACCGCAACGATCAACGCGACGGACAACAACTCGCGGACGGTTTCGACGACGGTGAATTTCGACACGTTCGATCCGAGCGGCTATTCGTTCGAGGCGGAAGATTTTGATTACGGCGGCGGAAATTTTTTCGACAACCCGCAGTCCGACGCTTATGCGAATTTGGCCGGCGTGGAAGGAATTGATTTGCACAGTGTGAATGCCGGTCAGGGCAACGCGGCGTATCGGCCAAATCCGCCGGGCCTCGAAACCGAAGGCGCGTCAGACACGCCGCGCGCCGCCGTCAATCCAAACCTGACGGATTACGACGTCGGTTTCAACAACGGCGGCAACTGGGGCAACTATACGCGAACATTTCCGGCGGGAACTTTTTATTGCTATCTGCGCGGTGCCGACGGCATCGGCGCGGTTGCGGACAGTGCGAGCCTGTCGCTCGTGACCAGCGGTCAGGGCACGACGAATCAAACGGTGACGCGGCTGGGAACTTTCGCCGTGCCCGCCACCGGCGCCTGGCAGATTTACAATTGGGTGCCGCTAAAAGATTCCGGCGGAAATTTGGTTGCGATCACGAACAGTGGCGCCGCGAAAACGTTTCGGGCGACGACGGATAGTGGAAATTACAACGCCAATTTTTACCTGCTCGTCCCGGTTTACACGCCGCCGTCCCGCGTGTCGCTGGCGGCTGCTTTCGGCGGCGGAAATTTAAATTTGTCGTTTCCGACGCTGGCGGGTTACAGCTACCAAGTGGAAGGCAAAACCAATTTGACCGATCCGCAGTGGCTGCCGCTGCACAGCCCGATTGCCGGCAACGGTTCGACGCAGACGGTGAATGATGCGGGCGGCATCAGCCATTTTTACCGCGTGCGAATCCAGTAAGACCATATTGACGTTACGAATTTGATGCCGACTGTTATGTTTGAGCGCATGAGCTCCGGCGGTGCCCGCGCCAAAACCGTTTTGACGACGGTATGTCTGGCATTCGCCGTGTTCGCGCGGGCAGCGGATGACAGCCATCCGCTCGCGATGCATTCGGTGGCGGTGAACGGGAAGACGATTTCATTTGCCGAGCACAAGCCCGTCAACCTAGGCCCGTTTCCGAACAACATCGTTTTCGGATTTGGCCCGGATAAAAATGCCGTCAATCCGCCGCTGCGTCTGCGCTACATGCTGGAAGGCTACGAAAAGGCGTGGCACGAGGCCGGCGGAGAAATGGGGCTGACCGTCCGGTTTTACAATCACGCCGGCGATCAGGTTGGACAAAATCTTTATCCTGTCCATGGTGAGAGCACCGGCTGGACCGGTTCGCTGAAAAATTCCTCGCTCACCCATCGCCGCGAAACGCTGCTCGTGCCGCCGCAGGCCGCGCGGTTGCTGGTGGTGATTTCTTCCGCCGGTCCGCCGGATTCAGTTGGCATTTACATCGTGGCCAACCTGGTGGTTTCAAAAACCGACCGCACGGTCCTGCTCCGGTCACCGTTCGACAACGAGGCGGCGGCTCATGTTGACGACGATCCGCCCGCCGGCTGGATGCATGACGGCACGCGGCCGAGCATAGCGCGCGTCGTCAGATTCGGTCAGGACCCGCAAACGCGGGCGTTCGCCGTCCTTGACGAGGATCTTAGCAGCCACGGTGAATGGCATAATATTTTGGAGTCCGCTCCATCGGTTGCGCCGGGCGAGCGGCTGGTGGTTGAGTGGAACGAAATGTTTAGCGTGGGGCTCGGCTCATCCCGCGAAGCGCGGTATGAGGGATTGTCGCCTGGCAGTTACCGAATTCGCGTCGCCGGCACAGATGTTTTCGGCCGGCTGACCGGCGTGGAATGTGGGGTGAATCTTTTCGTGCCGCAACCCATTTGGAAGACGCCGTGGTTTTGGAGCATCGTTGTGCTCGCGGCTTCGATGCTGACCGTCGGGATCAGCCGCTATTTTGTCTGGCACAAAATGCGGCGGGAAATGCAGCGGCTGAAACAGCAACGCGCCTTAGAACAGGAACGCTTGCGAATTGCCCAGGACATCCACGACGACCTTGGTGCGCGGGTGACCCAAATTTCGCTCGTCAGCGCCGTGTCGCAGAACAACGATGCCTTTCCCGAAAAAGCGCGGGCCGACTTTGATCGCATTTCCAAAATGTCGCGCGAACTGGTGGCGGCGCTGTATGAAACCGTCTGGGCCGTCAGCCCCGAAAATGACAATTTGGAGGCGCTCGGCAGTTATCTCTGCCAGATGGCGAACAAATTGTGCGAACAAACGGGACCGCGCTGCCGGTTTTACCTGGCGGGCCTGCCGGCCGAGGTCCAGGTTTCCAGTCAGACGAGGCACAACATCAGCATGGCGGTCAAAGAGGCGATTCATAACGTGATCAAGCACGCACACGCGTCCGAACTCTCCATGCACATGACGTTCACCGGCGGGGTGCTGGCGATTTCCGTCCAAGACAATGGCGCGGGATTTGAAACGGCGACCGAGACCGGCGGCAATGGCCTGGCCAACATGAAACAGCGCTTGGCCAGCATTGGCGGCCAATGCACCGTCGAAAGCCAGCCGGGCAAAGGCACAACCGTTTGTGTTCACCTGCGCGTCCGGCCAATCGTCTGACGCCGCACTCGCCCGCCTTTTACAAAATGAAAACCTTGTGCGGTCAACTACCTCAGCACCCATGAAAAAAAATGTCATCATCGTCGAAGACGACCGCGGGTTGCGCGAGCAGTTGGTGGAAATTCTGGAGTCCGCGCCGGACATCAAATGCCTCGGGTCGTTCGATTCCGCCGAGGCAGCGTTGCCTCAAGTGCTGGAAAAGAAGCCCGACGTGGTGCTTATGGACATCAAGCTGCCCGGCATGTCCGGCATCCAATGCGTTGCGGAAATCAAAAAAGTCCTGCCCACGTTACAGGTGATCATGGTGACGGTGTATGAAGACAGCGAACGCATCTTTCGCGCGTTGAAAGCCGGCGCGAACGGCTATCTCGTCAAGTCCAGCCCGCCGGCGCAGTTGCTGGCCGCCATCCGCGACGTTTCCACCGGCGGTGCGCCGATGTCCAGCCACATTGCGAGCAAGGTGGTCCGGCATTTTCACCTCATCGGCATTTCCCCGACCGAGTCGGAAAATCTTTCGCCGCGCGAGCGTGAGGTGCTGGATCTGCTTGCCTGCGGTTTTATCTACAAGGAAATCGGCGATCAACTCAAGATCAGCGCGGAAACCGTGCGCACCTACGTCAAAAACATCTGCCAAAAAATGCACGTTCGCAGCCGGCTGGAAGCCGTCGCCCGGCACAAGTCTGAAGCTTACTGACTCACAATTTCATTTCAGTGTGAACTTCGCGGTAAGCTCCACTTTGGAACTGCCGCCGACGCCAAAAACAAATTCGCCCGGTTCCACTTTCCATTCGCCGCTCGCGCTCCAAACTGCGAGTTCTGATTTTTTGATTCGGAACAAAACCGTTTGCGATTCGCCCGCGCGCTGATGAATGCGCGAAAAGCTTTTCAACGCCTTGACCGGCGTGGCCACGCTGGCGGTAGTCTGGCGGACGTAAAGCTGCGCGACTTCGTCGCCGTCGCGCGTGCCCGTATTGGTGACGCGGGCAGAAATTTCCACCTCACCATTGCCGTCCGTCGCTGGAACATTCACAACAGGCGGATCGTAGCGAAATGTCGTGTAGCTCAAACCGTGTCCGAACACGAACAGCGGCGAGCTGTCGCCTTCGACGTAGGAATTGTTTTTTGACGGGAAATGATTGTAGAAAACCGGCAGTTGCCCGACGCTGCGCGGAAACGTGATCGGCAGCCGCCCCGCCGGATTGTTCTCGCCGAACAAAGTTTCCGCGATGGCGCGTCCGCCAAACTCGCCGGGATACCACGCTTCGAGAATCGCGGGCACATGCGCCGCCGCCCAACTGATGGAAAGCGGACGACCGTTTTGCAATACCAGCACCGCGGGCTTGCCGGTGGCGGCCACAGCTTCCAAAAGTTCTTCCTGCTGGCCGGGAAGATCGAGGTCGGAACGGTCAAATCCCTCGCCGGAAATTTTTTGCCATTCGCCCAGGCCGAGAATGACAACGTCGGCTTTGCGTGCCAGCGCCACGGCGGCGGAAATATTTTCACCGTCTGAAAATAAAACTTCTGTTTTTGGTGAAACGATGCGTTTGATCTGGGCGAACATGCCTTGTTCGGCCTTTTCCGGCGCGGCTTCGGTATAATCGCCGAGCCGAGCAACCTTCGCATTCGGACCAATCACCGCAATTCGCGCGAGGTTCAGGCTCAACGGCAAAAGTTGATTTTCATTTTTCAGCAGGCACAACGATTCACGCGCGGATTCCAGCGCCAGATCACATTGTGCCTGGCTGTGGCGCACTGCGGCATCCAGTTTTTCATCCACGAACGGATGTTCAAACAGGCCGAGCAAAAATTTCACGCGCAGCACCTGCGCCACGGCGCGGTTCAGCACCATTTCAGAAAGACGCCCATCCTTCAACCCGGCGACGATGGCATTTTGAAAAACGTCGTGATCAAAATCGTAAAACTGCATGTCCACGCCGGAATTGAGCGCGAGCAGCACGGCGTCCGCCGGCGTGGCCACGACGTGATGCGTGTCATAAAGCCGTCGAATCGCGCCGAGATCAGACAGCACGAAACCTTGAAAGCCCCATTCGTCGCGCAGCACTTTGGTCAACAGCCACGGGTTTCCGGTGCAAGGCACGCCGTCAATGTCGTGATACGCCGCCATCACGCCCATCGCTTTGCCTTCGCGGAGGGCGGGTTCAAATGATTTCAGCATGACCGAGCGGACTTCGCGCTCGCCGGCGTGAGTTGGCGACGTGTTCAGTCCGCCTTCCGGGCTGCCGTGACCGGCAAAATGTTTCGGCTCGGCAATGACTGTATGATCGGAGTCGAGCGAATCGCCCTGCATGCCACGAACGTAGGCCAAGCCCAACTGCCCGGTGAGAAACGGATCCTCGCCAAAGTCCTCCTCGACGCGGCCCCAACGCGGATCGCGCGCGACATCCAACACCGGCCCCAGAATCATGGCCACGCCGTTCGCGCGGGCCTGCGCCGCGATGCTCGCGCCGGTGCGCTGCGCAAGATCGGGGTTCCACGTCGCCGCCAGATTGATGCTCTGCGGGAAAACCACTTCATCGAAATCCATGTAGCCGTGCAATCCTTCTTCGAGGAACAACGCCGGAATGCCGAGCCGATTTGATTTGAGAACCCAAGCTTGCACCGCGTTACAAAGTTTGGCGTGCGGATAAAGATCGTGAATGGAACCGGCTCCGAGCGTTCCAAGGTTTTTTTCCGCGAGTTGCGGATTCAACATCGCGTCGGGCTTTGCGTGCGTTCGGTTCGTGAATTGGTTGGCGTCGAGCAGCGATTCACAGCCAAAAAACATGTCGAGCTGCCGGGCTTTTTCCTCGGGCGTCATGCGCTGGAGCAAATCCGCAATCCGTGCCTCGACCGGCAGCGACGCATTTTTATACGCCGGTAAATCCTGCGCTTTCAAAGCGATCAAGCTCGCCAGCAACAGCCCGGCGGCGAATTTGCAACGGTCGGGTAAAAAACTTTTGGAATAATTATTCATGCGATTCAATCCGGTTCGCCGGTTGCTTTATCTGATGTCCGGCATAATGACGTCCTTGGCTCGGGCAGCCGGCGAGACTTTCAAGCCGGTGATTTTTCCGTGCTCCACATGGCCGGCGACGGTGGTCTGAAACGGCGCGTGCAGCTTGAAATCCGCCGTCCAGTCTTTCGGCCACGCGGGCAGGAGCCGGATTTGCCCGCCGTCGCATTGCATTAGCATCAATTGCAGCGTGGCCATGCCGGCACCGCCGTTGTCCATGTCAGGAATCCAGTCGCTGTTCTTGGACCAGAACCAGCTAAAGCGCTGGTTGCCATAAGAAGTGAATTCCCGCTGAACCACGTTCTCCGCCTCGTCCGTCAGGCCGAGCAGCGCCGCTTCGACGCCATCCTGTCCCCAGCATTTCGCAAAAGGAAAAAGCCGCGCGGCGAACGTGTTCCGCGCCAGCTCCAAATCCGGTTTGCCCACGCCGTAGAGCCGGTAGGGAAACACGGCATAAAGCTCCGGATTTTCACTGTTCCGCGGCTCCCCATATTGTTCCGCCGGCAAAATAACTTTCTTTCCATCCGCATCACCGACTCCTTTGGGCGGCAATTTGCCCCTGGCCGTCGTGCCGAGCGGCAGCGGTGGAAGATCGTTCAGCACTTTCGCCCACCAAGCGCGTTGCGGTTCGCTCGTCAGATTTTTTGGCAACGCAAGCAGGCGCGGCAAAACGCACATCAGTCCGGCAATGTCCGGCGTCGGATTGACGGCGTCTTTTTGGTAAGTTTCAATCGCTTGTGCCGGCGAGATCAAAATTTTCCCGGCGGTGCCTCGTTGCCAATGCTGATCGTAATAGGCGATGGTCGCGTCAGCCATCGGCAGCAGCGAGTCTCGCGCAAAAGCGGCGTCCTGCGAATAATCGTAGCGGTCGAGCATTTGTGCCAGCACTTCCAGTCCGCCCTGGATGTGATAGCGCATCCATTCGCTTTGCAACTCCGGCCCCGGATTGTTCCAGCCAAAGTCATTCACGTTCGGCAAGCCCCAGAAATAAATCGTCTCGATAAACGCGGCGCCGTCGTGATGAAAATAATTTTGCGTGCGCGCTTTCGCCAGCGGCAATGCCTGCACATACATTTTAAACCACGGTGCGAGGAGGTCGGTGTCGCCCGCCGCGATCAGCGGCCAATAAATCCACCGCGTGTTCTGATTCCAGAATGACGCGCCCCACGCGCGGAAATCTGGATCGTGATTGCTTTCGCTGGAACTGACGCCATCCGGCAAATCATGGCCGACGGAAAAAAGCGAGCCGTTGAATTTAATGGGCTGCGCGCCGCGCCCGGCGCAGGCCGTCAGATAACGCTGCATGGCGTAGCTTTGCGACACTTTCTCCGCTGCCTGCGAGCCGCTGACATGCAGCCAGCTCCGGTTCCAGAAATTTGCCCACCACTGTTCGTGGGCTTTGCGCGCGGCGCGCATGGACACGGCATCGGCTGATTCGATCACTTTGTCCAGCGCGGAGCGCCAATTTTCAGGCGATGTGCTTTGCCTTGTCAACGCGTAAAGGTCGAGGCGAAATGATTTGGCGTCGTGTGCAGATTCCAAGGTTTGATCGCCGTCACTCGCAAGGTTGTCGCCTGTCATCCCCATTCCGAAACAGCGATGCAAAAGCGGGTCGGGAAACTGCGGCAAGAGCGATTCCAAATGTTCCTGCCGGAAAACGAGCGGATAAATGCTGCGCGAATTGTAATGGCACCAAGCCACCTGGTTATTTTGCGCCGGCAAAATAGTGTCTGGATCAAAATCAAGGCCGTCGGGATGGTTGCCCCATTCAAAGAAACCCGCCTGCTGAACCGCTTTTTGATTCAGGTGATATTTTTTCGTCCGCCACAATTCTGTCCTTGCTTCCAATCGGACGGCCTTGTCCGTTTCAATTTCGACGTGGACAACAGGATGATTGGCATCCGCCCAAATTCGCGCCACATTGCCGCCCGCTCGAATCTGCACTTCGCCGGTTGCTAATTTTAGCGTTTGCGTGATAGCGGCTTGGCCGGCAAAGGGATTCGGCGCGAGCCGCACACGGACACGCCCTAATTTGAGCAACTGCCCGTTTTCACTATAAGCGTCCGATTTGGCCAGCAACAGAACAAGGTCGCCATTCGGTTCAGTCCAGACATTGGCGGCCAGATCGCCATTGCCAATGGGCATGGAATCATTTTCGTTTGTGCCGAGACTATTCCAATTCACGTCATTCGTCGCCGCCGAAGGGCTTTCCTTCGCGGATAAAACCGGCGGGCACAGCAATAGCAGGAGCAAAACAATTTGAGCTTTCATGGAATGGTCGGTGAGGAATATTTTACTTTGTTCAGCCAGAGCGCCGCCGAATACAAGGTTGTTGCCGGGTAAATACTCGTTGTTATCACCGGCATACAGAATATTACTCAGTTGCGAGTATGGCAATGCTGGCAATAGCCAGCAACAACTCGATCAAGGTGAAGCCACCTCTGCCATTGGCCGAATCGCGGAACATCGGCTCATAATCTATGACAGGCTCTTCCAGCCGCCGACAAAAGCCGGCGGCTGGAAGTTTGCCTTTGGTCATACACTAACGGTTCATTGCACCTGAACGCGATAGTAACGGTGGCTGGCAGTCGTCGAATCAACCACCGACTTGACGGAACCGTCGCCCGAAACCGCGCTGCCCACCGAAGTCCAATTGGCATCGGTCAGGTTGTTTTTATATTGCAACTGGTAACTGTAACCAGTCTGGCTCGGGAACGACACGCTAATGTTCCCACCACTGATGTGTGCGGCAATCGTGGGCTTGGGCGTCGCCGGCACGAGCATGAAAAAGTTCACATTCACTTCCGGTTCGGAACCAGTCACCGAACCGCCCAGGCGCAATATCTGCGTTGAGCCATCCAGCGTCACCTGCGCTGGATTTCCATTGGTGTCAAGCAATGATGACCATTCCCAAGTTCCCCAACCCGCCGAGGGAATGGTGAACGTGCCAAGAAGATTGACGCTTCCGCCGCTGGCAACTTGTGACAGTGTGGCATGAGTAATGGCGGCACCCTCCGCAAAACGGCCCATCACATTGTAAGTTCCGGCCGGATAGGTCCGCGTGTAATTGGCAAACGATCCTGGGCCGAACGAACCTATGCTATAATCCGTCGTCCCAGCCGAGACGAACTGGCTTCGCGCCTGATCTCCCGCCGTGGTGTCTGGAATATTATGCCCGTCCGCCGGACGGTAGGGACTGCCGCTGGACCTGCCGGGACCGTTTGGGTCAGCCTCAAGATAATCTACACCGGTCACACCGGCTTGTCCCGCATAGGAGTCCGTCTGCGGATTGTCGAAAAACTGTCCGCTGCCATAATCATAATCTTCCGCCTCCCACTGATAATCATTGGCGGTGAAAGTGTTGAAGACATTAGTTGACTTGGTGGTGCCGGCGCTGTCCGTCAGCGTAACAATCGCGGTATAAATCCCATTCGTTTTCACGGGATAAGTCACGTTCCAAAGCGTGGATGATCCGCTGAAGGCCAGCCCGGAAACATTGACGCCATTCAGGTTCAAAACCACATTGCTCTTGGCAATGCCCACTGAAGAATTGACGGTGAACGTCACCGCGTTTGAAGGCTGGAACAAACCGGAACCGTCAGGCGTGAACCCGCTGACAAACGGCGGGGGATTCACCCGGAGATCCGCCGGCAGCAGCATGATGAAACCGAGGTTGTCTCCCGCGCCATCGAAAGTGTAGCGCAAGGTCTTTACGGTTCCGTCCGCGACAAATCGCGCCGGCGAACCGCCAGCATTGATGATCGGCATCCAAACATAGGTTTGCCAGTTGCCCGTGGAGGGCGTGTCATGTTTGCCTAAATCTTGAATGGTCTGGTTGGGTTGGGTGATGTCGCCGGTCACCACGGAAATTTTGCCCGCGTCCGTCACCGTGCCGCCATTTCCACGCGCCACCCGAACGAAAATGTTGTAGATGCCGGCTGGATAAGTCCGCGTGTAATTTCCCCAATTGCCGGTGGCGGTGTTGCCCAGATCATAGTCCTGCAAACCAACGTGGGTCTGGCGGGGCACATCGCCGGCATTTTCTCCCGGCAATCCGGCGCGGTTGTAGCCACCATTGTTGCCGGTATTGGTCTCATGGCAGTCAATTGGATCCTCGCCATCAAAACCGCTATACGCATTGGTTTGCGGGTTATCAAAGAAATTTCCGCCGCCGTAGTTGAAATCTTCCGCCTCGAAAGTGTAGGCCGGAATAATCGTGTCGAAGGTCACGGTAAAACTCGCCGGAATGCCGTTGGCATCGCTGACTTGGATGAACGCCGTGTAAACCATGTTGCTGGCCAGCGGCGTGGTTACATTAATGCTGCTGGAACTACCGGTAACTACCAATCCGTTCGCCGTGGTCAAACTTACGACGGAACCGACACCGAACAAATTGGTGCCCGCCAGTTGCACGGAAACATCGCTTGCTGGATGAATCGCCACCGGCGAACTGGCGCTGAAAGCGAGGACATTGGTTGACTGAAACTGGTATGTGCCATCCGGATAAACATTGGTGATGGTGACTGAACTGACCAGCACCGGTGCCGGCGGCACGAGCATGAAGAAGTTCATGTTGTCGCCGCCTTGGTTTTGGCGCACATTCAATGTGCTGGGGCTGCCATCGAAAGTAATTTGAACCAAATTGCCGGCATTGTCCGTCACCGGCATAAAATCATAACTCTGCCAGCCTCGGCCTTTGACGCCAAATTTATACGGCGCGCTGCCAGCACTGCTGATGCTGGCACTGCCCAATACCACCGTAATGTCGGCGGATTCAGTTTTAACACCGCTGCCCCCGGCGGCACGCACAAACAGATTATAAGTGCCTGCCGGATAATGACGCGTGTATTGTCCAAAATCACCACCATCAGTCCAGCCAACGTCATAATCTGTTTTACCCGTGCCGATCCACGGTAGGCGCTGCTGATCGCCGTTGGACTCCGTGGCCAGCCCTGGATTCACCGGCCGGTAATCCTGATTCCCGTTGTTGTTGTAGGCATCGCTGGGATCGGTGGCCAAGCCGGCATAGGCATTGGTCTGGGGATTGTCAATATAAAGGCCAGTAACTCCGCCGCTGGTGTAATCCCAGTCTTCCGCCTCCCAAGTATAGGCCGGATTAATAGTGTCGAAAGTGACGGTCTGATTGGCCGCATTGCCATTGGCATCTATGATTTGAACGGTGGCCGAGTAGAGTGTATTGCTCGCCAAAGCCGCGCTCACTCTCAAAGCCGTGGCCGGGCCGGAAATGGTCAACCCGCTGGCCGCCGTCAAATTTTTAAGAATACTCTGCCCGGAATATAAGCTGGTCCCGGTCAACGCCACGGTGACATTGGTGACGCCAACCGGAGAATTGGCGGTGAAGGTCAAGGCGGCCGACGGTTGGAACATGTTCGTGCCATTGGGATAAATGTTGCCGATGGAGGACTGGGCTTGGATCACCTGGCCGCCGAATATCAGGATGGCCGCAACCATGCCAGCCAAGATTGGTGTTGGAGTTGATTTATTTTTCATTTTGTTCATGAGCTGTGTGTAATTATTGTTTGGAACTGGTGAATTACGACGTAAGATTAGAACATCAAAAAAGTTGCTACCATCCCCGAAAGCGGGGATGACAACATTTTGCGGCCGCAACAAGTTCCTGGAATGGTCCGGCTTGCTGACCGGGGAATGCGAACTGGCGGTCAAGCCGGCCAAATTGGTCCAATGCCCGGAGATCGTGCGCAAACGCCATCGAAGCCAGCGTCATCAAACTTGCGGTCCACGCCGTCGAAGCCGCCGATACGTTGCCCGCTGTTGGCTCTGGCTCTTACTAAATGAAGGAAACCAGCCGACAACAAATTTTCGATTACCGAACAAGTAGTGATACTTGCGCCACCGGCGGATTATGTTTCCAAAAACCGGGTTGCGTCTTATCACACTTATTTGCAATGCAATCTGTTTCCAAGATCGTTTCAAGGCTCTATTTTTCTCTGGCTTGGCTGTTTGCTTCGCACGGAGCGTTTCACGCGGCGACTGACTCAGGCGCGTGGTCGCTGCAATCACCGGACCGTCGTTGCAGCATTTCCGTGACGCTCGACCAAGGCCGGTTGCGTTACCAGGTTTTTCGTGCGGGACAAATTGTGCTCCCGGCGTCTCCGCTCGGTTTGCGCCGCGCTGACGCAGACTTTTCCGCCAACCTGACTTTTGATCGCGCGGACAGGCCAAAAATTCAGCGCGGGAAATATCAGTTGTTCACCGGCCCGCAACCGGAAGTAAATCATCTCGTCAATTTGCGCACGCTGAATTTTCGGAATACAAACGGCATCGCATTGGCGGTTGATCGAAGGCGGTCGTTGCTCGATGACGGCGCGCAAGAAATCCTGGATTTGCAGCCGGTGAAAATATTCCATCGGATTGACGGAGGCGAAAAGTTTTGCGTCTTCCTCTTCCGGCAAAGACTGGCGCGCGGCGGCGTGCAGATGACCGACTTTTCCGCAACCGACTAAGGCCGTTTAATTTTGCTCATACGTTGCTCACGGCCGGATGATCACTTTCATCTAGCCCGGCTCGCCGGCATAGAGGCTGACCGGCTACACTTTTCCGTTCAATGTTTCGCCAGATTACGTTGCACCGCCTCGGCGAGCGCGGTCTTGGAAACTGGCTTTTGCAGCAATTCGCCAACCGCCACTTCCCGCAGCTTGTCTGGGGTGAGCTCAGGGGCGAATCCGCTCATGAGGATGACCGGCAAATCTGCGCGGGTGAGCGTTTCGGCCAGCCGCGCTGCCGATTCCACCTGGAAACTGGCCGGCCCGGTTTGTGGCAGCATTTCCCGGATGAGGTCGGCATCCGCCGGGTTGTCTTCCACCACGAGGATTCGGCATGTTCTGTTCATTTGCTCAATAAAATAGCGGTTGCAAATTAGCAGGGTGAACCTTCAGGGTTCCGACTGGTCAGGGAAATACTTTTGGACGCAATCCGGGCAAAGACTATGGGTGAATTGCACGTCCGTGTGTTTGGCAATATAGGTCTCCACCTTGTTCCAATAGCCTTGGTCGTCACGGATTTGTTTGCACGCGGCACAGATGGGCAGCAGGCCGGTGAGAGTTTTGACCGTGGCCAGGGCGGTTTCAGCGGCGGCTCTGGCCTGCCGCAAGTCATCGAGAATCTTCTCCCGCTCCAGCGCATACCGGATTGAGCGCACCATCAGGTTCCGGTTGATCTGTCCTTTGGCAAGGTAATCTTGCGCCCCCTCGTGGAGCGCCGCCAATCCCAATTCATTGTCATCCGTTCCCGTCAAGACAATGACCGCAACCCCCGGCGCGGCCTGGCGCAACCGGCGGAGCGTTTGCAAACCCTGGCTGTCGGGCAGGCCCAAATCCAGCAGGACCAGATCATGTCCTTCGTCTTTCAGCCGGATGACCGCATCGGCCAGCCGCGCCACCGATTCAATTTGGAAGCTTGTCGGCCCGGTTGCCGGCAACAATTCCCGGATTAAGTCGGCATCCGCCGGATTGTCTTCGATCACGAGGATTTGCAATGCTTCGCTCATTTTATTTGTTTCCGTTCGGCGGCAGCTTGACGATGGTAAGCCAGAAATCCTCGATGGCCTGCACCACCTTGATGAACGCGTGCAGGTCAATCGGCTTGGTGATGAAACAATTCGCGTGCAGGTTGTAGGTCTTGAGAATGTCCTCCTCGGCCTTGGAGGTGGTCAGGATCACCACCGGGATGCTTTTCAAATCCTCGTCGGCCTTGACTTCGGCCAGCACCTCGCGCCCGTCCTTCTTGGGCATGTTCAAGTCCAGCAGGATCAGGTCGGGGCGTGGCGCGCTGGCGTATTTGCCTTTGCGCCGAAGGAAGTCCATGGCCGCCATGCCGTCGCCCACATGATGCAGGCTGATGCGCACTTTGCCGCTGGCCAGCGCCTCACGGGCCAGATCAGCGTCACCGGGGTTGTCTTCGACGAGGAGGATTTCAATCGGTTTCATAGTTGGTGGTATTTTTTGTTGGTTGATCTCGCCAAGCCGCGGAGCACGCCCGGAAAAAATTGCTTCCTTTGCGTTCTTCGCGCCTTGGCGAGAGCCGGCATTTTCCGCCCAGTCCACGCAGGGATCTTTTCTCTCGCCAAGCCGCCAAGCACGCCAAGGAAAGATTTCTTCTTGGCGATCTTTGCGTCTTGGCGAGAGCTAGGTCAGCGTTCATAAACATTTTGGCACCGTAAATAAAAACGTCGTGCCGCTCCCCGGCGCGGATTCAAACCAGATTTTGCCGCCATGCCGCTCCACAATCCGCTGGCACACGGCCAGGCCGATGCCCGTGCCGGGATATTCCTCCTTGGTGTGCAGCCGCTGGAAGATGATGAACACCCGCTCCGCATATTGCGCTTCGATGCCGATGCCGTTGTCCTTGACGGCGAACAGCCACTCGCCGCCGCGCTCACGCGCGGACACATGGATGCGCGGCAGCTCCGCGCGCCGGAACTTGATGGCGTTGGCCAGCAGGTTCTGAAACAGAAGGACAAGTTGC
>CAJAQO010000041.1 GCA_903944085.1 uncultured Verrucomicrobia subdivision 3 bacterium
CACTTGAGCGCCCACCCCGGCGCCATTGGCCACGGAGAAACCGCTGCTGGTGTTGGAAGAGGTGGTTGTCCCGATCAAAATGCCGTTATTGACGGCCGTGGCACCGGTGTAGGTATTGGTTCCCGCGAGAGTCAACGTGCCGGAGCCATTCTTGACCAAGCCGAAGCTGCTGCTGCTGTTATTCGGAATGTTTTGCACAATCCCAATGCTGTAACCCTGCGAATCAATAATCGCGTCAGCATTCAGGCTTACATTCAAAATGTCATGCAGAAAATTCGCATTGTTGCCTGCGGCTTGAAGCGTGCCACCGGCGAAGTTAAGCGTGCTGTTGTCAATGTTGGTTACGCAGTTCACTTCGGTCGCGGCGATTACGCCGGCATTGAGATTCAACACACCACTGCCGTTGCCGTCGCAGTAGCTAAGAACCCCCAAGCTAGCCGTGCCGCCATTCATGTTCCAAGTGCCGTTGCCGCCGCCTTGGCCCAAGAAAGTGACCGAGCTCAAGTTAGTGAGGCTGGTTCCGGCAGACTGATTCAAGATGCCCGTCGCACCGCCGTCGCCGCCGATTGAGAAATTGCCCGAATTGGGTGTCGCCGCCGTGATGGAGCCACTGGTCAGGTTCACGGTTCCGCTGCCGCCGTTGCGTCCAATCGAAGTCCAGCTTTTGATGGTGATTGAGCCGCCGCCGCTTAAATCATAGACGCTCCCAGATCCGCCTGCTGCTTGGCCAACCCAGAACTGACCATTGACGGTGACATTGCCGCCAGACTGCTCGAATGTGGCGACGCCGCCGTTAGCTCCGCCGTTACCATCAATCAGGGTCCCCCCGACATTCAACGTGCCATTGGTCAAATCATATTCGGCCGCTTGATTATTGCCAATCCAGAAGTCAGCATCATCCTGGAAAAGGGTGCCGGCACCGGTTTGGATGACCCTGGCCGAGTCCGTGGCGTTGTCGGCGATGATAAAGAAGCCGTTCTCGCTGGTTTTGTGGATCGTGCCGCCGGTGAAGTTGAGCAGGGCCGTGCCGCCGCGGCCAATCTGCATGTAACTGTGCGCGGTCATCACGCCACCCATCATGTTAATCGTGCCAAAGTTTCCCGTTCCATCCGCCGTATGAAACTCATCGTAAGTGTCAAAAGTGCCACCGGTCATGTTGAGCGTGCCGGTTGCTCCCGGCCCATTGCGGCCAATGGTGAACCAGTCACCCGCATGCAAGGTAAAGCTGCCCCCGGCCAGATTATACGTGCCCACGGCATTTGGATTTTGTCCAATCGTGAAATCAGTATCGGAAAAGACCGCGCCATTGGTTTGGTTTAATACGCCAACACTGCCGTCACCAATCAGCAAATTGCCGCCGTTCTGGTTATGTTTGTAGATCGTGCCGCCAGTCATGTTCACGATACCATTTCCGCCCGACCGGCCAATGGAGAACCAGTTGTAGGCGTCCACTTCGCCGCCGCTCAAATTCATTACGCCATGGGCCGGATGAAGGCCATCCGGTGTATTGCCATTGCCGAGATGCAGTTCGCCGTAGGTGCTGTTCGTGCCACCCGACTGGTTGTAGGTGTCAACGATCGAGCTGGAAACGTATGGGCTTGGTGCCGCCGCCTCCACCACCACGTCGGCATTGTAACCGGTGATCGCCAAAGGATTGAATGGGTCGCCAGAAATATCCTCACCGCTGACCCCGAAAATGGTCGCCGTAGCAAACGAACCGCCACCACCGGCGTATGCCAGATCAATGCTCACAACCTTGTCGGTATTGACCAAGGAAATATCAACGGACAAAAGATAAGGGGCATTGCCCACCGGGTTACCGCCGGCGGTGCCTGGATATTGGAGGTTGACCCCGGTTCCATCCACCCGACCCTCAACATTCAAGACTTCCTGACCAGTGCCAAACCAATCCGGCACAATCAGCGTTCCCGTATCAACCGCGCCAGAGGCATAATGCACCGTATAATTGTTGGTCACCGGGCCGTTGCCAGCGCTGCCAAAAAAGGACAAGGCTGAACACACTGTCGGCGTGGCCAGCGTGATCGTGGCCGTGGGCACAGCCGCATCAAGAATCACTGCGTTTGGCGCCGTGTAGCTGGGAGCAAATTTGTAGTTGTGATCCCCCTGCGTCACGCTGGTAATCGTCGTGCCAGCCGCCGGCAACCCAGTCGTCGGCTGGGTTGTGGAGTATCCCTGTTCGTAATAAGTAAAATCGCCGAGATACGGACCATGGCCGGCGGTGCCCGTGATGACGGCGGGGTTGGGAACGGCGATGCCACCCGGATTAATCGAGAAATAGCCGCTGCCGGTGAGGAAGCCGCCGTTAATGTTCAAGGTGCCAGTGCCGACTTCCCCGACGTTCAACGGACCATTGGTGTAATTAATGGTGCCGCCATTGATGGTATAGACACCCGAGTCAGCCGCCACGATTCCCAAACGGAAAGGTGTGAAAAATTCGGAGATAACCGGACCATTATAATTGGTGCCCAGCGCGTAAACCGTTTGACCATTCTGAATGAAGGCTCCGTTGCCGGTGCTATTGCCCGCCCGGATTTGACCCACCGTCCAGTCGGGATCGCCAATATTGATCTGCACCACATTGCCAAGACCGCTGTCGTTGATGGCATTGTCGGTGGCGCCAGGAATCCCCAAGGGCGACCAGTTGGCCGCGTTGTTGTAATCAGCCGTGCTGGTTGACCAATGCTTGTCCGCCGCCTGGGTGGCAGCCGCTGACAAAACTATCGTGCAGATTAAGCCGAGAACTTTACTGGTGGTTACATGTTGAGGTTGCGCATTCATAAAAAAATCTGTCGTAAAAAATCTGTCGTCGTTAGGGATTCGTTCTGCTGATGTTGATAAACTAACAAAGTTTGCTTCGAGCTGTCAAATTATTTCGCCATTCGCCCACAAAAAAATACCGCTCACCCCATGAAATATGCGAATTTGCCATGTTTTCGTGGTTTTTGGAGGAATCATGTCACCACACTACGCCAGTCCCAGAAAATGTCTTGTGGCATGAAGTGGCCACACGCGAAATTATACGGTTGACGGGAGCGGCCGGCAGGGATGGCGCGCTTTGCGGTCCCCGGTCGCCGAGCCAGGACGTTGACCAGTCAAAACGAGCTTACGTTTGCTTCCACACCCGCTTTGAGAATTACATTCCCTTTGCGCCCGGCTGGACAGGGTCTTCGCGGCGCGACGACCCTGCCTTTTGAATGCATTGCCGCGCGGGCCACCTGCCGGTGACTTATACCGCCATCTGGCTGGCGACCTGGCTCCAGTCGCTGGGGCCGGCGGCACCCACCACGTTCACCGTCACGGTGTAAATCACGCCCGGCGTCAGGTTGGCGAAGGTGCCATAGGACGCGGTGGTTTGCAGCGTCAGCACCACCGCACCCGGCACATTGCTGGTAAGCTTCCAGTTGTAGATGGACGCGCCGCTGGGAATCAGGAATCGCGTAAAACCAAGTCCCGGCGGGACGAAAGCGAATAGCCCACCGATTCATCGGTGGGTTGTGGATTGGCCAGGGCATGAGTCCCGGCAGGGACGGCCGAACCCGGCTTGGTTATCGGCCATTTTCTTTCGCCCGTCCGGGGCTGGGGAGAATTGGGGGCGCGCTTACCCAGCGATAAATCGCCGGGCTATTTTCGGGCATCCCGGCGGGACTGACCCAAGCCACCTCCCAACCCGAAGCTTTATTCCACCCAAAGCAGCGTGTCTGAGAATGGTGGTTGTCAGCCAGCTTGGCTGACGTAGAGCCGAGGCTTCCAGCCCGGCGGAATCGTGTCGCCACGAAGCCCGCCATGATCCAATTTGAGCGTTTCCTTCTGCGGGCGGTTGTTCCGGGCGGCAAGCTGCCGCCCTCTGGCCCGGCGCTGACACCGGGCCTCTGCCTTCTCATTCTATCTTGTTAGGCCGATTTTTCATGACACAAATCTTTCTGCTTGGATGCTTTAGCTTTACGCCGGGCAATCACTCCGGAAACAAACCACTCGACGAGCAACCAAATCATGCCGACAAAACCAATGAGCAATAAAGAGCCAGCCGCAACCGCTGGTCCAAATAACACCAAGTATTTCAAACCCGGACCGAAAACATCCCTGCATAACCACAACCCACCGACACCCAAGACTGCCAAGACGGCGAATCCCAAGAAAGTCCACAAGGTGTGAGAAGATTTCATGGCGCTCAATCGGCCTAACGAAAAAAGCTGAGCCGCGCCGGACCAGAAACCGTGGACCGCGAAGCGGAACGGCCAGCGCCAACCGGCGTTGGCTCCGGCGACTTGTTAGCGCACCAACCGCCTCCGCGGCGGGGCAATGACACAAGAAACTGGCTTGGGCACACTAAAGGGTGAAAAGAGTATGCGCATAGTGCTCAAGGATGCCTAACGATGAAAGCTGAGCCACGCCGGACCAGAAACCGTGGACCGCGAAGCGGAACTGCCAGCGCCAACCGGCGTTGGCTCC
>CAJAQO010000042.1 GCA_903944085.1 uncultured Verrucomicrobia subdivision 3 bacterium
AAAATTTCCGGGCGGACCGGAAGCGATCCGATCCGCCCGGGGAAGGAGCCAGTGGTCTCGCCCACCGTGGTTAGTGGCTGACGAATATCACTGACATTGGCTCGCACCCAGGCCGCCCGGCGGCGGGTGCAACATTCTTTCAACGCCGTCATGCCTCACGGCAGACTGGCGGCTTTCAGCTTGGGCAGCAGGCCGGCCAGTTTCGGCAGCGGCGTGCTTTGCTTGGTCAGCGCCGCCTGGTTGCTGCGCTGAATCTCTTCGTAAACTTCTTTGCGGTGCACCGGCACTTCGGACGGCGCGGCGATGCCGAGCTTCACCACTTCGCCTTCCACCCGCATCACGGTGACGTGAATCCGACCATCAATCACGATGCTTTCCCCGAGTTTTCGCGATAAGATCAGCATAACCCGGTTAGTTGCCCGCCTCCGCCAGCGGCAACGGGTGCGTGATCGAATAGGCGGCCGCGTTGGCGATGATCACCTGCTTGGCGACGTGCGTGTGCCGGTTGACGACAATCGGCCCTTTCAAATTCACCGTCGCCCGCTGGTCGTTATGGATCGTCACGATGCCCAGCAGCAGTGCGTCGTCCGCCTGTTTCAATTTCAAAAATTCCACATCCGACTGCGGGATGTCCGGCTGATATTCCGGCAGCGCGATGAACGGGTCCATGACCACGAACGCCAGCGCGACGTTGTCCTGCACCTGCAACCACGCAAACGGATGCTCCTCCGGATTGGTCGTCAGGACATAGTCCTTGATCTGCTCGAAGCCCAGCATTCCGTTCGGCATCCGCACCGTATCGCGGCGGGCCACAGTGGGCAATTCGGTTTCGATCATTTCAGCGCATTTCATCGCAAGCCTCCTTTAGCAACGGCTGTGCCACCGCAATTTTTTCCCGGCAAAAATTTGCAACCTGCGAAAAACCGGCCAAATTCCGCATTTTTGGCCGGTAAATTTCTTTCCTCGTGCGCGCCCGACCGAATTCGACCGGCAAAAAAGTCGCGGACCGGGCTAAAATTTCCTCTTCCAAGGTGAGGCGCTGGCGGAATCGCAGGGATGAATTCATGGTGGCAACTCACTGAGCAACCGCAGTGCCGGAGGAAATGAGCGGAATAACACGATGAAAAATCAGGCGGAAAGTTTCAGGCGTGCGACGAACGCGCCATCCACGCCGTCCACAAACGGCAGCAACTGGCGCTCGGTTTCCAGGTTGAAATGTTGCTGTTCGCGCAAAAACTCCTTCACCACTTCGGAATTTTCCTCCGGCTCCAGGCTGCAGGTGCTGTAAACCAAAACGCCGCCGGGCTTCAGCTTGGTCGCGGCCTGCCGAAGCAGCTCCAACTGCGTTTTTTGCAGCCGCGAAATTTCCTCCGGCGAAATCCGCCAGCGCAAATCCACGCGCCGGCGCATGACGCCGGTGTTCGAGCACGGCGCGTCAATCAAAACGCGGTCAAAAGCTGAAGGCTGAAGGCTGAAGGCTGAAGGCAAAATGTTTTCCACGCACGTCACGCCGAGGCGGGCGCAGTTTTCGCGAATCAATTTCAGCCGGTCGGGGCCGATGTCCTGCGCGACGATTTTGCCGGTGTCATCCATCATTTGCGCCATGAACATCGTTTTGCCGCCGGGTGCGGCGCATAAATCGAGAATCGCTTCGCCCGGCTGCGCGCCGAGCAAAACCGGCGCGAGCAGCGTGCTGGGATCCTGCAAATAAAACCAGCCGTCGCGGAAGCTGGGCAGCGAATTCAGCGACGGATGCGATTTCAGTTCAAAGGCCAGATTCTCGCCGGTCCAGTCGCGCGTGCAAAAATCATATTCCACATTTTCCTCGCGCCAGCGCTCGACCAATTTGCCGGCGTCGGTTTTCAGCGTGTTCACCCGCGCAAAAGTTTTTGGCGGCGTGTTATTCCATTCCAAAAGCTGCCGCGTTTTTTCATCCCCAAAATTCTTCCGCCATTTTTCCACAAGCCATTCGGGATGCGACCAGCCGAGCGCGGGCTGGGAGATTTTCATGTCGGCGAGAATTTTTTTGATCGCGTCGGTTTCGCGCAAGTAGCCGCGCAGGATGGCGTTGATGAAGCCGGCCTGGTGGCCGTAGCCGGAGCGCTTGGCTTGCTCGACGGTTTCGTGGACGGCGGCGTGCGGCGGGATGCGGTCGAGCCAGAAAATCTGGTAGAGGCCGAGCCGCAGAAGATTCTGGAGCGCGGGCCGCTGTTCGCGTCCCGGCGCGGTTTTGCGCGCGATGAGGCAGTCTAGCGTGGCCTGCCAGCGGACGACGCCGCAGACGAGTTCGTGGCAGAGGCCGCGATCGGCGGGCGAAAACCGCGCGGTGGCCAGCGCGATTTCGAGCAGATTTTCGGTAAATTCACCGCTGGTCAGGCGCTGGGATAAAACTCGCGCCGCAATTTGTCTTGGATTTTGGTCGTTCAACTACTTAAATAAAGAGATTCTATTTGCGGGACGCGAGATAAAAAATTTATGAAAGACGAATTCGAGAAACTGGCGGCGGCAGGAAAAATCGAGGGCAAGCACGTTCCGGCGCTGACCCAACTGGCGGCGGCGGGCTGCTGCACGCACCGGAGCTGGGGCTTTGGCCGCATCAAGTCGGTGGACACGGTGTTTGCGCGCTTCACCATTGATTTTCCCGGCAAGCCGGGGCATCCGATGGATCTGGCGTTCGCCGCCGAATCCCTCAAACCGGTGGCCAAGGACCACATCCTGGCGCGCAAGGCGACGGATCTCGCCGGCGTCAAAAATCTGGTGGCGCATCACTTGGAGCTCGTCAAAATTGTCCTGCACAGTTTCGGCGGCAAGGCCACGGCGGATCAAATCCAACAGGCGCTCGTGCCCGACGTCATCGGCGCCGACTGGAAGAAATGGTGGGAAACGACGAAGCGCGAAATGAAAAAGGACGGCCACTTCATCGTGCCGTCCAAAAAAACCGAGCCGGTCGTTTACCAGGCGCAGGAAACCTCGTTGCAAGACCGGCTGCTGGCCGATTTCCGCGCGGCCAAAGGATTGAAGGCACGCGTGGCGGTCGTGGCGGAAATGCTCCGGGCCGTGCCCGACTTGAAGGACAAAATGGCGTGCGCGAACGAAGTCATCGCCGCGCTGAACCCCGACATCGTGTCGCATCAGCGCACGCAGCCGGCCGTGGCGCTGGAGGCGATTCTGGCACGCGATGAATTGGGCGAGGCCGTCGGCGTGGCGACCACCGCCGGGGAAGTTTCCGCCGCGCAAGTCTGGCTGCAGGAAGGCATCAAACTCGGCCCGCTGCTCGAAACCATTCCCGCCGCCAAGCATCACCGCGCGCTGGAATCGTTCAAGGCCGCAAGCCCCGACCAGTGGCACGAGGTGCTGCGCAGCGCGTTGAATCATGTTTCCGCGAAGCTCGCCAAGGAAATCGCCAGCATCCTCGTCAGCAACGGCAAACTGGATTTGCTCAAGGAATCGCTCGCCAAACTCATCAACCAGCACACCGCCAGCAGCGAACTGCTGCTCTGGTTCGGCCGCGAGCGCACCGAGGATTTCGTGGACATCCTCGGCCCGGAAGTTTTTCGCGCCATGCTCACCTCGATGGAGCGCGACCAGTTCAACGAAAAACGCTCGAACCGGCTGCGCGATTTTATTTTGGAAGACCAGGCATTGATCGTCGAGCTGACCGCCACGGCGGACATCGAAGTCGTAAAAGATTTGACCCGCGCACTGAAATTGTCGCCGGTGTTTGACGACATGGACAAGCGCTCGCTGCTCGCGCGGCTCGTCAAGGCGCATCCCGCCGTGCAGTCACTCGTCAGCGGCGAACAGACCAAGCAGGAAGCCGGCCTGCTCGTTTCCTGGGAAAGCCTCGAACGCCGCCGCCTGGAATATCAGGAACTCGTGGAGAAAAAAATTCCCGCGAACTCCAAGGAAATCGCCATCGCCCGCAGCTACGGCGACTTGCGCGAAAACCACGAATACAAGGCCGCGAAGGAAATGCAGAAAATTTTGATGCGCCAGAAGGAAGATCTCGAAGCCGCGCTCAACCGCGCGCGCGGCCAGGATTTTGCCAACGCCAGCATCGAAGCTGTCGGCCCGGGCACCATCGTGCTGGCCACCGATCTCGCGACCAACCAGGCAGAGACGTTCACGATTCTCGGCGCGTGGGATTCCGACCCCGACAAAGGCGTCATCAGCTATCTCACGCCGGTCGCGATGGCACTGCTCAACCGCAAGGTCGGCGACGAGGTGGAATTTGAACTGCACGGCAGCAAGCGCCGCCATCGCATCGAAAAAATCGAGGCGTGGAAGAACGAAGCACCCCATACGCCGGCAGCGTGATTGAAACGTGCTGCGTGCTGCGTGATTTCACGCAGCACGCAGCATCATCACGACTGAATTTCACCGGCAAAACCCTGCTGCCGCAACGCCTCGAACAACACCAGCGCGACGCAGTTGGACAAATTCAGCGAGCGCGATGCCGCATTGAACATCGGGATGCGCAGCCAGTTTTCGCGGTGCTGTGCCAAAAGCTGTTTCGGCAACCCCGCCGTTTCGCGGCCGAAAATCAGATAATCATCCGGCAAGAATTTTGCGGCGCTGTAAATTTTCCCGCCGTTCGATTCGACGAACCACAGCCGCGCATTCGCCGGTAATTTTTCCGCGAATGCCGTCCAGCTTTTCCAGCGCCGCCACTCGACTTGCTGCCAGTAATCCATGCCCGCGCGTTTGAGTTGCGCGTCGTCCAGCTTGAAACCGAACGGCTCGATAAGGTGCAGCGTGGACTTTGTGGCCGCGCATAAACGCGCCACGTTGCCCGTGTTCGGAGGAATTTCCGGTTCAACTAAAACAATGTTCATTCGGATTAACCACCAAGAAACAAAGCCACGAAGAAAGAAACTTCAATCTGTCTTTGTTCCTTTGTTTCTTTGTTGTTCATAAAAAACTTTCCACAGGACCAGCCCGTGCGCCGGCGCGGTCATGCCGGCGGCGCGGCGGTCGCGGCTGGCGAGGATTTCTGCCACCCGGGCCAGCGGAATTTTTCCCTGGCCAACCTGCACCAGCGTCCCGACGATGCCCCGGCACATTTTGTAGAGGAACCCGTCGCCTTCGATGATGAACGTCAGTTGCGCGCCGGATTTTTTCAAGTCGCAGCGCGTGAGCGTGCGGACGTTGGATTCCATTTCGTAGCTGCGCGTGCCGGCGAAGCAGCGGAAATCATGCTTGCCGATGAACAGCTTGGCGGCCGTGCGCATTTTTGCCAGATCCAGCTTCATCGGAAAATGCCATGCACGGTTTTGCAAGAGCGGATTCATCGCCGGATGATTCCAGACGAAATAGCGATACTGCTTGCCGGTGGCGTTGAAGCGCGCATGAAATTTGTCCGGCACGCGCACCGCCGACTGAACGCGGATGTCGTCCGGCAAAAACGCGTTCAGCGCCAGCGCCAACCGGCCGACCGGCATCTTGAATTCCGCGCGCGGAATTTCCACATGCGCCACCATGCCGAGCGCGTGGACGCCGGTGTCCGTGCGGCTGGAACTGTGGATGCGCTTCACGTTCGGAAACATTTTGCCGAACGCCGCCTCGATTTTTTCCTGCACGCCGGTGCCGATTTTTTGGACTTGCCAGCCTTGGTAAGCCGTGCCGTCGTAGGCGATGACGAGTTTGAATTTCAGTGTTTCCACAGTTCTTTAGCCACAGATGGGCACAGATGAACCACAGATTCAAAGACTGAAATCAGAACTGCCGGTAATTTGTTCCATCTGTGTTTCATCTGTGAAAATCTGTGGCTGAAAATTAAATCCCGTCGAGATAGCTTTGCAACAAAATCGCCGCCGCCATTTTGTCCACTTTCTCTTTGCGCTGGTCGCGGCGC
>CAJAQO010000043.1 GCA_903944085.1 uncultured Verrucomicrobia subdivision 3 bacterium
CGAGGCGTGGATGCGCGCGCCCGCCGGAAAATGGGTGCGTGCCACCACGGGAATCGTCCAGCCAAACAGCAGCAGCCAGATCACATCCGGCTGAACCGTGGCGATGGTTCGTTCCAAATGCCGGGCGGCGAGCGGCGACCAAAAATTCTCCAGCAACACCGATTTGATTTCCGTCCAGCGCTGATGTGGCACCAGCTTTTCCGGCATGCGGAAGCCGTGCAGGCTGGCGGCCCGCAAATCCGGCTGGTCGTAAAGCGCCGTTTCGCGGCAATACCACCAATGGATTTGCGCCGTGGGATAGCCGAGAAAAAGCTGGCGCATCAAATCCGTCAGCACCCGCGCTTCCGGCCGGTAATCGTGGACAAACAGAATTTTTGGGAAAAGTTTAGCGGCGTCTGGATTCAGGCTGGGCATATTGGCGGGTAACATCGTGAAAACCGCATCCAAGTTAGAAACATTTGTCCAAGGTGGCCAGATTTTAGTTTGGGTTTGCTGCGAACACATTAAATTTTGCAATAACCGTTGAAGCTTGCCAGCCGTGCCGGGGACGCCTAATTTCAAAGCCCGAAAAAACCCCGGACAACAAACAAACAAATCATTATGGCGATTGAAGGACAATTGAATGAAGTCGAACGGCGGCTGATCACCGAGGCCATCACCCAGGCTGCAAAAAAGCCCGTTGTCGCCATCGAGGTCGGCACTTGGCTCGGCGGCGGCAGCACCCTGCACATTTTACGGGCGCTGGAGCTGAACGGTGCCGGTCATTTGTGGGGCATCGAGGCGGATCGCTCCATCTACCAACGGATGCTCGCCAACATCCGCGAGGCTTTTCCGGCGGCGGAAAACCGTTTCACCCCGCTGTTCGGTTTCTCGGATGATGTGTTGAAACGGTGGAAAACGGAACAGCCGACGAACACAATCGTGGACTTCGTGTTTCTCGATGGCGGCAACAACCCCCGCGAGCAGATCGAGGAATTTGAACTGCTCGACCCGTTGATTCCATTGGGTGGCCAACTCCTGTCACACGACGCAAAAATACGCAAAGGCCGCTGGCTGGTGCCCTACATTTCCCGGCTGGACAACTGGGAAAGCCGGTTGCACGACGTCAGCGAAAACGGTTTGTTTTACGCCAAAAAAATCGCCGCACGGCCCTCCTCGCAATCACTGCGCGCCGCCAAGTGGCATCTTTTCCGGCAGGCCTGCCACCCGGGGGAAATTGCCGCTTCCTATTTGCCGTCCTCTGTCTGCGGCTTCGCTCTGCGGCTGCTGCCAAAGAAATTTTCCCGCAAGCTGTCTGACGGGAAAAACTGAACGCATCAGCAACTCCTTTATCCTTGGTGTTGCCAAGTCCAACGCCGGATGACCAGCAATTCTAGGAGGCTGGAAGATTTTCTCCGGCATCCGTGCTTGCTGCTGGGCAAAAGTTGCGGAACACTTTCGCTCAAAATGACTATGGCAAAAAAGGCGCTCATCACCGGTATCACCGGCCAGGACGGTTCGTATCTGACCGAATTGCTGCTGGCCAAAGGCTATGAAGTCCACGGCATTGTCCGGCGCACGGCCGCGCCGTATCGCGGCTATCTGGACCGGAC
>CAJAQO010000044.1 GCA_903944085.1 uncultured Verrucomicrobia subdivision 3 bacterium
AGATTCTCCGGCAGACGGGGATGCACCGGAAGACCTTGAAGAAGATTCTGGAACACAGTTCACCGCCGGGTTACCGGCAACAAAAACCGCGACCAAAGCAGAAGCTTGGGGCATTTCTGGAACGGATCAAACAGATCCTGAAGGAAGATCAAGCCATGCCGCGCAAGCAGCGGCACACGGCCAAACGGATTTGGGAACGCCTGCGGGAGGCTGGCTTCACGGGCGGCTACACCGTGGTGAAGGACGCGGTGCGGGAGCTGACGCAGAAGAACCAGGAGGTGTTTGTGCCGTTGCAGCATCGCCCCGGCGAAGCGCAGGTGGACTTCGGCCACGCGCTGGCCAACGTGAATGGCAGGTTGCGCAAGGTGGCGTTTTTCGTGATGGCGTTGCCGTATAGCGACGCGACCTTTGTGATGGCCTTCGAGCGCGAATGCACGGAGACGTTTTGGGAAGGGCATGTGCGGGCGTTTGAGTTTTTTGGCGGCGTTCCAAACCGGATCACTTATGACAACTCGAAGGTGGCGGTGAGCAAGATCCTCGGCAAGGAGCGGCGGCTGACGCTGGGATTTCTCCAACTCAAAAGTCATTACCTCTTTGACCATCACTTCTGCCGGGTGGCGCGTGGCAACGAAAAGGGCGTGGTGGAAGGCCAGGTAAAGTTCACCCGGCAGAACTATTTTGTGCCGGTGCCGTTGGCCGGCGACATGGCTGGACTCAACGGTCATCTACAGCAACGCTGCCAGGAGGATCAAGTTCGCTGGTTGCGGGGTCAGCCGGGTCCCAAGGCGCAGTTATTATTGGACGATCAAAAAGCGTTCCTGCCGCTGCCGACCACACCGTTCGAGGCGTGCCGCAAGTTTTCGACGGCGGCCAGTTCGTTGTCCCTGGTGCGGTTTGACGGGAATGATTATTCGGTGCCGGTGCGCTGGGCGCATCATCCGATTGTGGCCAAGGGTTATTTTGACCGCGTCGTGTTGTGTGGCGACGGCAGCGAAGTCGCACGGCACTCACGGATCTGGGAGGACGAGCAAGTCTGCTTTGAACCGCTGCATTATCTGGCGTTGCTGGAGACCAAGCCGGGCGCCTTTGATCATGCCCGGCCGCTGATGGGCTGGACGTTGCCGGAGTGTTTCCTGTTGTTACGCCGCCGCCTGGAAGCGGAACGTGAAGGCGACGGCACGCGGGAATATATCAAGGTGCTCCGTCTGCTGGAAAAGCATTCATTGCCCCAGCTGCGTCGGGCCGTGGAACAGGCGTTGGCCGTTGGGGCGATCACCCGCGATGCCGTGGCCCAGTTCCTCTATCCCCGGGAAGACTGGGGTGCCACGCTGTTCTCACTGGATGGTCATCCCCATCTGCGGCACGTCCATGTGGCCGCGCCGAATCTGGCATCATATATGGACCTGGTCGGAGGTGTCGCATGAGCAAAAATCCCGCCGTGCTCCTGCTGGAGCATCACTTGAAAGAACTCAAACTGCCGACCTTCCTGCGCGACTACGACAGTGTCGGGGCCGTGTGCAGCCAGGAACGCTGCGATTATCCGACCTATCTGTTGCGGTTGGCCGAACGGGAGCTGATCGACCGCGAACGCCGCGCCACCGAACGGCGGATCAAGGAAGCCGCCTTCCCAGTATTGAAGACCATCGAGACCTTCGACTTCGCCGCCCAACCATCGATCAACGAACCCTTGGTGCGCGAACTCCTGCGTGGTGAATATATCTCCAAACGAGAAAATTTATTACTGGTCGGGAATCCTGGGACTGGCAAAACGCACCTCGCCAGTGCGCTGGGCTTCGCCGCCTGCACGCAAGGCAAGCGGGTCCGCTTCATGACCACCACGGGCTTAGTGACGCAGTTGCTCGAACAACGCGAAACCCGGACCCTGCAACGGCTGCACAAACAACTGGAGCGACTGGACGTTCTCTTGTTGGACTAATGTTGAGTGCCCAATAATGTGGAGTTGAGCGCCATTCCGCCACGCCCGTCAGTGTCGTCATGGTTTTCAACTCAACATTATTGACGCTGCTTTCTTGTTTTCCGATTACTGGCTGGCATGAAAGCAATACCTCCCTCCTATCGGTTTCATATTCCTCCTGGACCTAAATCCCGTTATCGCCAGTTGCCGGTTGTCGGACCGGTCATGGATGACATCGTGACCTGGTTGCAGCATCACGGTTACGCCCCGCTCACGGTCTGCAATCAGATCAAAGGATTCAGTCATGTGCTCCGCTGGCTTAAAAGGCGACGCGGATCTGCTCTCATAGGGTTAACGCAAGTAGATCTGACTGCGGCCCGTGGCTGGTTTCGCAGGCGGCGACCGGATGTCGCTGCCGCCACGCGCACCTTGGGAAGATTCTTTCGGGAACGACATTTGATTTCAGAAGGCCGACCGGCTCCGTTGCCGGCCTCCGAACGCGAACTCGAAGCACATGTAACTTATCTGCGGGAGATGCGCGGCCTGGCGGCGGCCACGGTGCTGGGACATCAGCGCCGCTTGCGGTTCTTTTTGCGGTTCCTAAAGTTCGATCAACATCCTACGGTCATCAGCAGCCTGCGCATGGATCAAATTGATGCCTTCTTACGGCAGTCGGCCAAGACCAATAATCGCTTCAGCCTCCAACATGTGGTCGCCTCTTTACGTAGTTTTCTGCGGCACCAGCATGCCCAAGGGATATTGAAGCAACCACTGCATCAGCAAATTGACACGCCGCGGACATACCGGCTGGAGCAATTACCCCGGGCGCTGCCGTGGGCGCAAGTCGTGGCACTACTTCGTTCCATTGATCGTTCGCAACCGGATGGTGTCCGCGACTTCACCATGCTCTACCTTGCTGCCCGCTACGGACTGCGCAGTGGTGAGTTGGTGCGTTTGACTTTGGACCATCTCGACTGGCAGGCCGGCACACTGCAAGTGCCGCAGCATAAAACTCGACAGACGCTCCAATTGCCGCTGACGGACGAGGCGGGAACCGTGCTGGCTCAATACCTGAAAGCGGGCCGTCCCCAGAGCAAACACCGGGAGTTGTTTCTGCGGCGGCGGGCGCCCGCTGGCGCGCTGGCTCCCACGGCAGTGCATGATATTCTGGAGGATCGGATTCGCCGCAGCGGTTTGGAACTGCCGATAGTTGGAACGCATGTGCTCCGTCATTCATTTGCCGTTCACCTGCTACGGCGCGGCGTGCCGATGAAACAGATCGGTGATGCCCTCGGTCATCGTGATTGCGACAGCACGTCAGGCTATCTCCGTCTGGCCGTCGACGACTTGCGAGCGGTTGGTCTGCCGGTGCCCAAGACCACCAAGCCGGTGGCTTTGGAACCCTCGCGCTGGCGGCAAAGACTGCCCAAGGTGCGAACCTCAAAGCTTCGATCACCGTTGACCACAGCCGACTTTGGCAGCGGGCTGGCTCCCGCCCTCCGCAACTACCTGGCAACGCGGCGGGCTTTGGGACGACGCTTCATTGGGGAAGAGGAGATGCTCCGCCGCTGGGATGATTTTCTGCGACGCCACTTTGGCCAGAGCCGCGAGGTTCGTCCCGAGATGTTCCATCGCTGGACGAAAACCATGCCGCACTTAACCGCGAATGTGCGGCGGAACCACTTGCGTGTCGTTCGTAATTTTTTGCTCTACTATGCTCGCAGCCACCCCAAAACATACCTGCCTGACCTGGCCACGTTTCCCAAGTCCTCTCCCTATCTCTCGCCACGATTGGTGACACCGGCGGAGATGGCCCGTGTGCTGGCTACCGCCAAGCAACTGCCGGCTTCTTACTCGAACCCCTTGCGCGCCCAGACCATCCATTTGGCGTTGGGACTGTTGTTCTGCTGTGGCTTGCGGCGGGGCGAACTGCTGCGTTTGCGACTGCGGCATTTTGATTCCACCGAAGACGTTCTGCGTATTGAAGAGACCAAGTTCCACAAGTCCAGGTTGGTTCCGCTGGACTGCTCGGTCGCCCGGGAACTGCGCAACTATGTGGAACTGCGGCGCCGTCATCGACTACCAGTGCAGCCCGAGAGTCCGCTTCTCTACAGTAATCGGCGTCCGGCTCCAGCCGATGTCTATTGCGCCGAGGCGCTGACCAGCAACTGGCAATACCTCTGTGTGACGGCTGGAGTTCTGGATGAAAAAGGCCGCCCGCCGCGCATTCACGACCTGCGGCATAGCTTCGCCGTTGCAGCCTTGCACCGGTGGTATCAGCAAGGGGTTGAAGTCCAAACTAAACTTCCCCACTTGGCTACTTACATGGGCCACGTTTGCGCCGTGTCCACCCACCACTATCTTCACCTGACACCCGACTTGCGGAATGCCGCCAGCCAACGTTTCCATCAATATGCCATCGATATCTTCGGCCACGGAGGTGAACAATGAAACAAAACGCATCGAACAAATTGGCGGACGCACTTCATGGCTTCTTCACCGACTACCTCCCGCGACAACGCGCCTTGAGTCCGCACACGCTTTACAGCTACCGGGATAGTCTGAAGTTGTGGTTGCAGTTTGTGGCTGGGAAAAAATCCGATCCCAGCCAACTGACCGTCGAACAATTGACGGTAGAACAACTCGCCGCTTTTCTGCAACACTTGGAGGCTGGCCGCAAGAATGCCGTCACCACCCGCAATGTGCGCTTGAGTGCCGTTCATAGTTTTGTGCGCTACCTGGGAGTGCATCACCCCGAGCATCTCGCGCAAACCCAACGGCTGCTCAGCGTCCCATTCAAGCGGGCCGCCACCCGGGAGATTAAGCACCTGGAGTTCGCCGAGATTCAGGCCGTGCTGCAAAGCATCGACTTGACCAGCACCGACGGACACCGCGACTTCGTGTTGCTGAGCTTTCTATTCAACACCGGTGCCCGCGTCAGCGAAGCGGTCGGTTTGCAGGCTTGCGACCTGCGGTTGACGCTGCCTGCCAGCGTTCTCTTACGCGGCAAAGGTCGGAAAGAACGCGTCTGCCCGCTCTGGCCGGAAACGGCTCGAGCATTGCGAACCCATCTGGAAAAACAGGGCACCGGACTGCATGAACCCCACGGTGTGTTTCTCAATCATCGGGGTCAGCCGCTGACACGCTTCGGCGTCGGCATTATTCTAAAGAAGCAACTCCGACGGGCAGCCCAAAAGCTCCCAGCCTTGAAAGACAAGCGACTTCATCCCCATAGTCTGCGCCACAGCACGGCCGTTCACCTGTTACGTTCCGGGGTCGATCTGAGCACGATTGCCAATTGGTTGGGACATGTCAGCGTCAACACCACCAACAAATATCTGACCCTCGACCTCGAAGCTAAACGCGCAGCACTGGCCAAAGCCAAACCAATCCTGTCACGCCACCATCGCAACGGTGGTTGGCGAACGGATCGCAATTTGATTAAGTGGCTGGAGTCACTCTGATAAAAATGCCTATCAATAATGTTGAGTTGAAAACCATGACGACACTGACGGGCGTGGCGGAATGGCGCTCAACTCCACATTATTGGGCACTCAACATTAGTCGAGTTATGTTGAGCTCAACATAAATGGATGACCTCGGGTATGTTCAGCAATCGCGTGAGGAAATGGAAGTGTTGTTCACCTTTCTGGCTGAACGCTACGAACGGCGCAGCGTGCTGGTGAGCAGCAATCTGGTGTTTTCCAAGTGGGACCAGATCTTCAAGGATCCGATGACCACGATGGCCGCCGTGGACCGGTTGGTTCACCACGCGATCATTTTGGAGTTCGACGGCGAGAGTCAGCGGATCACCAAGCCAAAGGAAAAAGGCGGCGGCTAACCCGGCGCCAGCCCACGCCTTTGTCTCCGCTCCGTCTTTGGTGCCTGTCGGCACCAAAGACTACGCTCCGCCAAAGGCGTGGGCACTGGGAAATGGACAGTTAGTGAAACAATAAAACATAAAAAAGTAAACCGGTGTCACGGACGGTTTTAATTGGCACTGAGGGCAAGAATAGTTGTCATTGACCAGTCAACTCCCCGGCCCGATACAGCCGGGCCAGATCGTCGGCATCCCGCCGGTCGGTCTTGACCCGTTCGCCGGGCTTGCGCGGGATCTTGGAGGGACACACCAAGATGCAGTTCCAACTGTGCGCTTGCAGACAGCGGCACAGGGCAAACCCGCGTGGTCCCGCCTCGTAACAGAATTTCAACGTGGTGCCGGGCTGGGCGGCTGGCAGTTTTTGGGCGAGCTTGAGCACGTCGTCATGTTCGCCGCCGATGATCCCGTAACGGCGCACCTCGGTCGGGTCGGACGGCGCGAGGCTCACCGCAATGGAGTCGTTGTGGACATCCAGCCCGATGAACAGGACGGGGCCTTTGGCGGCCGCATCCGGTCGGCCCAAAGGGATGGTGGCGATCACTGGCGCGACGGACTTGGGGCGGGGCGGCCGGCTTGATTTTTGCGGCTCGACAGGTTTGGGTTGACGCAGTATGTATGTCTTCATGGTGGCTGTTTTCCTTTCTATGTTTGACCGTTGTTCATGGTGGTTCGGATTGGTGTCTGTCAACTGTGAGACAGCTTCAATCAATGGCTCGGCACC
Source organism: uncultured Verrucomicrobia subdivision 3 bacterium (assembly GCA_903944085.1). Lineage (GTDB taxonomy): Bacteria > Verrucomicrobiota > Verrucomicrobiia > Limisphaerales > UBA11358 > UBA11358. The sequence goes on from CAJAQO010000044.1 coordinate 6,517, forward strand.
GCTCACGCGGTGCAACCCACGTTTAACTCGGAGAGCAGACACCTTTTTCACTTTCATCGCCAGCCATACTGTCTAGGCAGTCGTTCCTCACGAATGCTGCCCAGCTTCCGCAAAAGCCAATCGTCGAATTGGATCGTCCAATCCAGAAGTTCGAGTTTAATAGGTTCTTCCACCTCCGGATTGAAACTGGCGATGGCGCCATCTTCACTGCTTGCATAAAACCGGACCGAGGCATTGTCTTCGCCGGCAATCTTTTTGACCGACTTGCTCGCAATACCTGCCCAGGTGGAAAAAGCGTCCTGGGGCAGTCGGGTTGTTGCGTCCCGGCATGAATGCCCGTAGCGAACCCTTGAATCGACCGACTGGAACGAGTTCGAAAGCCCGGTTTCGTTCAGGATCACGCGATAGTGGAGCATCTCCAGCCAATCCAACCGCACTTTTCTCTGTTTATCCTCGGCGGTCAGGACCAGGCTGTTGCCGTCTGGGCTCACAAAAATTGAAACGGCGCGTGGATTTTTCTGCAAATCCGCCAGATGACGGGAAACCGCTATCGATGCGGACATATCCAGTACGATTTCGGACTCGTTCATCGCCTTGGCGATTTTGCCGAAATTATTTCCTGGATGAATTACGTTGCCATGGATTGCCTCGGCGAAGGTGCCGTCTTCGAACATCGAATCGGCAATTTCCTTATCAACCAATTGGCGGCAAAAGTTATCGAGGCGCTGAAAGTTAATCCGACCATCAAGGAATGGAGTGATGCCGACGAAGCCGCGCAGTATTATGATGAGGCAAAATGGGCGCTCCGTTGGGGGGTGCTCAAGGAAGCGCAGGCGGCGGCCGATTCCGCGTGGGCGTTGGGGAAGCATGACCAGAATTGTGCGACCATCCGCATTAAGTCTTATGAAACGCCGATACATTGCGGTTATCGAAACGGCGAATCCACCAATCCTAACAGCACAAATGAGGTCATCCAAATGGCAGTGCAAGAAGCCTTGCCCAATCATGCTTGGGGACTGACTTTGACGGTTACCTGGGAACCAGCGTCTATCTGCTCTGACCCGGCCAAGGTGACAAGCCTCTCACCCAAGAAATCACCGCCATGACCACGTCTTCCACATGGTTTTATTGGGCGCTGTTGTCCGCCGTGTTTGCGGCGCTGACGGCCTTTTTCGCCAAGGTCGGCATTCAGGGCGTGGATTCCGATTTTGCCACTTTGGTTCGCACAGCCATTATCATTGTGGTGCTTTCAGCATTTGTTTGGTTTGCTGGCAAGTGGACAAATCCGTGCGATTTGTCTTCAAAGAATTGGCTCCTTCTTGGGTTGTCCGGGCTGGCGACAGGGGCCTCCTGAGTTTGCTGTTTTCGCGCGCTGCAGGCTGGTGAGGCATCGAAGGTGCACCCGTTGACAAACTTAGTTGGTGCTCGTCGCGGTCTTCGCCGGCGGCATACGCCCATTGCAGTTCCAGCCGCATCGCGTATGCCAAGCCCGTTACTTGCGCCCCGCAGTTTCATCCCTGGCGCTCCACGTCTCGAGGGGGTGCCCAAAGTCTGTCCGAAGTCGTTTAGATGTTCCCCGAGGAGACAGCATAACAGGTGTTGAAACGACTGCCGTGCTGATTGAAAATCAAGTCCATGATAGGTGTAAGGATTTC
>CAJAQO010000045.1 GCA_903944085.1 uncultured Verrucomicrobia subdivision 3 bacterium
AGCTCCCGGTGCGTCTTTCGCTGCTCCGGCAGCTTCGTCCGCAAATCGGCAGTTCAATTTTTAATAATCCTCAGCATTTGCCAGACTAAAAACTGCATTTTGGCCTCCAAACCTGTGCTATGATCGGCAATTGGATGCCACCGGCATCCACCCGCGACGGTCTTGGACGGTCGCCGCCACCGGGTTCAAAACGACCGTCAGGAGAAAACAGTAATATGGCAAAAAATCCTGGTCAGGTGGAGCAGGACACGAACGCCATCCTCAAGGCCTGGGGCACCTTAGCCCCGACGGCCACGTTTGGAGGCATGACGTTGCAGCAATACACCGCCAAGGTGCAGCCCTCGCTGGATGCCCGCAGCCAAATCAGCACCCACGAACAGGGAATCAAATCCTGGACGGACAAGCGCGACGATGTGGACGTGGACACCGAGGCCGCCAATGGCCTGGTGATCAAAGGCATCGTGGGCGACGTGAACTACGGCGACAACAGCGACCTGTATGAGGCCTGCGGCTACATTCGCAAGAGCGAAAAGAAGAGCGGCCTCACCCGCAAAGCCGCCGCTGCCGCCGCCAAGGCCGCCGCCAAGAAAACGCCGCCGGCCAACTGACGGCGGAAGCACGCAGTAATCGCAGCCACACGCGCGGACAGGTGTATCGTCCGCGCTTTTTTATTGCGAAGTCCGCAGTTGGGGAGCACGCCCGCCCCGGGCGTAGCCGGCGGCGCCCGCGCCGCCGGCGGTTGCGCGTGACGCTGACCTGGATGCTTGAAATTTGTCGGTGCGCCCGGGTTTTCCGCGAGGGCGCGGAAAACTGCGCCCGGGGCGGGCGCGCTCCCAATCCGGTTTCGGAATGCGGGTTTATTGCCGGCAGGGCAGCATCGGGCGGCGCGCACCGCTGATTTTTCCGCCCAACTTGGAGGGCGGCGACACGTCGCCGCTTTCCGACTGGGAGACATGTCTCCCAGTTACAAAGCGCGGACATGTCCGCGCACTCCACCGGCGGGACGGCGCGCGAAGGCACGGCGGGAAAAGCTCGTTGGCACCGGGTGTGCCGCCCCGGCGGGTTTTAGAAGTTCACCACGCGCCCGCAATCCACCGACGCCTGCGCTTTCAGGCACATTTGCACCGACCATTTGCCATCCGCGCCGGTGGCGGCCAGCGCCGAACCGCTGCTGACGGCCTTGGCCACGACTTGGATTTGCTCCACCAGTTCATAGACTTCGCCCGTGAGCTTGGTGATGGGAATCTCGGTCATGGTTTCGCCGCGCGAATGGCGCAGCGAAAAGGTCGGCTGGAAGGTGCGGTCGAACGCGCCGCTCCAAGTGGCCCACAGCGCGCCCTGCGTCCCGGTGAGTTTCACGACTTGATGATGTTCAAACGCGCTCAGGGTCTGGGAAATCACGGCGTAGCCACCGCGCGGGAAATTGACGATCGCGCTGAAATTATCCTGCAACTCCGGGTGCGCCGCGCGCCGCGCGTTGGCCCGGGCATAGACGCTCTGCGGTTCGCCCAGCGACGAAAAATACCAGCGGGCCAGATCGAAGAAGTGAATCGGCTCTTCGAGAATCCAGTTGCCCACGCGGTTGATATCATAGCGCCAGCCGCCCGCGCCCTGGCGATAAGGATTGCGCCATAACTCGATGAGCGCATATTGCGGCTCGCCAATCGCCCCGGCGTCAACCAGCTCTTTCACCTTGCCCCAGAGGGAAGAGAGGCGGAATTCGTGACCGATGGCGAGCCGCCGCCGCTGTTGCGCGGCCAATTGGATCAACGCCTCGCAATGCGCGAGATTTGCCGCCATCGGTTTTTCCAGTAACAGATGTTTGCCCGCGCGCAAAACCGCCGCGCCAACTTCATAATGCAAATCGGTGGGGAGCACGACATCCACCACGTCTATATCCGGCCGGGCCAGCAGTTCATGATAGTCGCTGACGAGTTGCGCCGTGGGATGGGCCGCGCGCGCCTCTGCCTGGGTGGCGGGCGAGCGGGCCGCAATGGCCACCAATTCCGTTTCGGCACATTCCGCAATGGCCCGCGCATGGTGTTTGCCCCAGGCACCGTAACCAATCAAACCGAAGCGAACTTTTTTCATGGGCGCACGGGATTAAACCAGCTTCCACGGCGCGCGAAAATCCCGCGTGAGCAGCTTGGAAGCGTCCGGATCGTTGAGAATCGTTTCCGACTGGACGTCCCAATTTAACTTACGGCCGACCAGCATGGAGATGAGTCCGAGATGGCCGGGGATCGTGGAATGATGCGACGTCTTCGCCGGCGTGATCGTGGGCTGGCGCGATTTGACGCAGGCGAGAAAATTCGCCTGATGGTTGCTGGATTCGTAGAGTTTGACCTTCCGCAATTCCTCCGGCACCTGTTTCCAGCGCTTCCATTCCACATTGGACGCATCGAAACTGCCGCGATCAATATGCACCCAGCCGTCCGTGCCAATCCATTTGGTGCCGCCGGCGATTTCCGGATACCCGCCGGCAATGGTCATGGCGATGCCGCGCGGATACTTGAGTTCGATGCGATAAACCTTGGCCGCATCCCAGACGCCGCCCTTGGGCGGGAATTCGCCGTGACCTTCAACTTCCGAAGGCCCGGAGTTATCAAAGTCGCAGCCCCAATGGGCAATATCCACATGGTGTCCCGACCAATCCATCAACTGGCCGCCGCCGAAATTGTAATTCCACCGCCAGTGCCGGTGCAGCCGGGCGGGAATGTAGGGAATCAACTGCGCAGGCCCCACCCAGAGATCATAGTCCAATTCCGGCGGCGGCGGAACGGGCAGCATGTGATCCTTCTCGCTCACTTCGGCTCCGTTGTAATCCTTGGGCAAACCGACTTCCACGCGCTGGATCGTGCCGATGAGACCGTTGCGGACAATTTCGGCGGCCTTGTGAAACGGCTTTACCGAGCGCTGCCAGGAACCCGTCTGCCAAATGCGGCCATGCTGCTGGACCGCGCGGACAATCGCCTGCTGCTCGGCGATAGTGTGGGCCAGCGGTTTTTCGCCGTAGATATCTTTCTTCTGCCGCGCCGCCTCGAGGGCGGCCATCGCGTGCCAGTGATCCGGCAAGGCGATCATCACCGCATCAATATCCTTGCGCGCGAGCAGTTCACGGTAGTCGTGGTAAGCTTTGCAGTCTTGGTTGCCGTAGTGTTCATTGATGGTGTTGACCAGAGTTGTGAGGCGGTTCTTATCCACGTCACAAGCGGCGACTACCTGGCAGTCGCTTTCAGCTAGAAACGACTTAGTATTGCCGGTGCCCATGTTTCCGCAACCGATTATCCCCAGAGTTATCTTATTAGAAGGAGCCACCTGGCCATCCAGTCCCAGCGCCGAACCTGGGACAAACGCCGGCAAGGCCAGAGCCGCGCCCGCGGTCGTGAGAAACCGGCGCCGGCTGATGCCGTTCAACGGGCCGGAAGATTGGTTGTTGGTAACGGGAATTTTTTTCATGGTAACAAGAGTCGGTGACTTACTTGATGAGCATTAGTGCTGACTGCGGAAGTTGTCGAGTTTAAATCGGCGCATGGTGCTAGAATTGGCCGTCATCACTCGAATAAAGACTTTGATAAGTCGTCAAGCATGTCGGGCCGGTTTCCATTTATGCAAAGCCAGGGCGGCGGCCCCTAAGGCACCATTGAAACTGCCCAGCTCAGAATAAACGATGACCGGAGCCGGCTGGCTGGTTTCCGCGCAAAACTCATTGACGGCGTTCTGCAAGGGGTTCAAGAAGGCAGCGCCCAAGTTCACCAGCGGCCCGGCCAGGATGATTTTGGGCGGATTGAAAAGCGCGTTAAGCTGACAGCAGACCCAGCCCAAGGTCTGTGCCACGTCGGCCAGCACACTATTCACAAAAGGATCACCCTTCGCCGCCGCATAAACCACATCCTCGAAGGCAACGGGGTCACTAATGGGTTTTAGTATCGTTTCCTTCCCTTGAGCGATGCCAGCATTCACGGCTTTCAGAATAGCTGGGACGGAGGCGATTTGTTCCAAAGCTTGCAAGCCGGCGCAATCCCACGCGCCGACGCGGCCGCCGGAACCGGTCTGGCGACGCACGGGACCGACGGGGCAAAGCCAGCCTCTGATTTCGCCCGCAAGATTCTTCTCGCCGTGCAGCAGTTCGCTGTGCGCAATGATGCCGGCGGCGATGCCAGTGCGGATGCCCAGACAGACGAAGTTGTCCAGCCCGCGTCCCTGTCCGAACCAAAGTTCCGCCAAAGCCATGGAACGGATGTTGTTTTCCAGAAACACATTCACCTTGAAATGGTCCGCCAGCAATTTGCCGAGCGGAATATTCTCCCAGCCGCGAATATGGGCGTAACCTAAGGCGATTTGTTGTTGCGGATCAATGGAGCCGGGCACGCCGATGCCAATTCCCAAAACGTCTTTCATCTGGCCGGCCGCCAGCTCTTCAATGGTCTGTTCAATTTTGCCGATGACTTGCTCGGCCGAATCCGTGGGCAGAATTTGTTTTTCAAGCTGTCGGATGGGACGGTCGGAAAAGTCCACAATCGTGCCCAAAAGTTTTCGGGCATCAAAATCAACCCCGACGAAGAAGCCGCCGCCCGGATTCAAAGCCAGCAAGGTTGGTGGCCGCCCGTAATCACGTTCTGGCTTTTGCCATTCAACGAGGAAACCTTCGGCAATCAGCCGGTCAACGTAAGTTCCAACGGTCGAAGGCGCGAGTTTCAACTGGCTGGCGAGTTCCACCCGGGACAAATCCTGTCGCGCGCGCACCCGGAGCAGTATCTCGGCCTCAAGATTGGCTACAATCTGAGGTTTGTGCCGGGTCGTCCGCCGGACGGTCCGGCGGTTCATTTTTGCTTTGGGCGTCGCTTGCACAATAATAATGTTACGATCCACAATGGAGCCTTGGCATTATTTTCAATCAAAAGTTAATGTCAAGTTGTTTGACATTGCCGCCGAACAAAATTTGCAGAAATCATTTCGACGACGGCGCGAGACATTCAAGAACCTCGCTGGTCAAACGCAATTCACTTCGGGCATCAGGTGCAGCTAAGTTTGAGTATCTGATTTAATTTTCGTGCTGTGTTATTCTGGTAACAGCGGCCGGAAGTTTAAAGCTCACACTTGCAATTTTGATTTCCCGTGGCGGCTCAAAGGCGCTGACCTGGAAACAATTGACTTTGCACCGCTTAAAAATCTAGGATTAAAGGAATCATGCGAATTGAAAATAAATGCCACAGGTTATTTATCGTCCTGCTGGCAAGCGCGATTGGCGTTGGCCTTGCCTCGTGTTCATTCCGGCCAGTCCAGCGGACGTCGGCGAGCCAGCCTGAAAAAAAGTTATTGGACGCCGGCTGGCTGTTTCATCGGGGTGAGATATCTGGCAATGATCATGATCTGGTCGCTGCCACCGGGTTTGCGGACAGCCAATGGCAGTCCGTGAATCTGCCGCATGATTATGTGTTGGATGGAACTTACAATTCCACAAACGAGCGCAACCACGGCTATCTGCCGGTGACGACCGCTTGGTATCGCCGGCATTTATTCATTCCCCAAGGCGATCAGGGCAAAAGCTTGGAACTCCAGTTCGACGGTGTTTTCCGCGACAGCCAAGTCTGGCTGAATGGGCAATTTCTAGGCCGGCACCAAAGCGGTTACTCCGGATTCAGTTTTGACATCACCAAAGCCGCCCATTATGGAGCGGACAATGTCATTACCGTCTATGTTGATCCACGGCATTTCGAAGGTTGGTGGTATGAAGGTGGCGGTATTTATCGTCACGTCTATCTGAATGTCAGATCGCCGCTGCATGTAGCGCCGTGGGGAACGCAGATCATCTCCGAAGTGCCCAACGGCAACCAAGGTGCCGATGACGAGGCTGAAATCGCACTGCAAACCAAGGTTGTCAATGAAGCGATGGCTCCCGCGAACTGCACCGTGTTGTTCGAGATCGTGGGGCCGGATGGAACTTCGCTCGTCAAGTTGGAAACAAATTCGCTGGTGGCGGCCGGCCAAAAGGAACAGTTGGCGCAACATTGCACTCTCCTGCATCCACGCCTTTGGTCGCCGGATTCGCCGCAGCTATATGAACTCCGCACCAAGGTTTTTTGCGATGGTCAACTGATGGACACCGTAAATACCACCTTTGGCATTCGCACTATTTTCTTCGATGCGGACCGCGGATTTTTTCTCAATGGCAAGCATGTCGAAATCCGTGGCGTGGCCTGTCATCAGGATTTTCCCGCCGTGGGCATTGCCGTGCCGGATAGTTTGCAGCCCTGGCGGGTGCAGCAATTGAAAAACTCAGGCGCCAATGGCTGGCGCACGGCCCACAACGTGCCCAACGAAGCGGTTCTGGATGCGTGCGACCGATTGGGTATGTTGGTGATGGATGAGAACCGCCACTTAGGCGACTGCTATGATCATCATAGTCCGCCCGGCACTACTTTCACCAATCTGGAAGACTTGGCTTATATGATACAGCGCGATCGCAACCATCCCAGCGTCATCATGTGGTCCATGTGCAATGAGGAAGGCATCAAGGGCATGGAAGGTTCGCCGGAAGGTGCGAAAATCTTTTCGGCGATGATGGCCGAGGTTCATAAATACGACCGCACCCGTCCGATAACTTGCGCCATGGATTCCGGCTGGCTTACTCCCGGTTTCGCGGAGGTTGAAGACATCATTGGGGTCAACTACAGCTATCCTCGCTATGATGACATTCACAAGGCGCATCCGGGCAAATCTATGTTTGGCAGCGAAACTGCCAACAATAAGACGGCCCGCAGCGTGTATGAACATGATGCGGCCAAAGGCCTGGTGAGCAGTTATAATTTGACCGATCCAGGTTGGCAGCCAGTGGCATCGCGCCCCTTCATGGCAGGTTCTTACACTTGGACCGGCTTTGATTACCGAGGCGAACCCAATCCAGACGGCTGGCCGGATGTTAGCAACAACACTGGATTGTTGGATAACTGCGGCTTTCCTAAAGACAAATTCTTTTATTTAAAATCCTGGTGGTCAGCCAAACCAATGGTGCATTTAATGCCCATCTGTTGGAACTGGCCGGGCAAAGAAGGGCAGGCCATGCGGGCGATTGCCTTCAGCAACGCCCGGCAGGTGGAATTATTTTTAAATGGAAAAAGTTTCGGCGTCCAAACCATGCCGCAGGATGGGCATTTGGAATGGCAAGTTCCTTATTCGCCCGGCAAATTGGTGGCGAAAGGTTATACCGATGGCAACTTAGTCGCCACTGATTTGGTGGAGACGGTGACTGCACCTGACCGGGTTCAGCTCGCTCCCGAGCGTCATACCTTGCAAGCCGACGGCGAGGATACAATCGTGGTGCCGGTCTCCATCCAAGACGCCCAAGGTCGTTTGGTGGCCAATGCCAACAATCGAGTTACGTTTCAACTTACCGGGGGCCGGCTGCTGGGCGTGGGCAATGGCAATCCGGGCGACCATGATCCCGACCGCGCGAACCAGCGGAACGCCTTCAATGGCCATTGCCTCGTGGTAATTCAGGCGGGAACGAAACCCGAAACGCTGGAGCTGACTGCCACCTCGCCTGGCCTGGCTTCCGCGCGCACAACCTTCACGGTGAAGTAGGCGACTAACCGGTTTTAAAACGACAAAATATCAATTGCGCAAGCATTTTGCGATGCCCCGCATTGTTCCAGATCACAGTGCTGCTGAACTAATCGTGGCCGCAATTTCAAAAGTTATTGCTCTCTGCTTTTGAAGTCAGACCATAAGTCAACGGCCAGCCATGTTTTTCGTTGGAGTTGTAAAATTGTATTCACCGGACGTTACCTCAAAGATGGCGCAATTCACCGCCTGCGAAAAGGCGGTTACTCCGTCCGCCTTGCTTGCGGCGCGGCTGCCTTCACGGACCTGCTCCAAAATGGAGTTCGGCACGCAAATGGTTGCGGTGGTGTTCGCCGGGATCACCACATGCAGTATGAACTTGTCCGGTTTGAGTTTCCAATCACTCACAATTTTGCCGTGGACTGAATCATATTCCGCCCGCGCAAAGGTCAGGTCTCCGACCGGTTGCGGACGGATGATAAAATGTTTGAAGCCGGGAACATTCGGATCGGCATTAATGCCCGCCAGCGCCTGGTAAAACCAGGCACTGATGTCGCCGAACATGATATGATTGCGGGATGAGTTGCCATTCCACTCTTCCCACAACGTGGTGGCGCCTTGCTCGATCCACCAGCCCCAGCTCGGCAAATCTTTCTGCGCCGCCATCCGATAAGCCACGTCCGCGCGTCCCTGGTCGGTGAGCGCATGAAGAATGTATTTGGCCCCGAGAATTCCTGTGTCAATATGGCCATTTTCCTTTTCCACACTGGCAACCAAGTTTTGCAGCACGCGGTTTTGATTCGTTGGCGCAACCATTCCTTGATACAAAGCGCAACTTAGCGAAGTCTGGCTCCCATTGCCATAAGTTCCAAAGTCGGCGTTGAAAAACTTCTCGTTGAAAGACTTTTTAATTTGTTCCGCGCGCTCGGAATAGTGAGCGGCGTCCCCGGACTGGCCCAGCAACTTAGCCGCGAGGGCCACGATCAAAGTATCACGATAGTAATATGCCGTGTCGGTAATATCTGCCGGAGTCTTCGTCTTGAAAGGTGCCCAGTCGTTCAAGCCGATGGCCACAATGTCGTTGGTTGCGCGCGAGGCGAGATAATCAACGTAACGCTTCAGGCCATCGTAATGGTCAGCTAATGGTTTTGTGTCGCCGTAATATTGATAAAGATAGAACGGAATCAACGCAAACGCGCTGTCCCAAGCCGGCCCATTGCCCCAGGCATAACCCCAGCCGCTGGTTGGCACGATGCCCGGCAACTGGCCGCCCGGCTGTTGTTCATCGCCGAGATCGTTGATCCATTTTGAATAAACAGCCGCCGGCATAAAATTATAGATGCCTTGCTCGGCGGCAAGGTGGGCGTCACCGGTCCAGCCATTTTTCTCGCGATGTGGACAGTCGGTGGGAATGCCTTGCAGGTTGCTTAGATAAGACCAGCCGGCGGCGGTCCAGATTTTATTCAGGAGCGGATTGGAGCACTCAAACTTGCCTGCGACCGGAATGTCCGAATGGGTAAACACGCCGCTCACGGAATCAAGTGTGGGTTTGCCGGGAAAGCCCGTGACTTCGACATATTGAAAACCATGATAAGTAAAGCGCGAATGCCACGTTTCGGTGCCGTGTCCGTTCAAAGTATAATTATCGGTCTGGAATTGTTGATCTTTGCCCACGCGTTTCACATGCACTTCGATGTCGCCTGTGTCGAGGCTGCCGTCAGGCAACAGCCGCTCGCCGTGCCGCAATGTGACCTTCGTCCCGCGTGGTCCTTTTACTTTCAAGCTGGTGTAACCGGAGAAATTCTGGCCCAGGTCAAAGACAAAAACGCCAGGCTTGGATTCGGTCAATTTCACGGGCTTGATGATTTGCGTCGCTTTAATCGGCGGCATCATTTGCGCGACGAGCTTGCCTTTCGGCGCGTCAATCAATTGCGCCGGTTGCCAACGGGCATCATCGAAGCCAGGTTTGTCCCAGCCGGGTATTTCCAGTTGCGCGTCATAATTTTCACCGCCATAAATGCTCTCGAACACAATCGGTCCGGTGGCTGTTCGCCAGGCGTTATCGCTGCCAATGATCAGGATGCGTCCGTCGGTGTATTCCACCACGAGCGAAAGTAACAGCTTGGGCGCTTCCCGCCAGGGCGCTTCGTGAAAGTTCCAGACCGCCTTGGTTTGCACATTGAACCAGCCATTGCCAAGGATCACGCCCACGGCATTCGTGCCGCGCTTGAGCAGGGAAGTCACGTCATGAGTAACGTATAAGACGCGGCGGTCATAACGGGTGTAGCCTGGGTCCAGCAAATGATCGCCGACGGTGTGGCCATTGATGTGCAATTCATAGTAGCCAAGTCCGCAGAGATAGACGCGCGCGCGTTTTACTTTCCCGTCCAACCTCCATTCCCGGCGCAGCAGCGGTGCCGGCTGTTCGTCTCTGTTCGTCGTGCGGGCGATCCATTTTGCCTGCCAGTCATCGGCGTTCAGCAAGCCCATTTCCCATCGGGCAACCTTGCTCCACGGCGACGCCTGGTTATCCTTGTCCCAACTCCTGACTTTCCAATAGCAGGCTTGCCGGGACATCAGCGGTTTGCCGGTGTAAACAATAAAGGTTGTTTGATCGGAAAGCACCTTGCCGGGATTCCACAAATCTCCGTGATCCTTTGCCAATTCATCAGCGCTGCTGGCCACGAGAATTTGATAGGCAGTCTGTTTTTGCCCCCGCTCATTTGAATCCAGAATCCAGCTCAACCTCGGTTGCCGGGCATCTATGCCCAGCGGGTTTTCCAGATATTCACAGCGCAACTGTTCAACCCGCACTCCGCCGAAGGCGCTCAAAATAAATGCAAGTGGAAGCATGGCAATTGTCCAGGCGGCCAAAAAATTGCCGGGACGGTAAAGCAAGTTAGTTTTCATGGGCTGGTTTCATTCAATGACGAAACTTAAATTATATTCGCCAGACCGAATTGTAAACATAGCTGTTTGGTTTTTCATCTGCCGGAATGGATTTCCGGCCGACGTTCAATTCTTTGACCGCCCTCGGCAATCTTGAGCAAATTTCTCGCCGGTAAAAAGACAAATGCAGTTGAACTAACAATGATGCGCAAGGGTAAATGATTTTTTCCGGACGATTTAGTGAGAGATGATTTGCGCCGCCAGCTAAATTATTTACCTTTTCCGCAGAAACCTCAAGGTCTGCTCGTGGATGAGCGCATTCCGCTGGCGGGATAAATCCGGCGATTGGACAAATATGAGAAATCTTGGAATTAGTCTCTTGGTTTGCGGCGCGTGGCTGACCGTCGCGCAGGCGCAAGTGGAGTATGTTGATCCCACCATCGGCGGGGTTGGTTACTTGTTGCAACCCACCCGTCCGACGGTCTCGTTGCCCAACAGTATGTTGCGGTTCTATCCGGTCCGACGGGATGCACTGGATGATCAGATCCATTCGTTTCCGCTGACAATTATCTCGCACCGACTGGGCGAATTATTCTGGCTGATGCCCGGCGATGGCACGCCGGATGCGGAAGCGTGGCATCGGCCCATTGCTTACGATTTGGAGAAAACCACCCCCTATTATTACTCGACGCGGTTGGACGGCTCACTGATTCAAATTGAATTCACCCCGACCGCCCGCTGCGGCAATTTCCGGTTCACATTTCCATCCGGCAAGCCGGAAATTCTGCTGGCCAATCGCCAGAGCGGCAGGTTGGAGACCCAGGGAACGAACGCGGTGGCTGGCAGTGAAGAATTTCAAGGCATGAAGGCCTTCGTTTATGGCGAATTCAGTGCGCCGGTGAGCATTTCCAGCGAGCGTTTGGACGATAAATCGCGTCTCACCATTCGCGCCGGCGAACCCGGCAAGGTGCTCGAGTTTCGTTATGGCATTTCCTACATCAGCATTGACCAAGCCCACAGAAATTTACGACGCGAAATCCCAGCCTGGAACTTCGAGGCTGTCAAACATCTGGCGCGCGATGCCTGGAACCGGGAGCTTGGACAAATCAAAGTGGAAGGCGGCACACCGGCGCAACGCCGCGTCTTCTATACCGCGCTGTATCATTGCTCGGAGCGGATGGTCAACATCTCCGAGGACGGCCAATATTACAGCGGCTTTGACCATCAGGTGCATCAAGATGCGCGTCCGTTTTTTGTGGATAACTGGCTGTGGGATACTTATCGGGCGATGGAGCCGTTGCACATGCTGCTGAACCCCGAACAAGAAGCGGATAAGATTCAATCCTACGTCCGCATGTATGAGCAGTCAGGCTGGATGCCTTCCTTTGCCATGGTTTGGGGTGATTGGCACGCGATGACCGGCAACCACTCGGCAGCCTGGATGGCCGATGCCTGGTTCAAAGGCATTCGTAACTTCGATCTCAAAACCGGCTACGAAGGCGTGCGCAAGAACGCACTCGAAGCCACGATGCTCCCCTGGCGCAAAGCACCCAAATGTCCGCTGGACGACTTTTATGCCGAGCACGGCTACTACCCGGCGTTGCCTCCCGGGGAAAAGGAAACGATCACGCTCGTAGATACCAACTGGGAAAGACGTCAGGCCGTCGCGCTTACTTTGGACCAGAGCTATGACGACTGTTGCACGGCCCAACTAGCGCGCGAACTTGGCAAGAGCGCTGACTATGATTTCTTTTTGAAACGTTCGTTGAACTACAAGAATGTTTATCGTGCCGACAAAGGTTTCATGTGGCCGAAGGATGCCCAGGATCATTGGATCGAACCATTTGACCCCAAATTTTCCGGCGGCCCGGGTGCGCGCGATTACTTTACCGAAAATAATGCTTATACCTATACTTGGGATGCGCCGCATGACTACAACGGACTATTCGAGTTGATGGGTGGGAGACGCGCCGCCGAAGCCAAGCTGGACCAACTCTTCCGCGAAGACATCGGCCGGCCGCGGTATGAATTTTATTCGGTGTTCATGGACTCGACCGGCATGGTCGGCCAGTTTTCGATGGGCAATGAACCAAGCATGGCCATACCTTATATTTACAATCATCTCGGAGCGCCGTGGAAAACACAGAAACGGGTGCGCCAACTGATTGAAGACTGGTTCACCGATTCGCTCATGGGCATCCCCGGAGACGAAGACGGCGGCGGACTGTCTGCGTTCGTCGTTTTCTCCATGCTGGGCTTTTATCCCGTGGTGCCGGGCATTCCGCAATATGAACTCTGCAGCCCCGTGTTCGATCGCATTTCCATCAATTTGCACAACGGCAAAAAGTTTGAACTCATTTGCCGCAACAATTCCCGGGACAGCAAATATATTCAAAGCATCCGGCTGAATGGTAAAATTCTGAATCGGGTTTGGTTCCGCCATGCCGACATCGTCAATGGCGGGACTTTGGAGCTGAAGATGGGCAATACCCCAAACGAAACATTAGGTGCCGATCCGGCTAAGTTCCCGCCTTCCGCCATTTCGTATCAGCCAAACAATTAAATTCAGACAGCTTACGCGGATGACTCCATGAAACGAAGCTGCCTGAATCTGCACGCCCGTTTTGAACAAGCTGTTTGCGGGCTTGCGATGGATGCTGTCGTCAAAACCGCGCTGGGAAAATTTCGGATTGTAAATTGGGTGCATCCCAGGAGTTTGGCCCGGTCAAGTTTGTGTCATCTTATGAAGGGCAATGGATTTATTGCCAAGCCGGGGCCGGTTATTTTGTTGACAGCCCGATTTGGCGATATATTTTCCTTTAGAAATAAATATGCTCTGAGGCTTTATCACTGAAAAGTATCTTGCCTGCATGAATTCTTATTTTGGATCTGATCGAACTTCCGCCGATTCATGATCCGCAAAAATTTGTTTCAGCTAACACTAACAAAACAACGAAAAAACAAGTTATGATCGAATTCTTAATGCACGTCGAGCAGGACACCGTTGGTGTCGCTGTCGTGGACATCAAAGCTGGCACGCACGCCAGCGGCCGGACTTTGCACGGCGACGCCAAGCCGAAGGTCAAGGCGCTCATGGATATTCCGCTCGGCCACAAAATTGCCATGCGGGATTTCAAGCCCGGCGACACCGTCATCAAATACGGCGAGGACATCGGCAAGGTCGTCGCGCCCATCAAAAAGGGCGAGCACGTCCACGTTCACAACGTCAAAACCAAGCGCTGGTAAAAATTCTCCAAAAGCTTTTATGAAGATTCCCACCATCAAAGGTTATCGCCGCGAAAACGGGCGCGTCGGCATTCGCAATCACGTCATCATTTTGCCCGTGGATGACATTTCCAACGCGGCCTGCGAAGCCGTGGCGAACAACATCAAAGGCACGCTCGCATTGCCGCACGCTTACGGCCGTTTACAATTTGGCGAGGATTTGGATTTGTTTTTCCGCACGATGATCGGCACGGGCGCGAATCCAAATGTTGCGGCAGTGGTTGTCATCGGCATTGAACCGGGCTGGACGCAGCGCATCGTGGACGGCATCGCCAAAACTGGAAAACCGGTTGCAGGATTTTCCATCGAACGTTTCGGCGACATCACGACGATTGCCAACGCGTCGCGCAAAGCGCTCGAATATGTTCAGTGGGCGAGCGAACTGGAACGCACGACCTGCAAATTTAGCGAGCTTTACATTTCCGTGAAGTGCGGCGAGTCCGACACGACCACCGGACTTTCATCCTGTCCGACCGTCGGCAACGTGATTGACAAATCCATCGCGATGGGCGGCACCGCTTCGTTTGGCGAAACCTCCGAACTGACCGGCGGCGAACACATCGTGCGCGCCAAGGCAGCGAATGAAAAAGTCGCCCAGCAGTTTGACGCGATCTTCAAGGATTATCAGGACATGATCATGAAGGAAAAGACGGACGACTTGTCCGAGTCGCAACCGACGAAAGGCAACATTCGCGGCGGCTTGACGACGATTGAAGAAAAAGCGCTGGGCAACATCGAAAAGCTCGGCAAGAAAACCAAGTTCGTCGGCTGTCTCAAGCCTGCCGAAGCGCCGAGTAAAAAAGGTTTTTGGTTCATGGACACTTCGTCCGCCGCGGCAGAAGCGGTGACGTTGTGGGCCGCGTCCGGCGCGGTCGTGCATTTGTTTCCGACGGGCCAGGGCAACATTATCGGCAATCCAATTGAACCGGTCATCAAAATTTCCGGCAATCCGCTCACCTGCTCGACGATGGGCGAACACATTGACCACAACGTTTCCGCGATTTTGCGCGGCGAAATGACCGTGGACGAAGCCGGCGACGAACTCATCGAAATGATTATCCGCACGGCCAATGGCCGCCTCACCGCCGCCGAAGCGCTCGGACATCGCGAGTTCGTGCTGACGAAATTGTATCGCAGCGCATAGCAACCAACGGATAAATGGATTGATGGATGATTGGATTTTTGCGCGATCCAATCCATCAATCCAAAAATCCAGTAATCCAACAATCCAATTCATGTCAGATCGTTTCAATCCAGAGTTGGTGCGAAGTCTTGTCGCTTCCATCGCTGTCAAAGCCGGGGTGAGAAAGGCGGACGCAGCGATCCTCGCCGATGCGCTCGTGGATGCGGATGTTCACGGCACGGCGACGCACGGCGTGTCGCGGCTGAACATTTACGTCCGCCGCATCCAAAAAGGGCTGATCAATCCGAAGGCAAAACTGGTGATCGAAAAACGTCGCGGCAGCACGCTCGCCATGGACGCCGGCAACGGCCTCGGCCAGGTGCAGGCAATTAAAACTTTGGAGAAGCTGATTCCGAAAGCGAAACGAAACGGCATAGCAGCGGCGACAATTCGCAATTCGCAGCATTTTGGTGCGCTGTCTTATTACTGCAACAAAGCGGCGGCGCAGGACATGATTTTATTTGCCACGTCAGGTTGTGAGCCGGCAATGTCGCCCGAAGGAGCGTGCCAGGCGTTTTTTGGAACGAATCCGCTGGCCGCATCATTTCCGACGGGCAAAGGTTTTCCGGTCAAAGTTGATCTCGCCACTTCCGTCGTGGCGCGCGGCAACATCATCGCCGCGCAAAAACGCGGCCAGCCGATTCCGTCCGGCTGGGCGTTGACGGTGGACGGTGAGCCGACGACTGACGCCGCCGCCGCGTTGGCCGGCACCGTGCTGACGATGGCGGGACACAAAGGCTACGCACTCGCTTTGATGGTCGAAGTTTTTTCCAGCGTGCTGTCGGGCGCGGCGGTTGGCCCGGCCATTGGTTCGATGTATAAAAACATGGATCGCAAACAGGACGTGGGCCATTTCTTTTGCCTGCTCGACATCGCGGCGTTCATGGATGTGGCCGAATTCAAATCGCGTTTGGACAAAGCCATTGACGACATCAAGTCCTGCCGCAAGCGTCCGGGCGTGACGGAAATTTTGATTCCCGGCGAACGTTCGCACCAGAAGGCGCAGCAAAATTTGGCGCAGGGCATTTCGCTGGATGAAGCAACGCGGAAAGAATTGAAAATATTGTGCGAGGAACTGAGTGTGCCGTTCACTTTGAATTAATAAATGCCTGCTGAAATTTTAATCACGGAAAATGTCGGCGCGCGGTGGATTGATGAACTGAATAAAAAATTCACCGTCGCACTGGAGCCGGAGTTGTGGAAATCGCCGGACAAAATCAAGGCGCTGCTGCCGGGTTGTCGCGCGTTGATCGTGCGCAACCAGACGCGGGTGAACGCGGATTTGCTTTCCGCCGCCACAAAATTGGAAGTGATCGGCCGCGCTGGCGCCGGGCTGGACAACATTGAACTGCCGGCGGCAACGGCGAAAGGAATCGTCGTGGTCAGCACGCCGGATCAAAATTCCATTTCCGTCGCGGAGCTGGCGATTGGCATGATGCTCGGCCTGGCCCGGAAAATTCCAGCGGCAAACCAGCACGCGCATGGCGGCGGCTGGGAGCGGCAGCGCTTCGTGGGCACGGAACTTTACGGAAAAAATTTCGGCGTCGTCGGTTTGGGCCGCATCGGATTTTTGACCGCGTTGCGCGCGCGTGCGCTGGGCATGAACATTCTTGCGCACGACAATTACATCAGCCCCGACGCCGTCGCCGTGGCGGAAACGCGCGCGGAGATGCTCGGCCTCGATGAGCTGCTGGCGCAATCCGATTTTGTTTCCTGTCACATGCCGTTGACGCCGGAGACGAAACATTTTTTCAACTACGACCGTTTTTGCCGGATGAAGCCGTCGGCATTTTTTCTAAACCTCGCCCGCGGCGAAGTCGTGGACGAAAATGGTTTGATTCGCGCGTTGCAGGAAAAGAAAATTGCCGGTGCCGGTTTGGACGTGCGCGAGCAGGAACCGCCCGCACCCAGCGCGCTCGCTGGAATGGACAATGTCATTTTAACGCCGCATATCGCCGCGTTTACGCGCGAGGCGCAGGACCGCGTGATGGCGGCGGTTTGTCAGGACGTGACCGCCGTGCTCGAAGGCCGCGCGCCGAAAAACTTTGTCAATTTTCAAAAGCCAAAAATTAAATTATGAAATTATTTATTGATACCGCCGACGTGGCGCAGATTCGCGAGGCCTATTCCTGGGGCATTGTGGACGGCGTGACGACCAACCCGACGCACGTCATGAAATCCGGCCGCAAGCCGGACGAAGTTTATCGCGAAATTCTCGACATCGTGGATGGCCCGGTTTCGCTCGAAACCATCGCCACCGACGCGCCGTCCATCGTGAAGGAAGGTCGCACGCTTGCCAAGCTGCATAAAAATGTCGTCGTCAAAGTGCCGGTCATTCGTGAAGGTCTCAAAGCGGTGAAGGAGCTTTCCGCCGACGGTATTAAGACAAATGTAACACTGAACTTTTCGCCGCTCCAGGCGTTGCTCGCGGCCAAATGCGGTGCGACTTATATCAGCCCGTTCGTCGGCCGGCTCGACGCCATCGGCCACATCGGCATGGATCTCGTCCGGCAGACACGCACGATTTACGACAACTACGGTTTTAAGACGCAGATTCTCACCGCCGCCGTGCGTCATCCCGGACACGTGTTGGAATCGGCGCTCGCCGGTGCTGACGCCTGCACGATGTTTTTCGACTTCATGAAAATGCTTTACGACCATCCGCTCACGGATAGCGGACTCGATACTTTCCTGAAAGACTGGGCCAAGGTGACTGGTCAGGCGAAATGAAAACGTATCCGCTTTATCTCAACGGGCAGTTCGTGCGAACGCAGAAAACGATTCGCGTCGTGAATCCGTCCACGACCGAAGTGTTCGCGGAAATTTGCACCGTTGATCGCGCCGCCGTCGCACAGGCTGTGAAAGATTCGCATGCGGCATTTCAAACGTGGCGCGCACTCACGGGCAAGGCGCGTGGCGCGTTCTTGAATAAAATTGCGGACGAAGTGGAAAAGCGGCGCGATGAAATTGCCCGCGCCATCACGTCGGAAAATGGCAAGCCGCTCGCGCAAAGCCTTGGCGAAATCGCGATGACGGTGGATCACCTGCGCTGGTTCGCGGAGGAAGCGCGGCGCGCGTATGGCCGCATCGTGCCGCATCAAACGGACGGTAAGCGTCACCTCATCGTCAAAACGCCGATCGGTGTTGTCGCCGCGATCAGTCCGTGGAATTTTCCGCTGGTGCTCGCGGTGCGCAAAATCGCGCCGGCGCTCGCCGCTGGTTGCACGGTGATTTTGAAACCGGCCAGCGCGACGCCGGTTTGCGCGGCGCTGTTCGCCGAATGTGTGGCCGAGGCAAAATTGCCGAACGGAGTTTTTCAGCTCGTCGCCGGTTCCGCGCGGGAAATTGCGCAGGAATTTTTGGACAATCCGCTCTGCCGCAAAATCACGTTCACCGGCTCGACCGAAGTCGGCAAGGAACTGATTCGCGGCGCGGCAAACCAGGTCAAACCGTTGTCACTCGAACTCGGCGGCCACGCGCCGGTTTTGGTTTTTGAAGACGCTGACTTGGACGCTGCCGTGGAAGGCGCGTTGATCACAAAATTCCGCAACACGGGCCAGTCCTGCATCGCGTCGAATCGCATTTTTGTTCAGCGCTCCCTTTACGAAAAGTTTCTCGCAAAGTTTGTCGAGAAAACCCGCGCGCTGAAAACCGGCGACGGCTTGGAAGACGGCGTGGCCGTTGGCCCGCTCATCAACGAAGAAGGTTTGAACAAGGCGCTCGAACATATCAATGACGCGACGAAACGCGGCGCGCGTTTGTTGTGCGGTGGTAAACGGATTGCGCGGAAAGGATTTTTTCTCGAACCCACGATTCTCGCCGACGTGCCCGCCGACGCCGTGTGCATGAGCGAGGAAACTTTTGCGCCGGTCGCGCCGGTGGTGGCATTTGATACCGATGACGAAGCCATCGAGCGCTCAAATCATTCGCAGTTCGGCTTGAGCGCCTATGCGTTCACGCGCGATCTCAAGCGCTCATTCCGGCTGATGGAATTGCTGGAGGCCGGCACCATCGGAATTAACGACGGCGTGCCGACGACGAGCAATTGTCCGTTCGGTGGCGTCAAGCAAAGCGGCTGGGGTCGCGAGCTTGGCGTCGAAGGCATGGACGCGTTTCTGGAAACCAAACACGTTTCGTTGGGACTTGGAATATGAGCAAGCAATTGAAAGTCGGCGTAATTTTTCTCGGCCGCCGCCGCCCCGGTTTCGACATGGAATGGGGCAAGCAAATGGAGGCGCGCGTGCGCGGCTGGCTGCCGCAGGCCGGTTTTGAAATTTTTGAACCGGCGGAAAAAGCGATTGATGATCCGTCGCTGCGGCGCGTGATGGCCGCTTGTGACGCGGAAAAAGTGGATGCGATTGTGCTGCTGCAAACCACGATGGGCGACGCGCGGCTGTCGCAAACGATGGCGCAGCTCTGGCCTGATCCAATTATTTTGTGGGCCACGCCGGAGAAGCCGGACGGCGACATGATTAGCTCGTGTTCGCTCGTCGGCGTGCATTGCTGGGCCTCGGTGTTGCGGCAACTGGGCCATGCGTTTGAACTCGTTCACGGTGATCCCGATGCCGCCGAAACGCAACGCCGTTTTTCCGAAGCGGTTCGTCTTGCGGTGACGGTGCGGCGATTGAAAAAAGTCCGCCTTGGCGTCATCGGTGGGCAGGCTCCGGGCTATTTTGCGATGAGCGCCGATCCGTTTGTGATTCATCGCGGCACTGGCGCGCAGGTGCAAACATTCAGCTTGGTTGAATTTTCAAACGTCGCAAATGAGTTGAGCGCCGAAACCGTCGCCGCCGATGTCGCCAAAGTTAAAGCACTCGGCTATCCGCACAAAGACACGAGCGACGAAGATTTGCCGATGTCATCGCGGCTGTATCTAGCCATCAAATCTTTCTTTGAAAATGAAAATCTCGACGCGCTGACGATTCGCGAATGGCCGGAGATGCCGAACATTTTCGGCCAATGGCCGTATTTCGCCGTCGCGCGGCTCGCGGACGAAGGCCGCGCCATCGGGATCGAAGGCGACGCGGACGGCGCGCTGGGCGCGTGGCTCGTCGAAAGTCTCGGCCTAGGCCGCTGTTATCTTTCGGACTGGCTGGAACACGACGCGCACACCATCACGCTCTGGCACGGCGGCGCGGCACCGATGTCGTTGTGCCAACCGGTTGGCAAACCCGGCGGCCCGCAAATCGCAAAACATTTTAACATCAAGAAACCGGCGGTGATGGAGGCGACCTTGCGCACGGGAATGCCCGTGACGGTTTATCGTTTCTGGCGTTGCGACGGAAAATATTTTCTCACCGCACGCGAAGGCGAAACGCTCAAACCGAAGCGTCATCTCATGGCCACCAACGGCCTGGCAAAAATGAATTGCGATCCGCGCGAGTGGTTCGAGGAACTTTGCCACGCCGGCATGCCGCATCACGTCGCGGTGGTGCAAGGCCATCACGCGGCGCTGTTGAAACGATTGGCGCGGGTGATGAAAATGGAAATCATTTGAAAGGAATTTCACATTGCCGATTGCCGATTGCCGATTGCCCGTTGGATTGCAAATCGCGAGCGCAGCCGGCTTTTTCAATCGCAAATCGGCAATCGGCAATCGAAAATTGAAATGGACACGCGGCTCGCCATCGCCATCGGACTCGTTTTGTATGTTGTCCTGACGACGGCGGTTTCGTTCTTCATGCTCGCGCGCGTGCGCAAGCCGGCGGATTATCTCGTGGCCGGACGCGGACTGCCATTTTGGGTTCTCGCCGGAACCATCACGGGCACTTGCATCGGCACCGGCGTCATCATCGGTGGGTCTGGCCTCGCGTATCAACACGGCTGGGCCGGCTGCGCGTATCCCATTGGCCTCGGCCTCGGCACGCTGCTCACCGGGCTGTGTTTCGCCGGGATGCGCAAATATAAATTCATGACGCTGGCCGAGGAAATGGCCTGCTACTTCGACGGCAACCGCGTGGTCGCGGAATTTTCCAGCATCAGCCTGTTTCTATCACAAGTGTTCTGGCTGGCGGTGCAAATCATCGGTGGCGCGGCGGTGCTTGGTGCGGTCACCGGGTTGCAACCAAAACTGTGCGTGGTGCTCGCCGGTTTTGCGAAGGCGATCATTTCCATTCCTGGCGGCTTAAAAGCCGTCGTTTATACCGACGTGCTGCAAACAGTGATTTTATTTTGCGGTTTCGGATTTCTCGTGCATTCGGCACTGCATGGTGCCGGCGGACTGGACGGATTGCGCCAATCAACGCCGCCGGAATATTTTTCTTTTTTGGGAACCGCTTCGTATGGCACATGGTCAATCATCAGTTTGATTTTGGTGATGATTTCCAATCCGCTTGCCGATCCGGCGCGGCGACTGACGATGTATAGCGCGCAGTCCGAGGCGAGCGCCAAATGGAGCATGGTGCTTTCGGGCCTGCTGGTCATGGCTTTTTCGGTCGTCATCGGCATTGCGGGCATGTATGCGTATCGGATGAATCCGCATCTGCCGGTCGCGAATCAGGCACTGCCGTGGCTGGTGATGCATGTGCTGCCGACGTGGCTCGCCGCGCTCGTCGTGGTGGCGATGGTTTCGGGCATGTCCTCCGCCGCGAACGGCACCGCCGCATCCGCGAGCACATTTTTCGTGCGGCACATTTTTCCGCTGCTCACCGGGCGTTATCCGCAACGGCCCGTGCAGGCCGCGCGCTGGCTGTTGGTGTTCATGTTTCTGGTTTCCACCACGCTGGCGTTGTTCACGAGCGACATCGTTTCGTTCGTCGTAAAATTTTTGCCGCTGACCATGAGCGGGCTGGGCGTTTGCCTGCTGTTCGGACGATTTTGGCCGCGTGCCACCTCGCAAGGTGCCATCGCCGCCTTGGCAACCACGCCGCTGGTGGCGCTGGTGGTGATGAAATTCTGGAGCAATCCGACTCTGCCCGCGATGCTGGCCGGCGCATTGGCGCTGGTTGTGGTGAGCCTGGTAACGCCGCCGAAAAAATTTACCATCGCGCAAGTTGCTGAACGGATGGCCGGTGAGCGGCAGCAAATCGAAGGGGCGTCGCCGCATTGAATTGCAATTGATCCTGACGAAAACATGAAACTCCTCAACGCAAAACAAATCTGTGACATCGCCGCCGCCAAAGGTTTTGGCGTGCCCGCGCTCAACAACAACGGCGGCAGCTACGACATCGGCCGCGCCATCATTGAGGCCGCGCAGGAATTGCAGTCGCCGCTGATCATCGCCGAATATGAACCGAATTTGGAATACTGCGGCTACGAGCACGCCGGCGCGATCATCCGCATGCACGCGGCCGACACGACGATTCCGATCGCCATCGCGCTCGATCACGGCAAGACGCCGCAATCCATTTTCCGCGCCATCAAAGCCGGTTTCACCCATGTGATGATTGATTACGCCGACAAGTCGCTCGACGAAAATGTCCGCGGCACGCAGCAAATCATTGATCTCGTCCGGCCGCTCGGCATCAGCGTCGAGGCGGAAATCGGCCACATCATCAAAAGCTCGGATGAATCCCAGCAGCGCGGCGGCACCGTGAGCGTCGCCGAGGCAAAAGAGTTCGCGTCCAAAGTAGATGTGGATTTGCTCGCCGTGGCGAACGGCAGCACGCACGGTATTTTCAAGGAGCAGCACGGCATGGATTTCAAGTTGATTCCGAAAATTCGCGCCGCGGTGAAGATGCCGTTGGTGCAGCATGGCACCTGCGGCATTTCGCTGCCGGACATCACCAAACTCGTGAAAGCCGGCATGACCAAAATCAATTTCGGCGAAGGCATTCGGATGAACTACATTCGCTACTTCAACGAATTCAGCCAGACTTTGAACCATGAGCATCACGCTTGGCGTATTGCGCATGCGGCGAAGGATCGGCTCAAGCAAGACATCAAGGCGATCATTCAGGCGGTTGGATCCGATGGCAAAGCGGGACTGTATAAATGATCAACTCACGATGAAATTCTGATCGCGCATGGTGACTGCCTTGTTCGCCATCAATTTATTCAAACTTAGCAATCATGGTTCCGATTGCTTGGGTGCCGGGAAAATTTTCAGCCCAGCAATTTTTCAAACCGGGCGGCGGCGGCGTCCCATTGCGCGGAATCCTGCGGCGTGAATGTTTTCAGCGCGAAGGAATTCCGCACCACCTCGCGCGCGGCTTCGTGCGATTCCAAATGGCCCAGCGCGATGGCCTGCACGAGAATGTTGCCGAGCGCAGCGCATTCCGTCGGGCCGGCGAGCACGGGGATTTTGATGGCGTTGGCGGTGAATTGATTCAGCGTGGCGTCCTTGCTGCCGCCGCCGACGATGTGCAGCCGCTCGATTTTTTTGCCGATGAGCCGCTCGGTGCGCCGCAGCGTGACGCGGTAAAACAGCGCGAGACTTTCGTAAATGCAGCGCACGCACGCGCCAATGCCCGCGGGCACGGGCTGGCCGGTTTCGCGGCAGAAATCGGCGATCTTTTTCGGCATGTCGTCGGGACTCAAAAAGCGTGCGTCGTCGGGATTGATGAGCGAAACAAACGGCGGGGCGGCGATGGCGAGCTTTTCGAGCTCGGCAAATTCCATTTTTTTGCCGGCCTTCGCCCAGTTGCGGCGCGATTCCTGGATGAGCCAGAGACCGACGATGTTTTTCAGCAGCCGCACGGAATCGCCAAAGCCGATTTCGTTGGTGAAGCCGAGGTTGCGGCTCTGGTCATTGATGACGGGCTGCGGCCATTCCACACCCATCAACGACCATGTGCCGGAACTCAAAAACGCCCAATTTTCGCCGCTGGCCGGCACGGCGGCGACGGCGGCACCGGTGTCGTGCGAGCAGCTCGCGACGACTTCGATTTGCGGCAGGCCGACTTCCGTGGCGAGATTTTTTTTCATCGGCCCGAGCTTGGTGCCGGACGGACAAATCGGGGCGAACAAGTTTTCGCGCAAACCGAGCGCGCCGAACAGGCGCTTGGACCAGCGTTTGTAAGTGGGATTGTAAAGCTGCGTGGTGCTGGCGAGGGAAACTTCGTTGCGCGCGACGCCGGAGCAGAAAAAGTTGAACGCGTCGCCGATGAGCAAAATCTGTTTGGCCTTGGCCAGCCGCGTCGGCGGCTCGGTGACGATCTGATAAATCGTGTTGAGCGCCATGAACTGGATGCCGGTGATGGAGTAGATGGTCGGCCATTCGACCTTGTCCTTCACCATCTCGACGCCTTGGGCCGTGCGCGAATCGCGGTAGCACCAGACCGGCAAGATGGGCAAGCCGCGCTCGTCGTAAATCACATAATCCACGCCCCACGAATCCGTGCTGATGCTGGCGATGGGCAGGTTTTTGGCGGCGGCTTTTTTGAGGCCGGTCTTCAACTCGTTGAGCAGCCGGTCAAATTCCCAGTGCAGCGCGCCGGCGACTTTCGTCGCGCCGGTGGGAAAACGGTGCAGCTCTTCGAGGGAAATTTTTCCGGCGTCGAGCGTGCCGAGAATCAGGCGTCCGCTGTCCGCGCCAAGGTCGCAGGCGAGATAATGTGTGGGCATAAAGAAATTCGCCGGAAGCTTACGCGGTGGCCGCGCGGTGTCAAAATCTTCTCTCTTAATCATATTCCTAATCTTAATCGTAATCCACTTCCTGCAGCCGATTAAGATTATGATGAAGCTTAGGATTAGAATTTGCCAATGCGCGCCAGCGGCGTATGGTAAGGCGTCAAACTTTATGAACACGCAACTCGACCAGCTTAAACAGTTCACCGTGGTGGTCGCCGACACCGGCGATTTCACGTCGCTCAAACAATTCGCGCCGCGCGACGCCACCACCAACCCGTCGCTGATTCTCAAGGCCGCGCAGATGCCGGAATACCAATTTCTCGTGGACCAGGCCATTGCCGACAACAAGTCAAAGTGCGGCGGCCAGGAATTGCTCGCACACGTGCTCGACGATTTGACGATTCTGTTCGGCCTGGAAATTTTGAAGCTCGTTCCCGGCCGCGTCTCGACTGAAACCGATGCCAGCATGGCTTTCGACACGGAGGCGCTCGTGGCCAAAGGCCGGCACTTCATCGAACTTTATCAAAAGCACGGCATTGCGCGCGAACGCATCCTCATCAAAATCGCCTCGACTTGGGAAGGCATCCGCGCGGCCGAAAAGTTGCAGCGCGATGGCATCAACTGCAACCTGACCTTGCTCTTCTCGCTCGCGCAAGCCGTCGCGTGTGCCGAGGCGAAAGTGAAACTGGTGTCGCCGTTTGTCGGCCGCATCATGGATTGGTATAAGGCCAAAGAGAAAAAGGAATTTGCCCCCGCCGAAGACCCCGGCGTGCTTTCGGTGAAGGAGATTTATTGCTACTACAAAAAGTTCGGCTATGCAACGGAAGTCATGGGCGCGAGCTTCCGCAACGTCGGCGAAATCCAGGAACTCGCCGGCTGCGACCTGCTGACCATCAGCCCGCCACTGCTCGGCGAATTGCAGAAATCCACCGCGCCGCTCGCGCGCAAATTAAGCCCGGAAATCGCGCGCGACAGCAAAATTGAAAAGCTGCCGCTGGATGAAAAAACGTTCCGCTGGCAGTTCAACGAAAATGCAATGGCCACGGAAAAAACCGCCGAAGGCATCCGCCTGTTCAACGCCGATGCGCAAAAGCTGGCGCAGTTCATCGCGGCAAAACTTGACTAAAGATCGCGGAAAAATTAGTCTGTCAAGCCGGTTGGTGGTCGTAGCTCAATGGTAGAGTCCAAGCTTGTGGAGCTTGTTGTTGCGGGTTCGAATCCCGTCGGCCACCCCATTCTTTCCGATAAACAAAGCTTCAACTTTGGCCATGGCCAGAAACCATCGGGGACAAGGGCATTCAATTTTTACCTATCGCCCAGACTCCGAGGCGCCGCATTCATAGTGTTCCTTAAATCTTTAACCCACGCTTCCATCTGGTCACAGCGGAAGTTTTCCCATTGCGGTCACCGTTTGCGCCCGGTAGCTTCCCGCACATCACCACGTCATGAATGTCGCCATCGAAACTGCCAACCTGACGCGCGACTTCGGAAAATTTCGCGCGGTGGATGAATTGAATCTCCGCGTCGAGGCCGGCCGGTTTTATGGTTTCTTGGGCCCGAACGGCGCGGGCAAATCCACCACCATCAAGATGCTCACGGGCTTGCTGGCTCCCAGCCGCGGCAGCATTCGGATTCTGGGCGAGGACACTGGCGATCCCAAACGCGCGTTGGAAGTGAAGCGGCGCATCGGCGTGGTGCCGGAAAATCTCGCCCTGTTCGACAACTTGACCGCGCGCGAATATCTCACGTTCATCGGGCGCATGTATTTGTTGCCGCGCGACACGGTGCGCGCCCGCGCCGAGGAATTGCTCGCGATGATGGAACTGGCGCACGAGGAAAAAAAACTGACGATGGAATTTTCGCACGGCATGAAAAAGAAGCTGGCGCTCGCCGCTGCGCTGATCCCGAATCCGGATTTGTTATTTCTCGACGAACCGTTTGAAGGCGTGGACGCGGTGGCTTCGCGGGTGTTGCGCGACACGCTCAAGCAATGTGTCGGGCGCGGCGCGACGGTCTTCCTCACCTCGCACATCCTCGAAATCGTGGAAAAGCTTTGCACGGACGTGGGCATCATCGCGCACGGAAAACTGGTGCATCAGGGCACGATGGAGGAATTGCACCGGGATGGTTCGCTCGAGGACAAATTTCTCGCCGTCGTCGGCAACGGCGAAAACGAAACCCAGAAATTAAGCTGGCTGGAATGAACCAGGAGCAGCTCAAGACGATTCTCTGGCTGCGCTGGCGGCTCATGCGCAATCAATGGTCGCGCCGCGGCAGCCTCGGCGCAGTGCTCGCCGTGCTGATCAGTTTTGGGGCCATCACGCTGGCAGTGGGCTGTTTCACGGCGGCGCTGCTGGGCGCAGCGTTCGGTTTGGGTGACGCCAAACCGGTGGTCATCATGGGAGTTTGGTTTGGGGCCACGGCGGTATTTCTATTTTTTTGGCTGATCGGACTGATCACTGAACTTCAGCGCTCGGAGACGATTGATTTGCAGAAGCTCATGCATTTGCCAGTCGCACTGGGCCAGTTGTTCGTCGTCAATTACCTCGTCTCGCACTTTACTTTGAGCATCATCGTCATGGTTCCGGTCATGCTGGGTTTGGCCATCGGAATGATTTTTGCGCGCGGGGCGGAGATGGCGCTCATGATTCCGCTGGCGTTGAGCATGGTCGTCATGATCACGGCTTGGACGTATTGTTTGCGCGGTTGGCTGGCGTCCATGATGAGCAATCCCCGCCGCCGCCGCACGGTCATCATGTGCATTTCGCTGTCGTTCATTCTGCTCGCGCAAGGCCCGAATCTGTATTTTAATGTTTTTAGTCGCCATGCCGCTTTCAATCAGAAAGCTGCCAGCGGTGAAGAACGGAAACACCGGCGCGACGCGGTTGAAGTCACCTCGCCGCAATCGTTCGATAATCTGATCGCCGCGCAAGGTTTCATCCCGCCGTTCTGGGTGTCCGTCGGCGCCCAGGGACTGGCCGAAAGAAATGTTCTGCCCGCGCTGTATGGCACGCTCGGCTGCCTCTGTCTCGCGACGCTGGGTTTGCGCCGCGCGTATCGCAGCACGGTAAGATTTTATCTGGGCGAGACCGGAAATAAAAATTCAGTGCACAGTAAGTCCGCCGACTCTGCCGTGAAAACTGTCCGCGCTCCCATTCAATCCGGCAATCGCTTTCTGGAGTGGCAGCTTCCCGTCGTGCCGGAACAGTCCGCCGCGCTGGCGCTTGCCACCTTTCGTTCCCTGCTGCGCGCACCGGAAGTGAAAATGGCGCTAGGGAGTTCGATGATTTCGTTATTGTTCGTCGGCGCGATGATCTTTCTGCGGTCGCCACCCACCCTGTCTGACATGACCAAGCCATTCATCGCTACCGGCGTCGAGACGTTCTCGACCTTCATCCTAGTCCAATTTTTCGCCAACCAGTTTGGTTTCGACCGCGACGGTTTCCGCTCGCTGATCCTTTCGCCGGCGGAACGGCGACTGATTCTGCTCGGCAAAAATCTCGCCATTCTGCCCATCGGCTTGGGCTTTGGCTCCATCCTGCTGGCTTTGGTTTCGGTGTGGCTGCACCTGCCGCCGCTGGCGGTGGTAGCCGCGCTGTTTCAACTTATTACCCTGCTGCTTATCGCCAGCATCGGCGGCAATCTACTTTCCATCCTGATGCCGTTTCGCATCCAACCCGGCACGATGAAGCCGACCAAGATGCCGGGGTTGGCAATGTTCGTGATGATTTTGTGCCAGTTTCTGCTTCCCATCGCGATGGCTCCCGCGTTTGCTCCACCATTACTGGCCTGGCTCTGGCACCGGGCTGACCTGCCCGCGTTCGTGCCCGTCAACCTCATCTGCTCCGCCTTGCTGTGCGGCGGGTTGGTTTTGATTTATTGGCAGGCGCTCACCCCGCTGGGCCGACTGTTGCAACGCCGCGAGGCCAAAATTCTGGGCGTGGTGACCGTTGAAGTAGAATAGGACACTGCGTTCGTGCCGCAGCTGGATTTGCCGCGACGAAGACATGAAACGCTGTGGCGAAGAAAATCGCGACGCAAAATGCCGGTGTCCGAGCCCTTTTGAAAACAGATGCGGATGACTTGAGTTCACTGGCCGAGGAGGCGATAGAACATTTGAGGATAAACCAGCCGGTTAGTGTAAGGCGAGGCAGCACTGTTCGTCTGCCATGGCCCCGATAGGTTAGTCGCCTGTAACAAGGCTCCTTGATCCCAGGTTAGTATCAAACTGCCGCCGGCTTGTTGAGCGATCAACACCGGCAGCGCCTCAACCGTTAATTGCACCGCCGCGCTCGTCACCGACAGGCCACCGGCAGTGAATGCCAGTTGATAATAGCCTGCCATGTTAGTAGTCACATTTGGCAGCACCAGTAAGTTCGTCGTTGCGCTGGTCAAGTTAGTATAGGCAACTCCACCATTTGCCTGCCACTGGAAACTATACGGCGGAGTGCCCGTGTAATTCGAACACACCAAAACCACATTCATCCCGGCATACACATTTGCCGACGGCAAAGCCACTGTCGCGCTGAGCGTCGGATTGGCCACCACCGTGACCGTGGTAACCCTCGAAGTGCTTGCCAAATAATTACCATCTCCTCCATACACAGAGATGAGCGAATGGCTGCCCACAGCTAGACTGGTCGCAGTGTAGGTGGCTAGACCGCTAGTAATAGTTCCAGCAGCTAAAAAAATGCCACCATCCAAAAACGTGACTGTTTCGCCATCCGGTGGTGCGGGATCAACTTTGTTCGTCACAATCACTGGCGTGCCGTAAGCCACAACCGCTGCCGCCGCCATCAAAATGTCGGAGGTCTCGGCCGCATTGGCCACGATCTCAATGGCGTTGACGCCGCCGTAATTTCCATTCGTGATCAGCAGATCAAACGCCCCGCCTGATAGATTGGTGACGACAAAATAGTTCGCGCCGGTAGTCTCCCCGGCAGTGCTGGTGTTGGCAGGCGTCAAGTCTTGGACGAAAATTCCGGCATTGGATGCGTCAGTTGTGAATAGATTCCACTGTTTGGTGCCCAACACCGTGGTGTTGGTCGTTTGTCCGGCATAATAGCGGATGTAATCTTGGCCGCCATAACCAGCCGAGCTTCCGTGAAAATAAAAATAGACGCTGTAGCCATTGGTAAAAGCGGAATCTAAGTTGGTTACTGACAGATACCAGCAGTTATTGTTCACATTGATCCAGCTTTCCAATAAAGCCACATTGTTGCTCTTAGCGGCAGAATCGACCGTGTGGGTTTTTTCAGCGGCCCAACGATAAACAATTTTGGTTGCCGAGGCATATTTCTGGCCGTTGAAAGTGTAATAAGGCACGTTAGTTATTCCACTGCCTGCACCGCCAATGCCAAAGTTGAACCAATTCGTTGTGTTCAGCACGCCCGCACCATAGGTGTTGTCGATCAAGTCATGATTGTAATTCTGGTCGGCGGCAAATTTGATGGACAGGCGCGAGCCTGGTCCGCCATTGCCATAGTTCAAAGAATACGGCGACAATCCCAGCAAATTGGCCCGGACGAAATGAGGATTATACCAGGACTTGTCGGAGGCCGTTTTGGAAAACCAGTTTTCGGGGGAGCCGTTATCCGAATAGCCGATGGTATAGACGCCATTGCTGCCCGTTCCCGCACAAATGTTAGGCGCATACATGATTTCGCCCCACTGGCTCGCAGCCGAACAAACTGTCACGCCGCTGCTCCACGGCCCCATCGGAGTTGGGGCATATTGGGCCGTGATATGGACAAAGTCGAGATAAGGGAAATATACGGCTACATAATTACTTGTCCCGAGTTTGGTCATGGACCATCCGCTGAAATTCGGTATGGCCATGTTTTGGGTGTGATCCGTCACCCAGTTGGTCCCATTCCAATAAGTCCAGGCTGCGTCCACCGCCAGGCTCCCCAACGGCACCCGCGCCACCTTGGCCCCGTGATAAATGTAATAATAACCATCATCCCCTTTTACAAAATCGCCAAAATTGTCCGTGCCCGGCGACGTCAGCTCTGTGATGCTTTCCAGTTTTAAGTCCGGCAAAGACAGCGACGCCACCGCCATGCATATATTTGAGAGCGGACTGTTGTTTAGTTCGTTTAACAGCACCAAAAGCTTGTTGCTTTCAATGATGCTGCCGGCGATCCAGTCGATGTAAGCCGAATTTGTCGGCACAAAGAAGGTGTTATTTCCATTATTCATCCAGACGAGGTTGGTGCCGATTTGATGCACCACGCAATTGCGCGGCAACGAACTGCCGCCGCGAATATTGGAATAAAAGCTATTGAGCGTTGAGGCATACGAATCGTTAAAAATCCACGCGACAGTTCCATCCGGCAACAACGCCGATTTGTCGTTGTCCCCGCCGCTCCACCCGATTTTGGCGCTGTTGGTCTGGGAAAAAGTCAATTGTCCCCACTGCCAGATATAAGTCAGCGGGACGTCAAACCCGTCGTTGTTGGTCACATCCAACACTTCCACATCATCCAGAAAGTATTGCCCGGCCGTCTGAAAATCAAACGCTATGGCGACCGTGTCCGAGGCCTTGAAGGCATACAGATATTCCTGATAATTGCCAATCGTCCCGGTGGCTATCGGGTTGGTGGAAAGTTCAAATGGAATTTGCGGAAACACCGGGTTTGCTCCGTTCAAGTTAATCCCAAGTTTGGCCAGCAGCACGGGGGAACTAGCCCAGAATCTCAGGATATAAGTGTCCGAACTGGTGGCCGTGAACGAGCTGGTGACAATTTGAACGGAATTGGAAGCCGTCCCGGCATTGCTCACCGTCACCAGCAAGGCGTTGGTCCCGCTGTGAACATTGGTCGCTACGTTGGCAAAGGTCGCCGCACCGGTGCCGGACAACTGACTGACCCAATTGCTCAAGCCCGCCTCGAATCCGCCATTGGTGAGGATTTGCGCTCCGGCCAAATTGCCCCAAATTAACACTATAAAACCCGCAAGCTTCCTGCTAGCCATCAGGCCGTGCTGACAAAACTCCAGAATCCGGCGCGGAGCCGACCCAGAGGCAAATCTTAGAATGTTCACAAATATATTATTGGCGGGAGGCTTAAAATATCACTTGGCTGCACTTGGCGGATGGCCTTCGAGTATCTTAGCACCCATGCGCAATCACAACCAAATATTAGTCGCAGCGCCACTCGGTTTAGACACATGGTTGAGAAAACGCCTTGACCTCTGCGGTCAAGAGTGGCTTGCTACCGAACCAACCCAGGATCAATGAAACGACGTATTTTCCTCAAACAATCAGCGCTGGTCGCAGCCGGGTTGACGGCGGTGCCTCACAAATTATTTTGCACTTTGGCGCGTGGTCAGTCCACCGGCAATTCAGGTGTGCCGATGGTTGCTTGGCAACCGGTCGGTCTCTCGGGCGGTGGGGCCATGTTCACGCCGGCAATCTCGCCGGTGGATCCGAACTTGATGCTCTTGAACTGCGATATGAGCGCGGCCTATCTTTCGGAAGATGGTGGCCACACTTGGGGCATGATCAACCAAGCCCAGCTTCGTAGCGACACGGTTTGTCGTCCGGCTTTTCACCCAACGGACCCGAACATTATTTACGCTTCCTCGGGTGGGCAGCTCAAACTCAGCCGGGATCGGGGCCGGACATTCGCGGGCATTGGCAATCTCTCGGATGCTCTGGCCGGCGAACTCGCGATTAATCCGGCGGATGCCAGAATTATTTTGGCCGGCACTCGCAACGGCCGCTGTTGGCTTTCGCGTGATGGCGGAAAAAACTGGGCGGTTTGTCTTGGGCCCACGGGCCTGGTGATCGCTTTCCACTTTGACCGCCCGCGGCAGGGGCGTTCGATGTTTGCCGCGACGGAGCAAGGCATCTGGCGATCGGATGACGACGGACAAAGCTGGTCGGAGAAAACCCGGGGATTGCCGTGGAAGGCGATTCAAGGGTTCGCCGGCGGCTCGGACGAGGCAAGAAACTTAATCATGCTTTATTGCTCAATCCAAAGCCGGAACGAGAACGGAGTTTTCAGTGGCGGAATCTACCGTTCCCGGAATCGGGGCGAGACGTGGGAATCGGCGATGGGCCAAGGACTCAACATTGAGACCGCGAAAGCCGATGAGTGGGCGTTTGGTTCCATTTCGCAATACCACCAATTGCTCGTGACGGACGCGAAACCTTTGACCGTATATGCCTTCAACACCAGCACCGGCTTTCATCCGCCGCACAGCGACACGGTGTATCGCAGCGACGATGGCGGCGAAACGTGGCGGGCAACTTACTTTCAAGATCCGCGTTTTAAAAGTCATAACGTCGCCCCGGATTGGGTGACCGCTTCGTGCGGCAAAAGTTTCAAGGGCGGTGAGACGCCGTTCGGTGTGGCCATTTGTAACACTGATCCCCGCCGCGTAATTCTCCTGCGCAATGAGGCCCATATCACACATGACGGCGGCACAACGTGGTTCAACGGACATACCTATCCAACATCCGGCAAGCCGCCCGGCCCGCGTTCCGCCTGGATTTGCAACGGACTAGTTGTCACCACGACCTGGCATTTTTACATTGATCCCTTTGAAGCAAACCGCCAATACATTTGCTACACGGACATCGGGCTGGCCCGCTCCACCGATGCCGGCAAATCCTGGATCTGGTGGGATCCGCAATCTTGGTCCCCTTGGCGGAACACGTGTTACGAACTGGCCTTTGATCCGGAAACTCCCGGCAAAATTTGGGGCGCGTTTTCCGACGTGCATGATATTCCAAACGATAACATCATCTCCGAACGGCACGGTCATGGTTATCCCGGCGGGGTCTGCAGCTCAACCAACTTTGGCGCGTCGTGGAGCAGCGTGACGGAAGGACTGCCGCGCAAACCGGTGACTTCGATCGTGCTCGATCCCAAGAGCCCAAAAAATGCCCGCACACTTTACGCCGGTGTGTTTGAAGCCGGCGTTTTCAAATCCACCGACGACGGCCTCACTTGGACGCTCAAGAAAACCGGTCTCGGGCAGCCGGATAATTTGCGCGTCTCGCGCGTGGTTCTCCACCGCGACGGCACGCTGTTCGCCGCCATTTGTGCCAAGCGGCCAGCGGCCGGCCAGCCGCTTAGTCCGAACGGCGTCGGCCTTTATCGTTCCGACGACGGAGCGGAGACGTGGACCAAGATCAATGTTTCCGAGCCGTTGCTCTATCTCAAAGATTTCTCCGTCGATCCTCACAACAGCCAGCGCATCTTGTTGGGCGCAGCGGACGCGGGCCGGGGCGATCATTCTGGCGGCCTTTATCGCACCGACAACGGTGGTCAAACCTGGCGGCAAATCGGCCGCGAAGGGCCGCAGACTTTTGGCGGTTATTTTCACCCGCAACGCGCGGGCTGGATTTACATGACGCTGACGGAGGACGCTCCCGGCGCCGGGCTTTGGCGCTCGCGTGATGATGGGAAAACCTGGCGGCCCTTCGATGATCTGCCGTTCGCAAACATCCAGCGGGTCGAGTTTGATCCCGCCAACGACGCGGTGATTTGGGTGACGACTTTCGGCGGCGGGGTGTGGCGCGGGCCAGCGACGCCGGCGGAACCATGAATATTTTATCCGCGCCTGGGCGCGGCGAAACGCCGCAAAGGGTTCGCGATAGTTTATCGCGTGAGGCGAAAAGCTGTTTACAATGAAAGCGACAAAAATGATGATTAAAAAATGGCTGCTGTGGCTGCTCGTGCTGGACGCCGTTTTAGTGAACGTCGCGGCGGCTGTCACCGTCGGTGAACTGCGTTGCGAATCTCTGCGCAATCCTGCGGGCATTGACAGCCTCAATCCCCGGTTGAGCTGGATCATCGAATCAGACCGCCGCCGCGAAACTCAGACGGCGTATCAAGTGTTGGTCGCGTCCACGGCGGAGTTGCTCGCCGCCGACCAAAGCGATTTTTGGAACAGCGGCAAAATTTTATCGGATGCATCGGCGCAGGTGGAATATGCCGGGCAGGCACTGCCAGCAAGCGCCAGATGTTTCTGGAAGGTGCGCATCTGGGATCGCGATGGCAAGCCGTCCAACTGGAGCGCGCCGGCAGCTTGGAGCATGGGCCTTCTCAACGCCGCCGATTGGACCGCGCAGTGGATCACTGATCCAATTCTGGCGGACCCGGCCAATCGCCCGCTGACGCCGATCCATTGTTACCGCAGCGAACTGGCGGACCGTCCGGATGCCGTCAAATGGATCGTGCTCGACCTCGGATCGAGCAAACGGATGGATGCGCTGGACATTTTGCCCGCCCGGCCGCCCGACCTGCATAGCGATTTCCGCACGGCAATGTTCCCGTTGCGATTCAAAGTCGAAGTTGCGAACGACCGGGATTTTAGTCATGCGCAGCTCGTGGTGGACCACACTGGCAAAGATGTTCCGAACCCACGCAACAACTCGTGTCGTTTCCAGTTCCCGGCGATCACGGCGCGGTATGTTCGTCTGACCATCACCCGCTTGGCCTGCTGGGACGGCCAGGATTATGGTGTCGCTCTGGGTGAACTGGCTGTCTTCGATGGCCCGCAAGCCATCGCCATCGGGGCTGGTGTGGAATGCTCGGATTCGATCGAGACCGAACGCTGGTCCAAAAAATTTCTCGTGGACGCGAAACCGGCTGTGGCGCTGGTTGATTCAATCGCTTTGGATGCTGGCATGTCGGACACAACGAAAAAATTTACCGTGTCGCGGGTGCCCATGTTGCGTCGTGAATTTAACCTCGCCGACAAGGTCCGCCGAGCCACGCTTTCAGTTTCTGCGCGCGGATTCTACGAGGTGCGCATCAATGGTAAACGCGTTAGCGATGAACTGCTCACGCCCGGCTTTACCGACTACGGTGCCCGCCTTCAATACGAGACGCACGACGTCACCAGCCTCCTCCAACAAGGGACGAACGCCCTCGGTGCGATATTGGGCAACGGCTGGTATGCCGGGCACATGAATCTATTCGAGATGCGGTGTATCTACGGATACTTTCCCCAATTCCTCGCGCAGCTCGCGGTGGAGCTTGCGGACGGAACACAGCTGACGCTTGGCACGGATGGAAAATGGCGCAGCACGCTGGACGGCCCGGTGCGCTGGTCTGATTTGCTCGATGGCGAAGGTTATGATTGCCGGCGGGAAATGGCTGGCTGGGATCAACCGGGCTTCGATGATCATGCTTGGAAACCGGTCTGGTCGCAGCCGCGCAACGCAGTGCCGTTGGTTGGGGACCGCTGTCAGCCGGTGCGTGTCATCCGCGAGTTCCAGCCCGTGGCCGTCAAGGAAGTGAAACCAGGCGTCTATGTTTTTGATTTCGGTCAGGAATTCACCGGTTGGTGCCGGTTGAAGGCGGGCGGGCCGGCCGGCACGCATGTGCGTCTGCGCCACACCGAGATGGTTTCACCGGACGGCAACGTGGATGCCGGAACGCTCATGGGCACGCTGCAAGAGGAGGATTATATTCTTGATGGCAAAGGTGAGCGCACGCTGGCGCCGCACTTCACCTACCACGGCTTCCGTTACGTCGAACTGTCAGGGCTGCCCGGCAAATTGAAACCCGACACGCTGGTGGCGGTCAACGTGCGCACGGACGCGGCGGTAACCGGCCATTTCGAGTGCTCCAACGAAATGTATAACCGCATTCAAAAAGCGGCGGCGTGGACCCAGGCCAATCTGCTTTTCGACGTGCCAGCCGGCTGCGCCGCGCGGTCCGAGCGGATCGCGTGGATGGGCGACATCCGGCCTTGTGTGCAGTCCTTGTTGCTGAATTTTGACACCGCACCACTCCTGGCCAAATATGTGAACGACATCCGCGATGAGCAAACACCCGAAGGCCGTTTTACCGACATTGCTCCCCATGCCCATCTTACCGGCACCACTGTCTGCGTGGGCACGCCGGGTTGGGCGGATGCCGGCGTCTCTTTGCCGTGGGAACTCTATGTAAACACCGGCAACCAGCGTTTGCTGGCTGAACATTTCGAAGCGGCGAAGCGCTGGGTGGATTCCATCCACGCCGGCAATCCTGATTTGCTGTGGCGAAACAATCGCGGACAGGATTGGGGCGACTGGTTGAGCGCCGGCGTTGAGACGCCGAGGGAACTGGGCGCGACCGCCTTCTTCGCGCACTCGGCCGATTTGTTGGCCCGCATGGCCCAAGTTTTGGGGCGCACGGAAGACGCCGAAAAATATCAAACCCTGTTCCAAGCCATCCGCCGAGCCTTCGTCAAAAATTATGTCAGCTCAAACGGAATCATTGGCGGTGCTGCTCCCGGCAGCCCCGCCATGCAAGACGTGACGGACAGCGTTCGTTCCCTGATAAAAAACGGGAGGCTGGCCTTTGCCGTGAAGAACGAAGTGCTCGGCGGTGATCCCGCTCCGAATCGAATTAAAAATCTTCAGCTGACCATCCGTAATGGAAATCAATCCGAGCAGCAGACGTTTGTCGAAAACAGCAAGGTGGAAATCGGTGGCGAAAACGCAAGGCCACTTGAGATCATTTCCGCAGCCTACGGCTATGACGCCACGGATTTGGGCGACACGCAAGGCAGCTATGCGCTCGCCCTGCATTTTGGTTTGCTGGACGAACCCTGGCGTGCCCAAGCCGTCCAGCGGCTAAACGCACTGGTGGTCAAAAATAAATTTCATCCCACCACTGGATTTTGGAGCAGCATTGAAATGCTTCTGGCCTTGTCCGACTCCGGCAATCACGAAGCTGCGGCCCAAATGGTGGCCCTGCGCGACGAACCTGCGTGGGGTTACATGGCCGATTACAATACCACGATGTGGGAGTCATTCAATGCCGACACACGAAAAATATCGCTCAACCACTGGACGCACAGCGCCGTCAGCGAATGGCTTTGGCGGAACGTCGCCGGGCTGAATCCCGACGAGCAGCATCCCGGCTATCAGTCATTCACGATTCATCCGCGTCCGACCAAGGAAGTTTCCTGGTGCCAGGCGAGCTATGATTCCATCCGTGGCAAGATTGTCAGCCATTGGCAAATCGAAGGAAATAAATTCACACTGGACATAACCGTTCCCGCCAATACCACGGCCACGGTCATCGTTCCGGCGTCCGACCCTGACCTGGTTGCCGAATCGGGCAAGCCTGCGGCGCAGGCGGAAGGAGTCACCCGATTGCGCATCGTGCCCGGTGAAGTGGTTTATCAAGTCGGCTCCGGCAACTATCAATTTACTTCGCTGACCGGCTTGAAATAGCTGCGGTCTTTCTTCGTGGATGCGCAACGCCCGTGGTCCTCTGGTTTTGGACCGGCGTTTTCCAATCGCTGGCGCCTCGGTGAGGCACCAGGAAACGGCGGCGGCTCAACTTCATAATGAAACTTGACCCTTTCGCCGTGACCTGCAAGGCTCCAAAAAATGAACCGCTCGGTTTGGCCCCGCCCGCTCAGTTTGCACCTCGTGTCGTTGATGATGGCTTTCACGGCTGTTGCTCGCGCCGATGGCCCGGAGCCGGCAACCAACTCCATTTCCGACCTCACGGTGGATGTGCATTCCACACTGGTGAAATCATTTTTTGGCCTCGGCATTCAATGGGATCCTTATTCGTATCCACCGCGTCCCGAAGCGTGGCGGCTCACGCTGCATCGGCTGGATTTTGCGAAGCCGGCTTTTTTCCGCGTCATGACTGGGGCGAATTCTTATTGCCAGGGATTCGACGCCGCCGGCGAACCGCGCTACGTCTGGACGGAAGGCGAAGCGGCGATTCGCAAGCGACTCGGCTCGCTCCTGAATATTCTGGATTATGCGCAGACCAATAATATTGACGTGCTGTTGGGCGAATGGTCGCCGCCGGGACGGCTTGGGAGCGGCGCCAACGAAAACGTTGCGCATCCCGATGATCCGCGCTGGGCGCGGCTGGTGACCGATTTTGTGAACTGGCTCCGCACCAATCGCGGTTATTCGGTGGTGCGCTTTTACAATCTGATGAACGAGCCCAACGGTTCGTGGATGTGGCCGGGCGGCAAGGTTGATTACCACGCCTGGTCCGCCGGCATCCGTGGTTTGCGCAAGCAATTCGATGCGCACGGCCTGGCCGATTTACCCATCGTCGGCCCCGACAATTCCTGGAACTGGGAGTGGGCCGACCGCGTTTCGTTGGACCTGCCAGAAGCCATCGGTGATTGGGAGATGCACTGGTATGCGACGGATCGCGATGTTTTGTCGGGCGCAATTGAAAAAGTGCTCGCCGCCAAACGAAAGGTGATTCAGGCCAACGATCCGCACGCGGCGGCGAAGCGATTTTTTCTCGCGGAATCCGGGCTGCTTGACGGTAAATGCAACGGCGATCAACAGCCCCGCGTCAAAACGTTTCCCTACGGCGTGATGATGGCGGATTATGCGGCGCAGGTGGCGCAAGCGGGCTGGATGGGATTGTGCGCGTGGGATATGGACGACGCGATGCATCCCGTGTCCGGACATCCGCCGGTGCCGACGGATACGACGCTGAAGCTGTGGGGATTTTGGAATACTCAAGGCACCGCCATGGGACATCCCGACGACGAAAATATTCGACCGTGGTTTTATACCTGGTCAATGATGTCCCGGCTTTTTCCGCGCGACACCCGCATCGTGGGCGTCAGCCCAACCGGTCTGTCAAACTTGCGGGTTATCGCCGGCGAAACCTCCGGAAGACAACAGCTCAACATCATGCTCGTCAATGATTCGGACGAAACCCGGACGGTGCGATTGGTGGTTCCGGGGCTGGTCAGAAAAACGGTGCGGCTGTTTCATTATTTCGAAAATGACCGGCCCACCGATGCCGACGGTTTCGCCCTGCCCGAAGCGACTTTGCCGGATAAGGATCTTTCCGCCGGGCTGAAACTGGTTTTGACCGGCCGAGGCTGTGCTTTTGTGGCCACCGAATAATCAGCTTAAAGTTCTGCGACGAACGCATCATCATTCCGTGCGCCAAATGTCGGTGCCTCACGGAATAGGGTTTCATTTGTAAAGTGAGCCGGCGCGCCGGGGCATTTATTCATGGTTGAACTTTGTCCGCATCGGGTTTATATAAAGCCGAGTAAAGCAAACTAAACACAAAACTTATGAAACATATTTACACTTCCATCGTCCTGGCCTTGAGCCTCACCGTTTCGGCGTATGCCGCCGATGTATCCGTCACCATGACCGACGTTCACCTGTGTTGTCCGTCGTGTGTCAAAGGCGTGGCTAAAGCGACCGCCGACGTCAGCGGCTTGACGGCCAAGGCGGATCAGGATGCGGAAACCGTGACCTTGACCGGGCCGGACGCGGCCACGGTTCAAAAAGGCGCGGACGCGCTGGTGGCCGCCGGCTATTTTGGCAAGAGCAGCGATCCCGCGATCAAAATCAACGCCGACACCGGCGCAAAAAACCAAAAGGTGCAATCCATCAAAATTGAAGGGCTGCATCTTTGCTGCGGCAAATGTGTCAAGGCCGTGAACGAAGCTTTGGGAACCGTGCCCGGAGTGACCGGCAACACGGCGGCCAAAGGGGTCAAGACATTTGAGGTTACTGGCGATTTCAACGACAAAGACGTGTTCGACGCGCTGCAAAAGGCCGGCCTCACCGGCCAGGAAAAATAATTTTCACGGTTTGATTTCAAATGCCCGGATGCAGCCAATGCGGCCGGCGCAATCGGTCAATGGCTGATGAGGGTTTGTGATTCGATGATCACGCGCGAGTAAATTCCGAGCAAGTCGTTCAGGGGAATATCAAATTGACCGGCTTTGGTGGCATAACCGTGTTGTAGGCTGTCGGGCCCTTTGGGAGTGAAGTTATTGCCGTGCGGATTCCAGACGCGCACCATGTCGGTGTCGCCATCGTAGCCGAGAATGGCGTAGGCATGTTTTGAGTTTATGCCGGGAGGCAATTGCGTATCCGCCGGTGTCGTCGCTTCCATCAGCCGGTGTTCGCGCTGTGCCGCGTCCAAATTTTGCCGCAGTTTGGCGGCAAATTGCGGGCTGCGGCGATGCTCATCATTAAGCACGTAAGCGATGGCTTGATGGCCGTCGAGCAGGTTGATAACCGCTCCGGGCTTGCCACCGTGGGCGATGGCATCCGTGTCGGGTTCGTCTTGCTGGTTGGTGGCCTGCGCTTCTCCGCGGATCTTTCCGTAGGCATTTTCCAAAACGGTCAGCCAGAGACCGTTGGTGCCGGCAGTCGAGGAGATCCCAATTTCTGCGTCGGTCAAGGGAGCAATCTTGACGCTGCACTCTTTGCCAAAAGCAACGGTGGTCGAGCCATCGCTGTTTGGAGTGAACAGGGCTTTGACTGCGGCCGGGTCACGGTCAACCATCGCGCCGACAACCGAGACAA
This sequence comes from uncultured Verrucomicrobia subdivision 3 bacterium, assembly GCA_903944085.1. GTDB lineage: Bacteria > Verrucomicrobiota > Verrucomicrobiia > Limisphaerales > UBA11358 > UBA11358. The sequence continues at coordinate 40,713 of CAJAQO010000045.1, forward strand.
AATAACAATCGCCCAATTGTCCCTGATGGCAGGCGGCGAGCGCCGGAGGTGATTCGGCAAAAATATCGCGCGAGGTTTTCCGCAGCCGTGCCAAGGCGGAGCGGTAAGGCCGCTGAAAGACCGGTGGGCGATCAGATTTTTGAGGCGGGGCAGAAAGCACTTGTGACTTGGCGGGCGCATTGGTTATGGCAGGCTCATGCAAAGGACTGGAAACGAGATAATCTTGGGTGATGGGTGGAAGGTCGTATTTTCCACTGCGCAGGACGAGTTTCACGGCGGCAATCGCCGCTGCCGCCTCATCGTGGAAAGCCGGATTGGCCACGGCGGCGTTGATTTCATCGGGGGTTAGTTTGCCGTCGCTGTTTTTGTCCCACTGGCTGAAGTATTGTTTGACCACCTGCGCAAAAGTCCTTGGTGGCGCGTGAATGGCTGACGTGATCGCCGACGGCGAGCTTTGCTGGCCATCAGCGTCGGCGATTACCGCACAGCTTATCACCAACACCAGCGTTAAACGGATGAGTGACGACCGCTTCATGTAGTCTTGCGGGTAATGGGTTCTTTTGCGGTAATGCGACAGATGATTATGACAAAGTCAAAATGCGTCAAGCCGGACGTTGACAGGGCAGTGTCCTAATCCTAATCGTCCTCGTAATCTTAATCCGCTTTTAACAACGATTACGATTAAGAACAAGATTAAGATTAGGACAGCACCGTTGACAGCGGGCCTGCCCAAGAGCATAACTCTCTCAGCGCATTGCCCGCAACCACTGGTGCTGCTTTGCGCAGTTTGATAAACTATCGAGGATAAATGCGCCGCTACATTTTTCACCTTCACATATCGTCGGAGGCTTATCTGGATTATTACCGGGGCACGATCCGTCATGTCCTGGCCCGGTGCGCGAATGGCCAGACCGTTCAGTTCCCCGCGTCCCTGCTCCAAGGCTTTGTGACGACCGAAGGCATCCACGGGGCTTTTGTTTTGACCTGCGACGAAAACAACAAGTGTGTCAGTCTCCAGCGCCAGCCTTGAAGGTGCCATCGGGACAGAAAAAAAGGCACCCTGACAAATCAGAGTGCCTGTGAAATGGCGGCTAAATTATTTCTTCACGCCGAGGATCGCATCCTTGGCCGCCTTGGCGACGCGGAATTTCACGACCTTCTTCGCCTTGATCTGGATCGTTTCGCCGGTCGCCGGATTGCGGCCGACCCGGGCTTTGCGATTGACCAGCACCAATTTGCCGAGGCCGGGAATGGTGAAAGTATCCTTGGCGTGTTTGTAGGACAGCGCGGCGATTTGTTCCAGAATTTCGACCGCCTGCTTTTTGGTGATGTTGTTTTTGCCCGCGATTTCCGAGGCGATTTGTGATTTGCTCAATGCTTTGGCCATAATCTAATTTGTTTGTTTGTGTTAAAAGTTAATGTTTACCGGCACAGGATAGCGATTCAGCGAATGCGATCCAAGCAAAAACCGCGAATTTATTGACGAAATGACATGCCGGCCGGCCCGGCTTGACAGAATAGGAAAGCGGGCGATATTGCTTTGGCTGGTGTGGACGTGAGTGGCAGTTGACAGTTGCAGGCAGAAGCAGTTAACGGTGTCTGAGTCGGTCAGTTGGTAGATACGCCCACGCCAGCCCTTACTTTTACCATCTTCGCGGCTTGCCCAGCCTCTGTAGCTCCGCAATTTGATCAGCTAGGCGTTTTTGCGGCCTGGAATTCACGAGCCTTGAAACTAACGCTAGGATGGCAACTCTATCGCTGACGGGACAGTTGATAGCGTAAGCTGGAGATTTAGTTTGCCCTGGATTTTGAAATCACCCCAAATCGGCAAGGCAAGGATCTATGTTTTGATACTTGGCAAGCGTTCGTGGAAGCTTAACCATGAAGCGGATTCAACTCGAAATCCGTCGGCAATCTTTATGAAAAAAGTATTTGAAATGGCAGCGATCCTATTTGTGCTGTTGACCGTCGTTGGCTGCGCCTCAACCGGCTTGGTCAAAAACGCCAGCCCAATCACCGCTGGCAAACCATTCGAACTGGACTATATCTACGTAGAAACCTCCAGTTCTATGGGTGGATTGGAGGGTGAACAAAAGCTGCTTAAAGACCATATCATTTCCGGCTTAAATGAAAGACAACTATTCAAAGGGGTGAGCGGGAACCGGGCCGATGTCAGCTTGGGCAGCGGCATAACCATTGCGGCTGAAATCAAGGCAATCAAGAAAGTTTCCAACAATGCGAGATTATGGCTGGGAGCCATGGCCGGGCAGGCGCGCATCTCGGTTCAAGTGAAACTTTCGGATTTAAACAATGGGCAGGTGATGCAGACCTTTGAGGTCGAAGGGAAATCGTCTGGTGGATCCGCCCTGGCCGGTGCTACCGATGAGGCCATTGAACTAGCGGCGGAACAAGTGGTGGGCGAAGTAGTCGGATTCAATGCGCAGACCGCACAATGAGTTCGAATAGTAAAATCCCCCTTTACCAATCCTTCAATTCATGCTTTAATACGAGCATGAGTATTACCAATCTAACTCCAACTCAACTAAGACAAGCCGCCGATCTTCAAGAAAAGATCGCCCAGCTTCAAACCCGGCTCGCAGCTATTGAAGGTGGCCAAGCTCCTTCAGCAGTCAAGTCTGCACCGCCGGCCAAACGCAAAATGAGCGCCGCCCATATCGCCAAGATCAGGGCCGCGCAAAAAGCCAGATGGGCCAAGGTTAAAGCGGCGAAACCCGCCGCGTCCAAGCCGGCGAAGAAGCGCGGAATGAGCGCCGCCGGCCGGGCCAATATTGTGGCCGCCGCCAAGGCCCGATGGGCGAAAGTAAATGCCGCCAAAGCCAAAGTGGTGTCGGTGGCCCCGGTCGTCGCTCCCAAACCCGCCAAGAAAAAGTTTACCATGAGCCCCGAGGCCAAAGCCAAAATCAGTGCCGCCGCCAAGGCGCGGTGGGCCAAGGTTAAGGCGGCGAAAAAGTAATTTGTTCCCGATAGAAACAAAAAGGCCACTCGTAAACGGGTGGCCTTTTTGTTTGGCGAGTGTGACTATAGAATTCATCCGGCCAAGAATTATCCCCGAAGCTTGGCTGGTCGGTGGTTAGTCCGCATCTCATCTTCACGAGCCGCGTCGTTTAGCCTGACAGCGCGTGCGGCTTAGTTGTGTGGGCTGGCTGCGGCTTAGTGACTGGGCGTCGCTTACGGCTTGTCCCACTGTTTTTCTTGGATGAGTTTTTCGAGCTGAACTTTGGAATCGGCATCTTCGGTGATCACGCCGCAGCGGGCCAGGTAAACGCAGACGTCGCGCAGATGTTTCACTTCGTCCTTTTTTTCCGCCAGCTTCTCGGACGAGAGTTGTTGCAGGTTAGCCCAGTATTGATTTGCAAGTTCTCCAGCGCGTTGGCTGGCCGTCTCATCCCGCTCATAAACGAGCGACTCGGCCAAGCGCAGCATTTCGGGCACTGGATTCGACGGGTTTTTGAGCTTCTCGGCATCCGCCCGGATGCTCGCAGCAATGGCCGCACGCTTCGCTGCGGTGGCTTCCGTCGTGAGATAGCCGTCCGTTCCGCCCTCGATCGCGCGCGGTGGCAGAGGACGATACCAGATGTTCCGGTAGCGAACTGGATTTCCATGGTCCTGTAGTTTCAACGGACCGGTTTCCGGAAATGGGCCTGGCTTGCTGCGGACCCGATGTCCGGTGCCACCTTCAAGCATGGTGTTGTCCTGAACCAAAACGCCGTTTAAAAATACCGTGACCCGGCCCGGATCCAACGCGGCTCCGTCTTTGTAAATGGGGCGGCGGAAGACAATGTCATAAGTCTGGAATTCGCCCGGCGGCCGCAAGGCGTTCGCCAATGGCGGATTCACGCCATAGACCGAACCCGCAAAACCGTCGGCATAAGTCGGATTATTATAATTGTCCAACACTTGGACTTCCACCAAGCCCATCAGAAATACGCCACTGTTGCCGCGACCTTGGCTATCGCCGCGAACATTCGTGGGGGCGGCCCATTCGACATGCAGTTGACAATCGCCAAACTTATCTTTGGTTCGGATATAGCCGGAACCGGGCACACATTCCATGGCGCCGTTCTTTATCACCCATTTGGTCGGCACGCCCTGCCCCTCGTCGGCTTCCCACTTGGAAAGATCCGCGCCGTCGAACAAGATCACGGCATCGGACGGCGGCTTGCCCGGTTGCGCTTGCGTGCTGAAAGTGCCGGGCGTGACCAACTCGGGCTGGGGACGGTTCCGATCGTGGACTGCCCACGGATGATGGGCATCCGGCGCATCGCCATAGAAGGGCGAGCCAACGTCAGCGGCATAAGCCGGCATGGCAAGCGTGAGCAGGGTTAAAATCACGGGCGAAGTAGGATGCAAGTTCATAAAGATGCGGGATGTGTGCCGGTGAAAATAGGCGCCGGCAATAAAAAAGTCCAGCCTTGTTAGCCGGGTTTCAGTCAGCGCAATAGTATCATGACTTAAACCTTCAGCGTTTTTTGAGGGCGAAACTTTATCCGCTGTTTTTCCAGTGCTGAAACGAAGAGAGTTTGACTCGTGAAAGAATCGCCGCCCCAAGGCCAGACTGACCATTTTCACCGTGATCTTTTTCCACCGAGTTGAATCACCATGCCCTCGCGCGCGGCCTCCACTTTTAATTTGCCGTGCTGCTGTTTCACCAGCGCGCGGGCGTGCCGCACCAAGGCGTCGATTTTCCGATCGGTGTGGCCGGGGTCGTGGTGAAAAAGGACGAGTTTTTTCACGCCGGCCTGCAGCGCGAGCATCACGGAATCCTCCACGCAGCCGTGGCCCCAGCCGGTGTGCTTTTTGTATTCGTGACGATCGTATTGGGAATCGAGGATCAGCACGTCGGCGTCGCGAATGAAATCAATCATGTCGCGATCGTCGCCGCCTTGGCGCGGCTCGGTGTCGGGGAAAAAACAGACCAGACCGTTGGGCGAAAACAGCCGGTAGCCGACGCAAAAGCCGGGATGATTGGCGCGCTGGGCGCGAACCAGCGTGCTGCCGATGGCAAAATTAAATTCGCGCAGCTCCTCGATTTCGATGTTGCTGGGCAGCTTCGCGAACGGCACGGGAAAATAAGTGCTTTCCATCTGGCCGGTGAGCGCGGCGACGAGGCCTTTGCGCGCGCCTTCGCCGCCCAGGATGCGCAGACGGCAGCGGGCGTCGTAAATCGGCGCGAAGAACGGCAGGCCCTGAATGTGATCCCAATGCGTGTGCGAGATCAGCAGCGTCAGATTGAGCGGCTGCCGCGGAAATTCTTGGAGCAGCGACTGGCCCAAGGCGCGCAGGCCCGTGCCGGCATCGAGGATGATGATGTCGTGCCCGATGCGCACTTCCACGCACGTGGTGTTGCCGCCATAACGAACGGTATCGCGTCCCGGTGTGGGAATGGAGCCGCGAACGCCCCAGAACTTGATGGTGGTGCCACTTTTGATAGAAACACACTAACGCAGTCGCCGGGAAAAATAAAATTGAAAAATATGCGGTTCGCCTTTTTTGCGCCGGCGCGGCTGGCGGCGCGGCGGCGGCAGGAACAATTTGAACTTCGCACCGGGGCCGTTTCGCCGTTGCGAGCCTTGAAACCAAGCCGCTAATCCGCCAAACTGCCGCATGGCCTTCAACGATTTTTCGGCGCAATCCCAGGGCGTCCAGTTGCTGCAACGCTCGCTGGCGCGCGGGCGGCTCGGCCATGCTTATTTGTTCGCCGGCCATCAGTTGGAAGAACTGGAAACGCTCGCCCGCACACTGGCGAAAACCCTCAACTGCGAGCAGCCCATCAAAACTGCCGGTGCGGCCACCGACTGCTGCGACGTTTGTTTGAGCTGCAAAAAAATCACGCACGAAACTCACGCCGACATCCATTGGGCGCGGCCGGAATCCAAATCGCGCGTCATCACCATTGACCAGACGCGCGATTTGATGCAGCAAATCCAGCTCAAACCCACCGAGGCGCAGTTCAAGGTCGCCGTCATCGTCGGCGCGGACCGCCTGAATCCGCAGGCCGCCAACGCGTTTTTGAAAACGCTCGAGGAGCCACCGCCGAAATCCGTTTTGATTTTGCTGACCACCGAGCCGTCGCGGATTTTGGAAACGATTTTGTCGCGCTGCCTGCGTCTGAATTTTTCCGCCGAGACCGCCCGCGCGCTGGACGCCGAGCAAAGCTACTGGCTGCAGCAATTCAGCTCCGCCGCCGCCGCCGAGCAAAAAAGTTTGTTCGGGCGCTATCGTTTGCTCGATGCACTTTTGCAGCGGCTCGGTGCCATCCGCGCGCAAGTGGATGAAACTTTATCCGCGCGTTCGCCGCTCGAAAAATATTCCGACGCCGAAAAAGATTTGCGTGAAAAATGGGAAACCGAACTGACCGCCGCCATCGAGGCTGAATATCGCCGTCGCCGCGCGGAAGTGCTGGTGCTGTTGCAATGGTGGCTGCGCGATGTCTGGCTGCACACACTCGCCGCCGGCGAACAGCTCCTGCATCTACCGCAAATTGCCGGGGCCGATGAAATCGCCCGGCGCATCACGCCGCGCCAGGCGCAGGAAAATTTGACGGTGCTGGAGCAGACCCAGCGGCTGCTTTACACCAACGTGCAGGAGGCGCTCGCGCTCGAAGTCGGCCTGCTGAAATTGCAGCTTTGACGCGCGATGAAAAAACTTTCCGCGACGAAATGTTACGCGCTCGCGTTCGGACTTTTTCTCGGACTCTGCATCTGGAAATTCGGCAACCCCGTCATCCTCGACCACAAAATTTCCTCGCCCGCCACGGTGGCGGATCTGCTCGCCGCCGCCTGGCCGACGCACTGGGCCAACTGGATTTTTCTGCCGCTCGCCGGCCTCGGCGCCTGGCTGATGTTTCAAACGAAAATTTCGTGGCCACAATCAAAATGGCTCGGGCTGCTGCCGCTCGCGTGGCTCGGCTGGCAATTTCTTTCCGCCGCGCAAACCGTGGATGCGGATTTGACGGCGGCCACGCTCTGGCAATTTTCCGGCTGCGTGGCGTGCTATTTTCTCGGCGCGCTGCTGCCGGCCCGCGAGCAGCTTTTGCGCTGGTTGTTGCTCGGCGTGCTGGCGGCGTTCACTTTTTGTCTCGTGCGCGCGGTGAACCAGCGCGTGTTTGAATTTCCGCAAAATCATCAACTGCTGGTGGAAGGCGAGCGCGACGGCTGGACCAATTTTCCGCCCGCCACCATCGCGGAAATGAAAAGCGACGGCATCATCATCACCACCAACGGCGCGGACGTGGCGAACCCGGTGTTCCTCGACAAATTCAAAAAAGCCCGCGTTTCCGGCACGCTCGTTTATCCCAACGCGCTGGCCGGATTGATCTTGCTGCTCTGGCCCGCGTCGCTCGTGCTCGCGTTCGGGGCCACAAAAAAACTGAAACTGCTCATTCGTTGGGCCGTGATCGGGCTGACGATTTTTCTCGGCGGCGCGGCGTTCTATTGGACCGGCTCAAAGCTCGGCTGGCTCATCGGCATCGGCCTGGCGGGACTCTTTTTGCTGCGGCGCGCCGGGCCGAAAAAAATCAAATTTGCGGCGGTGGCGGTCGTTTTGATTTTGGGCCTCGGAATTTTTGCTGTGCGGTTTCATCATTATTTTGCCGCCGGTGCCACCAGCGCCGGCGCGCGGTTTGATTATTGGCGCGCAGCCGTGCAGACCACAGTGGCGCGACCGCTGTTCGGCACCGGGCCGGGAACGTTTCAGCGGCCTTATGCCCGGCTCAAAGCGCCGGAATCCGAAATGGCGCGACTCGCGCACAACGATTATCTCGAACAATTTTCCGACTCCGGCCTCATCGGCGGACTGACTTACGCCGCGTGGATTTTTCTGGCGCTGGCGGCGGCCGGCAAAAAAATCTGGCGGGCCAACGATCCTTTTTCATTCGCCATTTTCGCCGGATTGCTTGCGTGGTTTGCGCAAGGCTTCGGTGAATTTGCGCTCTTTGTTCCAGGGCTGGCGTGGCCGGCGTTCACACTGCTGGGCGGCTTAACCGGGCCGGTGGGAAAAAGTGCGGCCGCTGAACGAGGCTGCTGAACTTTCGATCAAATGAACCAGCGCAATTTCCCGGCAAAAAATAATTTTCCGCGCCTTATGAATTTTTTTGCAACCGGGATTAAAGTTTTCCGTGGTGGTGCCGATGAAGGTGGTGTCGCAAGACTGGCGGCCGGCAGCCAAAAAAGCCGGCGGGGATTAACGGTGCGTCGCCCCTAAAATGACGCACCCGCAGCACGGATGTTGCG
>CAJAQO010000046.1 GCA_903944085.1 uncultured Verrucomicrobia subdivision 3 bacterium
CAAACCAGCCAGACAACGGGCGAATGGAACCCGCGGTGGCTTTTGGCGGAGCCAGATGAGTAAAAAGTATCTGGAGCGGAAAGGTTATGGTTCACGCTGGGCGGTGGAATCCTTTTTCAGCGGGCTGAAACGGACGATGGGGGCGACCCTGACCTCCCGCAAACCAAGTCAACTGCTGGCCGAAGCCGCCTTCAAAGTGCTGGCATACACCCTTCGCCGTTAGGCGATCCATTGCAGTCGCGGATGTTTTCAACAGAGCATATTGGATTTAAGTATTCCCAGATGTTTTCCGGTGAAATACCGCGACGCTGGGCGTAGCGAGAAACTACCGCCATAGCGGCGGCATTGAGTGATGTTTTTTGTCATAATCACCGCTGCCCTTTCTTCCCATTGCGGGTGAAGCTGGCGAAGTCAGCCGCACCAGATTCCCCAACCTCAAATCTTTCAGTCCGCTCCTTGCATTGCAAAAAATAGTCCGCCAACATTGGGTCGTTGAATCCGCCACATAAACTCGAAACATTGGATGATCTGCTGGCCCAAGCCGCAAATTACGCTGAATTCTGCATGAGAAACGGCGGCAAAATGGCTCCGGCCACGTTCCTCATCGGGGATGGAAAACCCTTGATGTTCGTGCCGGCTTCGCTGGACAACGAAAGTGAAAAGGATGCTTTTGCCAATATGGCCCGGCTTCTGTGCGTCGCCCACGATGCTTCGGTTGTCGTCATGGCCTTGGAAGCTTGGATGACTGTTGCAAAACCCGGGGAAAAGTTGGATCCGACTGAACGCCCTTCCGAAGCTTTCGACCGTCAGGAGGTCATCATTCTTTGCGGCGAATCACGCGGTTCAGGCCGGAGACAACAATTGCTACCCATTATCAGGAGTGGCAACGGCAAATTCTTCGGCTTCGACCCGACCACGCCAAACTTTGAACAGATGGAAGGTCGCTTCGCCGAGATTCTCCCGCCCAACAAGCCATCCGACGAAAACCGCGAACTCGCCCAACTCCTGCTGAAAGTCAAAAAAGTGAAAACCATCCGACTGACCCCGCCTCGGCGACGGTGAAATAAATGATGTCAGTCAATAGCTCGGGCTTCCAGGCCAGTTTTGTCAGTGCTTTGCGTTGGTAGATAATTTCGAAGCAACCCGAAAATACGGATGTTTGGAATTGGAGCAAGCCGCCAAAGTGTGGCAGGCTGAGATTGAGGTCAAAGGTCTTGTTAAAGCAGAGGTCGTGAAGGTGGTTCGCTACAGCGCCGTGAATACGTTGCTGGCCCCAGAAATGTGGGAAAACCTGGCGAGAGTCTTGTTGTTGGATGGTCAACCGGTCGAAGCTGAGTTGGACTGGGATAAGGTTGCAAAATACATTAACGAACTTATCAAGCAAGCGGCTGTTGGAAATTCAGTTCAACCAAAACCTTTGAACAAAGGTGAAACGCGTAAGGCTGCGTTGACGGCTACTCGTGCGCGCAACAAGCTGGGTCGCCGACAGCTTGCCGCGGCAAAATCAGACCCCGAGAAAGCCGCCGCGAAGGACATCTGCACTCAGGCAATGATGATCTTCAAGCGTCAAGGCTGGAAAGTTAACCCCTCCAAACGTGCAGTCAAAGCGAAAGCCCCTGATTCCGGTCCTAGCGGGAAAAAGGTGAAGGCCAACGATGGTGAAAACTCCGGCAATGGCAAATCAGGTGACGGCGCACCACTTGAAACCAAGCAGCCGGCACCTGAACCGCCGGCACCGACTTCGCCTGTCCAACCACAGAACCCTCCGGCAGACAAAGGTTCATCTTCAACTGGCCGTTTCTATCTGACGGGGAAGACATACCCGGTCTTAGATGAAATCAAGAAAGCCGGGGGGAAATTTGACAGCAAATTGAAACAATGGTGGTTGCCGGATGCAGTTACTCTTGCCGAGGTGCAGAAGCTCGTTGATGCTCAGGACTATTCCAGTAAAAAAGGTTCAAAAGAGCCAGCGAAGTGATTCCCGAACATCATCAAGGCCGGGGTGGAACTGCTGCCCCGGTTTTTTATTTGCCGCCGGCTTTAACCAACCGGTCCAGCCGCGCCTGGCAGTTGGCAAGACGGTCAGGGGGCAATGCGGTTTGGGCAAGCCGTTCGCTGATGACCGGCACGCGCACCAACCCGTGCCGAAGCAAGGCATTGAGAAAATCAACGTCTTTTTCTCGTCCCGCCACCAATTTGGAAACCGCCAGATCGTGAATTTCCAGACACAGGCCGGTGCCGCCGCCGGTGTTCTCGTTGTGCACCCGGACGAGGCGTTCCTGCCATCCGGACGGCAGAACGGCGGTTTCAACGCTGACCCCATGGGCATAATAGCCAAAGGTCTGATGAAAAGGCGAGCCTTCGCCAATCGAACCGTCAATCAGGTCGCTGTCCGCAGGGTCACGCAGGGTGAAAACATCGGCTTCAATGGAGACCAGCAACTCAGCGGGAGCCTGGGGAAACTGCCCCAGAACAGCCTGACTGCCCACAATCACGAATTCTGACGCGCCGGTGATGCCAGCAGACGCCCGGATGATATGTTCAAGCTGTTGTCGGTGCATGGCGGAAGCGGGATTTGACTTCCCAGACTTCCGTCGACGTCAGCACGCCGGCGAAGGGTGAATTTTGACGCAACCGCTGGGCGTTATCCGATTCAGAGCAAAGCAAAGTGCAGATCTCCTCAATCGGGCGGGAGAGGATTTGTTGCCATTCGGCATAGCAGCGCACGAGCGACGGGGCGGAGGCGTTTTGTTGCGACCAGCGCACGAGGTTGGCTTGGGCGAAAGCAATCAGCTCTGGACGCAAGCGCAGGCGTTCGGCCACGCGCCGGGCCAGTTCCAGACTCACTTGATCGATTTCAGAGTGGTTCATGCTGCTCGTTCCGGCAAACTTTTGCCTTGAGATACTATGGTTGTTTTTACCGGCTGAGGCAAGTCTGGCCTTTTCGTTGCATCGTTCACATCCAGCTAAAGGAGATCAGCTAAAGGAGCTTGGCCAATAGCCTCGGATATTGCCCGGTCAAACCCTTAATGATCTGCCTATATGCCGGTTCCTGCGCAATTTCTACCAGTTCGTCAAAGACGGGCAGGTTTTCGGCCAGGCTAGCGAATTTGATGTGGCCAACGAGACATTCCAAATAGACCAACCATTGCTTTGGAGGGTGTGGTATAAAATCGTATTTCTGCGGGGCCTTGATGGCCGCGCCGCCTTTGAGCAAGGCAAGCACCGACTCTTGGTGATTATGCCGCAGCGCAATACGCAAAGGGCTGTTGGCATGGTAGTTCACATCAGCACCAGCCTTGATGAGCAGAGCAACAGCGGTTGCATTGTTTTTGAGCACGGCCATTTTTAATAAATGTTCATGTGTGTTATTGCCCACCCGTCGCGGGATGTGCGTTGTTGCACGTGTTGCGACGAGTTCCTTGTATAGCGCCTGTTCCCATCTTCTGATTGCTTTGCCAGCAGCCGCGCACACCATAGTGTGTTCAGGCCGACCGTGGTAGCTTTTGATTGTAAACGAAGCCTTTAGCTTGGTGTTGCTAACGACCGACCAGCGTTTCTTGCCTGGTAGCTGGACGACGTGAAAGCATTTATTGCGGGATTTTTGGGCATTGTGAACCGCGGCCCAAACTGCGCCGATAAAATGATTGTGAGAACTGATAGTCATTTTGGCCTTTATATGAAATCAGGGCCCACTCTTGGCTGCGCGGCCAACTTTTTACGATCTAAGATGGCTTCGGCATCGAGGATGTTTCTACCGACGGAGCCGGGGCTGATGACCAGGACTCCATCTTTTTTATTGATGTAGAAGTTGCCTGTGCATTTGATGCAAACCGTGTTTTGCTTTCCAAGCGTGATCGGTGCATGCGTGAGGTATTCTTGCAATGGGTGGCCGGCACCGATAGCGTTGAAAATTCCTTGCGCTGGGATATTGGTTTCCTCGTGGCAATGGGGACAGATGACCATACCAACCGGAGGTTGTGTGTGGGTGAACACTAATTTTAGGGTTCTGTTTTTGATGGTTCTGACGAGGTCGGGCTCGCCGAATGTTTTGATTACTGTTTTCATGTGACTGTTGGGGGACCTGAGGTCGCCCAAATGCTTTCTGCCTCTCTACTAGATTTATTTCCTTCGAGAATCAGTATTTGCGCTTTTTTTAGTTATGGGCCATTCAGCTCGGAGTGCTGGATGGTTGTTTCAAATCAGATAAGGCAATATCTGCGGGTATTCACCAAGCCTACCGCGAAGTTCCGGCGTTAGTTTTGCGTGGGCCTGAATACAGGCGATGATTTCGCGATGAAATTTACCCGAGTCTGGGCTGAGGTTGGCCGCCAGCTCGGGATGGCGCAGAATCCATGCTGCTATCGGCTTTGCATAGCCGGTGGGGTCATCCCGGTCAGCGCGTTGTTCGGATAACAGTGATTTTACCAATCGTGGCGTCAGCACGAGCCAACGATCTCGGTGGAACCTAGTCCAGTGACCGTTTCTGGGTCTTGGCTTGGTTTTCACTTTGACGGAAAATAGTGGGGTCATAATAGAACGGCGGTGATCTCAGGGTTTTCCAACATTTTACTGTGCAGTGCCTCTGTCAAATTAGGGTGGGCCATGATCGCATGCACGAGTTCACAGTGAAATGTGTTGGTCGCTGGGTGCAATCTGGTAATAAGTGATGGATTTTCCTTAATGCGGGTGAGAAACACTCCGACGATTCCTTCCCGCCCGCTGCTTCCGAGTGGATACATCTTAAAAATATCCTTCGCCATTGACCACAGCTCTGCTGGTTCAGTTGGTGTTGCAGTTGGGAGGTAAGAGTTGGGCATTGGTAAAAGCTTTCCTAAAATGTGCTGCAAATGCTCTGTGATTTTTTGTAATATTAGGCTCATCGTTGTAAGACCGAGGGATTGGCCTCGGTTTTTCTGCGGTGTTGCGGCCTTTACATCAGCAAGGCTGTCAATTTTGGATCGTGTATTGCCGCGTCGCTAACATCGCTCGGAGCGACCCATCTCGACTTTAGTGCAACTTTAATTAGTTTTAGCGCGGCCTTTTTAGCCGCTTTTTTTGCTTCGTCGGTCCTCTTGTCCCATGGGGTTTGTGAGCCTCGTTGGAACCAATAGGTTACTCCGGCCCCAATGCATTGTGGCTGTTGTAGAATTTCGAAAAATGCGCGGCGTTTGATTTTTGGCAAAAGGCGGTGTAGCGCTTGGGCAGTTGCGATTTTGGATGTTGTTTTCATAGTGTTATGGTGTGTTAACGGTTTGTGAGGGGCACCGTCAGAGTGCTCCGCCGGACGAAGCCGATGGTTTGTTTTGCCCTCACATGAGTCCGCTCCGTGGATTTCGTTTGGATTTGCCAAATTTTTGGGAATGTTTTCCAGCAGGGGAACCGCAGTAAAAAAGCCGAGACGGTTTTGACTCCGCCCCGGCCATGCCTCGGCCTCGATTGGCCTAGTTTTTGTGATTTTTACTGTATTGCTTAGGCCACCACTTGTGGGGTTTTGGGCGAAGGCCTAGCCGCTCCTCATTCCACTTTCGCCAACGCTGTTTGTGCTGTTTAGTTTTTTCTGGCACACGCTGGAGAATGTCGAAGATTTTGCCTTTGCCAGATGCTCTGGCGGCCTCGTCATAGGCATCGACGAATTGCTCAATTTCTAAACCGGTTAACATTGCCTCGATCCCACCACCCTCTAGCCGGCGTATTCTTGTATGATCCTCCGGGAATAATTGCAACACAATGACCGGGTACAGCGACGGTGGGTATTTTGCCGTCTTTTGGACCAGTTGTTCGATGCGGAATTGTCCGTCGTGAGATTCGTAGCAAATCTTGTCGGTTGGAATTACTGCTGAGGCAGTGTTCTGATCATACGTTGATTCTGGTTTTGTCGGGGGTGGCGTTCCCGCCGCGGTTGCGGCGACGGTGGGCGTTTGGTTGGTGGTTGGTTGTTTGCACGTGTCCATGCGTTGTTCTTTCGTTGTTTGAGCGGTTGGTTTTACGCATGCCCTAGCTCGATTTGGGCACGGTTTTGCAGCGTCGGCATGGCACATGCCAATACCTAGCTGGTAAATGGTTTTTGAGGGCGGCGCGGAGTGCGCCAAGGCTGATCAGGCTTGACCTATAATTGTCAGGCCGGTTTTATTCACGATTATGACTATCGGCCCTGGCCGGCAAATCAGGTCGATGGTGATGCCGCCGTCAGGACCGCAAAGTTTGACCTCGCAATGGGTTGGCATTTTGCCACCGCCGCGCGATTGAAATGTCCATTTTCTCGGCGGGTCGAGTTCTGGATGGTGGTCAATTTCCAATACCTCCAGCCTTTGTTGACCCGAGAAGCGCAGTTGCGCGGCGAACCGCGTGGTTTGCGGGATATGGAGGACGTCAATTATGCAACCTCCCTCGCCGCGATAGCCATTGGAGCGTAAGCCGAGGCTCAGTATTATCTACTTCATCTTTGAGGCGCTGTGTCATTCGCCGGCGCAGTTCCTGCCCGTAATTTCGGGCGTGGTGAATCAATTCAGCCAACCAGAGTGTGTCTAAAGCGCCTTGCCGGATGGCCTCGTCAATTTGCTCTGCTTCGCAGTCGCGGTACCAATGGTAGAAAATTTGGCCACAGTCACGTACGCAGTTTTCACGCAACTCATCACGTAGCTCTTCCCAGCCGGTTGGCCATGTGTACCTCGCCCACCGCACTGCGAGGTAAGCCAACCTTGGATGGCTTCGTTTGAGCCGTTGTGCCCACCTCGCTTTTTGCTCGGCCGATGCGCCCGGTTGAAGGACCAGCGCCGTTACGGCGGCAATCGAGTTTCGCTCCGCGAATATGCACACGCGCCCAAGCCATTGTTCTGCCAGAAGATCGTTAAGTGCGATCGTCGCCGACCACAAATCGTTTTTTCGCATCGCCATCTCTACAAGCGGGGCCGCAATGTCAGGATTCGATTTCCAAAGCCCCGCAGTTAACCGCGGGTCACAGGCAACCCCGCCGAGCATCGCCATTGCTTCGTTTTCGAACACTACCCCATGCAACGCCAAGTAAGTTCCGAACCAGTGTTTTTCACTCAATGCAATTAGCTTGGTTCGCAGTGGACCAGGTAACGGGCGAAGCGACAACAAAATGACCCCGGCTACAACGCCATCGGTCTGATCATCAAGCTCATCTGGCGCATATTCGTGGCCTTCAACATGGCCCGCCAGTTCGCCAGCGAGGCAGAGCGGCAGCAGCCGAACTAACTG
>CAJAQO010000047.1 GCA_903944085.1 uncultured Verrucomicrobia subdivision 3 bacterium
ATGATAAGATCTCGGCTGACAACGCGCGGTCTCCGCCGTCAACCATGCCTGCTGTTGCGTCCGTCCACCGTAGCAGGTGTCCAGTGGCGAACGTCGTGGCGCTTAGGCCGCGAGGGCTAGTTCTTCGTTAGCTTTTTAGTTTTGATGCGATTATTTACGAGGCCAACGCATCGTCCTCGGCATGCCGCCTCTGGCGTGTTCACATGGTCGAAACCAGTGCGCCCCCATCAATCGGCACCTCCATCATCGGTGAATGAGACCTTCCCGTCAAGCTGGCAACGAAGCGTCTGGGGTCAGTTTTGATTTCAGCTTATCATTTTGAAATGCGCGCCCAGTCCGCTCCTGGCATCGCGTTGCGATTTTTCAAAGCGTGATAAATGCTCAGCAGGCGTATCCGGAGCCAGCCCCGTCAGCCAATCGGTTTCACGGCACTTACGAATGAGCTGCTGAACTATCTGCCGGCGTCAAAGCCATAATCCCGAATGTGACGCGGCTTGACATCTTTGACGGATGCTACGATTAAAAGGCTTGCCATTGCTGATTTGGTTTCAGGCGCGGCGAGCGGCGGCAAGCAACTTCTTTCTAGCCCAGGTCGCCAGCATTTCACCAGATTCGTTTGCCGCCTGTTCAATCTGGCGATGTTCCGTTCGCGAAACCCGCGTGGTGACGTATTGCCTGCGCTTCTGGTTTTTGGGAAGCGCCGGCCGGCCGATTTTGGTTGTTTTTCCCATATTAAATGGGCAACAAATAGAAATGGTATTGAGAGGGTTTACTTTAGGTTGCACATTTAGTCAACCGGCAAACGAAGTTCAACGCCGACGAACCAAGTCTTTTCACAGTGGTCGCGGGCGGCACGTCATTGAGTGGAGTCAGCGTTCAAGGGGCTTCGCTCCATCCCGAATCTGTCGCCGTAGTTGGCCGAATTATTTGGGCTGGAAGCGTTGCTGAAGCCACATCCGCGCAGTTTTCCACCACCGTGGCCGGCGGACCGTTTATCGGTTTGCTCGGCACGGTTTGGGGCGTGATGGAAACGTTCGCCGGCATCACGCACGCCAACGCCGCGACTTTGACGGCGATGGCCCCGGCTTGGCCTCCGCCCTAAACCGATGCTAACATCATCTTGTCAGCGGCCGGAACCCGGGAGGTTCCGGCGCTAACAAGGAAAACCAAAAACAACCGAACAACAAAACATGAAAGCAATCCGGCCCATTGTCATCACGATCATCCTTATGCTGACAGCCACGGTCAGTCATGCCTCGCAAGTAACTGTTTTCGCTGCGGCAAGCCTGACGGATTCACTCAAACAAATTGCCGCCGATTACGAGACTTCTTCCGGCGACAAAATTGCTTTCAATTTCGCTGCCTCCGGCACGCTGTCGCGGCAGATTGAAGCGGGCGCGCCGGCAGATATTTTCTTCGCTGCGGACGAAACGAAGGCCGACGCGCTGGAGAAAAAAGGACTGCTGATCAGCGCCACCCGGAAAAGCCTGTTGGGAAATTCGCTGGTCATCATCACCACGCCAGACGCCGCCGCGCTGCATTCGCCAGGTGAATTGACCAACCCCGCCATCCAACATATTGCGCTGGGAGAGGTGCAAAGCGTGCCGGCGGGAACCTATGCGAAAGTTTATCTCGAAAAGCTGTCGCTCTGGCCTGCGGTCGCCGCCAAATCCGTCCCGTGCGAAAATGTTCGCGCCGTGCTCGCTGCCGTTGAATCTGGCAATGTGGATGCCGGCATCGTTTATAAGACGGATGCGGCGATTTCCAAAAAAGTGAAGGTGGCATTTGAATTCCCGGCGCTGGACGGGCTGAAAATTTCCTATCCGCTCGCGCTGGTGAAAGATTCGCCGCAGCCGGAAGCCGCCAGAAAATTTCTCAGCTATCTTGATTCAGCCAAGGCGACGGCGGTGTTCCAAAAATTTGGCTTCATCGTGCTGTCTTCTTCCCCGGCCAAATGAGGGGCGCGTTCGCGCGGATGAGACAGCGGCATGAACTCCGATAATGCATGGCATCAGTCCGGCAGAACCACCGGAGCGCCTCGCGTTCAGTGAATGAGCGCGCCGATCAGCGCGATTTGCGCACCGGTGACGCCGGCGAGCAGCGCCCACACGAACAGTTCCCGCACCCGCAGGCCGCGCTGGCGCGGAGCGGCGAGCCAGAACTGGATTTTGGCCGAGCCGAAGGAAATGAGGTCGCCGTTGCGCAGCCGCGCGGCGGTCTGGGGCGCATCGTTGACGGCGGTAAAAGCCTCGTCAAACGTCTGGAGAGTGAAGCCTTCATCGGGCTTAAATTCCAGCATGAAATGATAATCCCAGATGCCCGCCACATCGAGGCACAGGTCATTGTCCGCCGCGCGGCCGATGTAAAAAGGAAAATGGCGGACGACCTGGAGGTCACCCGCCATCGGACCTGAAAGAATACGAAGCTGAACCATTACCAGACGCGCCGACCAACTTCGATTTGGTCGCCGGGATAGACTGGCGGATCGGGCGCTTCGCCGTTGAGAATCACGTCCGCGTTAAGCTTGAAGCGCTGGCCGTTGGCGCGGATCAGCAAAACTTTTTTATGGTTGGCGAAGTCGGTGAAATCGCCGGCGGAGGTGATGGCCTTGGTGACGGTGATCTGCCCGACGTAAATCAGCCGGCCTGGCTGCCGGACTTCGCCGCGCACAAAATACACCCGGTCACTGGTGGTCTTAACCGTGACGTTCAAATGCTTGTAAATGGCGGGCACATACAAATTGTGGATAATGTCTTCCAGTTCACCCGGGGTTTTGCCCGCTGCCTGCACGCGGCCAATATCCGGCAGCGTGATGGAGCCGTCTTCTTTAATGGGTTTTTCCTGCGGCAGCAACTCATCCGGCACGCCGGCGAACGTGATCGTCACGGTGTCGCCGATGTGAAGACGGGGGACATTTTGCTCACCGGCATTGGGCCCCGGTTCGGGTGGATTCATGGCTCCAGAGTAGTCCGGCGTCGAGCACCCGGCCAGGCCGAACGATAGCAGGACTGCAGCCAGCAACAGATTCAGACGCACGAACAGAATTTTTGGGGCATTCATCAACGGTAAAATTTGCATGGCGGCGGCGCTTAATACTTTTGTTTGATGTTGGTCTCGTTTTCCCCGCCGACGGTGGCACCGGGCTTAACGCCGGACTTGCCCTCGGCCTTGGCCTCGGCTTCCTGTTCGGTGGCGCTGCGGGAATAGTAGTAATCGTGATAATAACCGCTATAGTAGTAATAGCCTTCGTCCTGCGACATATTGATGTTGTTCAGCACCATGCCGACGAAGTTGCCGCCGACCTTTTCAATCATCTGCTTGGCGCGGATGGTCATCGGCTGCGGATAGCGGCGGTATTGAATGACCTGCATGACGAGGTCCACTTCGCTCGCCAAAATGGAAGCGTCGCTGACACCGAGAATGGGCGGTGAATCGAACAGGATGAAATCGTAACGCTGCTTGAGTTCGGCGATCATTTCCTTCATCTGCGCCGAACCAAGAATACCCATCGAACTATTGGGCAAACGACCACTCGCCATGAAATCGAGATTCGGCACCGGGGTGGTCTGCACCAACTCGATCAGCGTATTCTGTTTGAGGAGATAATTGGTCAATCCCAAGTTATTCGATACTTTGAACAATTTATGGAGCGTGGGACGGCGCAAGTCCGAGTCCACGACCAACACGCGATTGCCCGCCTGCGCAAAGACCGTGGCCAGATTGATCGTGGTGGTGGACTTGCCTTCGCCGGCTCCGGCGCTGACCACGACAATCGTGTTCAGTTTTTCATCCTTACGCGAGAACAGCAGGTTGGTGCGCAGCACGCGGTAAGCTTCCGCATGTTTGCTTTCCGAACCTTCTTCCAGCAAATAGCCGATGTTCTGCGGAATGACACCCAGCACCGGTGCCTGGAAAGTGCGCTCGACATCGTCAATGGTCTTCACGCTCGTATCGAGATATTCAATGAAGAAGGCCAGACCAATGCCCATGATGAGACCGAAGACCAGTCCCAAAACAATGTTGACGGTTTTGTTGGGCTTGACCGGCGCTTTGCCCGGCTCGGCTGTGTCCGTGAGCTGCACCATGGAATTTTTAGGCAGGTCGAGATCCACTTTTTCCATTTCCAGCTTGGAATAAAGCAACTCGTGCATCCGCTGTTTTTGTTCCAGATACCGCTTTTGATCGTAGTAAGGCTGGTTCTTCTTGGCCTCTTCCTGATCTTTCAACTTGGCGGCATTCACGGAATCGGTCAACGCATCCAGTTCGGCCTTCTTGGAATTCACCTGGCTTTCCAAGCCGGCCATGATGCCGACGACGCGGTCGTCAATTTCCCGGTTCAATTCATCCATCAACGACTGCACCCGCGTGACGACAAAATTGGTGAGCGCATAATCGTTCGTCAATGTCACCCATTTTTGCTGGGATTCGTGCAGCTTGCTCAACAAATCATTGAGCGCGCCGTCCTGCACCATCTGCGGCAGCACATCGCACAATTTGCTTTTGTTGGTTTCCTGAATGGATTTTAATTCCTGCAATTCCACCAGCCGGCCTTTGTAAAGTTGCTCGTTTTCAATCTGCCGCTGGTTAATGATCTTGAGTTGCTCGTCATTCAGCGTGGGCGTGGGTGCCGAAGCGCTGGCTTGGTCCGTGATGTGCAACTGCTGCCGCAACTGCTC
>CAJAQO010000048.1 GCA_903944085.1 uncultured Verrucomicrobia subdivision 3 bacterium
CCGGCGCATTCCAAGAAACCTTGCGGCGGGTTCGTTTCAGGACTAGCTTTCAATCGCGGTTTCTTTTTTACATCGCCACATGAAAGTTTTGCTCATCAGTCCCCGGACGCCCGACACGTTTTGGAGTTTCAAACATGCCATCCGCTTTGTTGCGCGCAAAGCTTCCATGGCCCCGCTCGGCTTGCTGACCGTGGCCGCCATGCTGCCGCCGGAATGGGAACTCCAGCTCGTGGATTTGAACGTGGAAAAGCTCAAGGACGAAGACCTGCGCTGCGCCGATTTTGTTTTGTTGGGTGCGATGATCGTGCATCAAGAATCGGTGCGCGAAATTGTGGCACGTTGCGCGGCCTTTAAGAAAACGGTGATTGCCGGCGGGCCGCTGTTCACCACCGGCCACGAGGCGTTTCCGGAAATTCAACATTTCGTGCTCGGTGAAGCCGAAGAATTGATGCCGCAAGTGGTGGCCGATATGCGCAGTGGACAGTTGCAATCTATTTATCGCGCCGCGCATCGGCCCGACCTCACGCGCACGCCGGTGCCGCGCTGGGATCTCATCAAGTTTCGCCATTACGTCACCATGTCCGTGCAGTTTTCGCGCGGCTGCCCGTTTGACTGCGAGTTTTGCGACATCATCGTGATGAACGGCCGCACGCCGCGCACCAAAACGCCGGCGCAGTTGATCGCCGAGCTGGACGCGCTGCGGCTGCGCGGCTGGAAAGACATGGTGTTCATCGTGGACGATAATTTCATCGGCAACAAAGTGCGGACGAAAGCGCTGCTGCACGCCTTGATCGAATGGCGGCAGCGCACGCGCACCGGCATCGGTTTTCTCACCGAGGCGTCCGTGAATCTCGCCGACGATGCGGAATTGTGCGCGCTGATGGTGCAGGCGGGTTTCAAGAAAGTTTTCGTCGGCATTGAAACGCCCTCGGTCGAGGCGCTGGCGGAATGTCACAAAGTCCAAAACGGCAACCGCGATCTCGTGGCTTCGGTGCAAACATTGCAGCGCGCGGGCCTGGAGGTCATGGGCGGCTTTATCGTCGGCTTCGACAGCGACCAGAGTGACATCTTCAAGCGGCAGTTTGAATTCATCCAGCGCTCCGGCGTGGCGACCGCGATGGTGGGTTTGCTCACCGCCCTGCCGCAGACGCGCTTGTGGCAGCGGTTGAAAAAGGAAGGCCGCCTGGAAACCGAAAGCACCGGCAACAACACCGATGCCGCGCTGAATTTCAAGCCGAAGCTGAACCGCGACTTCCTGGAATCCGGCTACCGCGAACTGGTGAAAAAACTTTACGAGCCGAGGAATTACAACCAGCGCATCCGCACTTTTCTAAAAAGTCATCGGCCCGGCGGGCCGCGCCGGCGCTTGTCCCGCGCCGACTTCATCGCGTTTCTGAAAACCTTCTGGCTGCTGGGCGTGTGGCACCGGGGGCGCGTGGGCTATTGGCGGCTGTTTTGGGGCACGCTCATCCGGCGTCCGCGCCAGTTTCCGCACGCCATCGAATTGGCCATTCTGGGCTACCATTTCCGCCGCGTGGCGAAATCGCTTTGAGCCTGAATGCCGCAATTGACTGGCCGCAAAAAAACACAAAAGGCGCTTAAAAGTTCAAGGGTTTGACAGTTTTGAACCCGAATTCTGAAGTTGGGTTTGCGCGCCGCCGGAGCGCGCCCGTCCCGGGCGCTGCACGATGAAACTGCCAGCCCGCGGACGATTTTCCGCCGGCTTGGACTGGGAATATCGCAGTGCCCGAGGACGGGCGCGCTCCAGCCGCAACGTCAGACGCGCAATGCCGCCGCAGTTTCGGAGTTCGGGCTGGATGGCCGCCTCCCTTTGCCTGCCGAAAGAAATGGCTCGCTTGGGCGGTGATCCGCCGC
Source organism: uncultured Verrucomicrobia subdivision 3 bacterium (assembly GCA_903944085.1). Lineage (GTDB taxonomy): Bacteria > Verrucomicrobiota > Verrucomicrobiia > Limisphaerales > UBA11358 > UBA11358. The sequence continues at coordinate 1,876 of CAJAQO010000048.1, forward strand.
GCTCTTGTTTTGTGCCTTTCGCGCCTTTTTGTGGCAATCCCAACTGCGGAATTCAGGTGGATGAATTTCTCCGCTTCCGCTTATTTTGCCGGCAGC
>CAJAQO010000049.1 GCA_903944085.1 uncultured Verrucomicrobia subdivision 3 bacterium
GTCATCGAGACGGTAATGTCCGTCACTGACACGGTAAAGTCAGTGATCGACTTAGTTAAGTCCGTCATCGAGACGGTAATATCCGTGACGGAGACGGTAAAGTTGGTGACAGACACGATAATGTCCGTGAGGGAAACGGTTATTTCACATGGTTTGATTCCCACATTTCTCAGCGACATTACCCAGTCAACGCCATTTTTGGCCGCAGGCAAACCGCCCAAAAACCGTTTCTGAAACCCCTCGGCAAGGGCAACCAGTTGTCCGGCAAAAGGTTGCTATTTTGAGTGCTGTTAAAATGGGATAATAACGCTTCCGCAGCATCATTATTATAACTGCATCTGACGCCGGTTCCCAACGCAGTGGGTTACGAGATGCAAATCTGCCTCGGCACCAGTGCCTGGACGACGGTGATGTTCTCCCCGCCGGCGCGCACGATCACGCTGACCGGCTTGACGACCGGCACGGTGTATCAGGTGCCGGCGCGCGCTGGGCGGCAGCACCGGTCAGAGCGACTGGTCCAAGCCCGGCTCCAGCATGGTGGACTGAGTCCTTGCGGACGGCCACGATAAGGTCGCTACTTGCGCAGGGCCACCAGTTCAAAACCACAAAAAGGGGAAAGCTGAAAACTGAAATCAGCCGCCAAAGGCAAGGCCGGGACGGGAAACTGTTCCGGCCGCTTTTAACCGGCGCAAGCTCTGGAACGGCAGCCACACCGTGGGCTGCCATCGGCTCCGCAGCCAAACAGCACAAAGATGCGATGGCTATTTTTCCCTTTGCCGGCATATTGTTTCACAACATGGTGAGACTTTTCCAGAAGCAGAAAACGGGTGGCCGCCGGTGGCTGGTTTTGCTTTTCGCCAGCCTGTTGCTGAATTGTAGTTATCGTGCCGCTGCGGTGCTCGCCAATGCGTGGCACATCCCGGATAACACCGCCGACCTCGGCTTAAACATGCGGAATCCCGAATTTGAAATCGGGACCAACACGATCGTCACCATTTATAGCGGGGAACAAAAATTCAACAATGCGTTCGGCACCGCGAACCAGACCGGCGGCTGGGTGTTTTTCAAGGGTGCGACGCAAAGTTCGTGGAGCAGCAATGCCCTGGGCTTTTACCTCAACGGCAGCGGCTCGATTGGCAACAACCAATATTGGTCGGCAGCTTTCAACACCACGAACTTTGGCGCGAATGAAGTCATTCAATATTATTTCTATCTGACTTTCGATGGCGTGAACGGCGTGCAGAACACTTATCTCTCTGGTGCTGACGGCGGCAGCGGTGTCACCGCAAGCCAGTCCACCGCCGCCGCGTCGCCGTTCACCATTCGCAACCGCGCGGCGTGGCTGTGGCATAATAACAACCGTGTGATCAGCGCGGGGGCCGACGCCAGCCATTTCAACTGCGCGTTCTGGATGAAAGTTGGCTATCTCGCCAAAAATGATTCGCCCGCCTCCAGTTGGATTGATCATGCCGTAATTTATTACACGACCAACGGTGCGCCGCCCGCCGGTGCGCTCGGCGTGGCCGGAGCGGACACGTTCGCCGCGCCGCTGATTTTTGATCATCCGGAAAACGATTCCAGCGTGGCCGGCGATGCGATGTGGTGGGCCGGTTCGGTCAGCAATCTGCCGCTTTACGCGGCGATCAATTACAAGATCGGCGCGTGGAATAGTGCGAACAATGAAGAGAAATTTGGCGACTACAACGCCGGCACGCCGAATGCCATTTTCAGCCTCACCAACGGCACCGTTGGCGATCCGGTGCTCACTGTCAACGGCGTTAACGCCGATTACACAACCACACATGTTTTCGTGAACGAGTTGAACGGCGATGTTATTCCGCTGACGATTTTGTTTTCGCCGAACACGAACAACGTCGTCGAGGCCGACGTGTTTTCCAATGTGAACCGCCGCAGCCGCGCCATGCTGGATGCGAACGGTGACGGCATTGAAGACGGCATCATTCCGCCGGACGGCAACGCCATCGCCACCGGCGACGACAATAATTATTACAAGGCTTATGCGATGACCGCGCTCGGCGGTGGTCAGTTTTCATTCACGCTCAACGCGACGAATACCGGCGCGTATCGCATCACCGCGCGCTACAAAATTGCCGGCAACACCAACTGGTTTTGGTATGCGGGTGGCAGCACGGGCCGGCGCGACCATTGCGTCGTCGCCACGCCGACGAAGGCGCGCAATATGGTGATGTATGAGCTGAACGCGATGAATATGGATGCGCAGGGCACGAACCAAAGCGATCGCAGCACGTTCACTGATTTGTATAACGGCCCCGGCGCGCGGCCTTACGACGCGGTGACGAACCGTGTTAATTTAAATTATTTTCAGAACCTTGGCGTGAACTGGCTGTGGTTCCAGCCGATTCATCCGATTGGCGTTTTGAATCGCCAGACCGATCCCAATTCCGGCCAGCCCTATTCGGTCGGCAGTCCGTATTCAGTGAAAAACTTTTTCCAGGTGAATCCATTGTTGAGCAAGGCCAACACGCGCGACGCGGCCCTGCAAGAATTCACAAACTTTGTGGCGGCGGCGGATGCGGCGGGCGTGAACGTGATGCTCGACGAGCCATTCAATCATTCCGCGTGGGACGCGGAACTGGACGCGAGCGGCATTTATTATTTCAAGACCAACGCGCAGCCGACCGATTTAATCAGCGCATCCGAGGCGCGTTTTTATTCCCGCGCCGGCGAATACGACCAGCGCGCCTCCAGCGCCGCGAACCTGGCGCAGGCGCCGGATCGTTATGATTTCGGAAAATGGACCGACGTGGCGGACATTTATTTTGGCCGCTACGCCGCGCTGGTGGCCAATGCGTCGCAATCCGGCAATTACACGAGCGAAGGCGACTGGTTTGATTACACCATCGGCAGCGAAAACAGCACGGGCGGCGGCAATGGGCATTTCGATGCGATCACGCAAAATGTCTGGCGCTATTTTTCCGATTGCATTCTTTACTGGCTGGACCAAACCGGCTGTCCGCAGGGCACGCCTGCGAATCAAACTTTCAAAGGCATTGACGGGTTGCGCGCGGATTTCGGCCAGGGGCTGCCACCGCAATGCTGGGAATACATCATCAACAAGGTCCGCTCGCGCAAATGGGATTTTGTGTTCATGACCGAATCGCTGGATGGCGGCGCGGTGACGTATCGCTCCAACCGGCATTTTGACGTGCTGAATGAAAACCTGATTTTCTCACTGCAATCGGCGGCGACGGCCAGCGATTACCGCAGTGCCTTCGACAGTCGCCGCAGCAGTTACGGCCAGGGATTGTTGCTGCTGAACAATGTTTCGCATGACGAACAAAGTTATTCGGATCCGTATGCCGCGCTCATCCGTTACCTGGCGTGCAGCACGATTGACGGCGTGCCGATGACTTTTTACGGCGAGGAACTCGGCATCTCGACGTATTTTGGTTTCAATCTGTATCAATCGAATTTCGGCAAAACGATTCCGCACTTCATGGTCTATAATTCACTCCAGCCGGCGTGCAATCCCGCCAACCGGAATTTTGGACTCGATCAGCTCTGGCCGGTTTATGCCGGCGCGAATCAGGCGCGCAATTTCAGCGCGGCGTTGAAAAGTTCGAATCGTTATTACCTGAATCAAATTGGCAGCGAAACGCCGCAGCCGAACATTTTTTCCGTCGCGAAATACGAAACCGCCAACGGCGCGCCGAATTTCAACGATGTCATTTTTGCGTTCACCCCGCTCGACCGCAACAATTCGCAAAGCGGTGCTTTTGACGTGAACATCACGCAAAATGGTTCAAACTTGTTTGGCATCCAACTAACCCGCATTTACAACGTGAAAAACATCGCCGCCTATCTTGGCGCCGATCCGAACCGCCGCAATGATTGGTTGTGGAACGCGGGGGCCGGCGTCGCCGGCAGCAACCTGCTTGCAAATGGAATTTCGGTTTGGCTGAACCCGGTGCCGGCAACGGACGCCGGTTGGATCGGTTCGCCGTTTGAGCCGCAATTTCTGAAGCTTTACGACGTGACGCCGCCGCCCGCGCCCGCCGCCATCAGCATCGGCGGGACGAATAATTTTCTTTTCACCAACGTCGTGACGTTCACCTGGTCGGCGGTCAGCGACGTTCAAGGCGGCGTGAGCGGCTATCACGTTTGGGTTGGCACGGCAGTCGGCGGCTCAAATGTTTTCAACGGCGTCGTCAGCGGAACTTCCTTGACGTTGACGAATTCGTTCGGGACGCACCTCTTCGCGACGGTAAGCGCGGTCAACAACGCCGGCATTGAAGGTTCGCCGCGCAGCAGTGCCCGCATCGCGCTGGTAAATCCGGCGTGGGTGCCGCTGGCGAGCATGGCGGCGAACAATCTTTTGAACTGGTCGAGCGTTTCCGGCGAGACGTATCAGGTCTGGGCCACGACCAATCTGACGCAGCCGTTCACGCCGTTCGGCGGCCCTATGTTGGCGACCGCCGCCACGCTTACCCTGACCAACAACCCGACCAATGCGGCGCGTTTCTTCAGAATTCAATTTTCCCCCTGACCGTGACCGCACCGGTCAGCGGCCTGATTCGGCCAGCAATTGTCGCAGTTGCAAATTGAATTCGTCCGCTTGCAGGAGCTTTTCCAGTGTCCGGTGCATCCGGTAACGCCAGTAGTAATTGGGAATGGCCGGCACGTTGATGCGCTCGTCCGCCACTTTGGCGCGACGCAAACCGCCGTCCATGCCGAGCAGATCCTGCAATTGAAAGATGCTCCACATCGCCGGCGAGGCGAGATGCTGCCGCACGATGCTTTGCACAATCCACGGTTCCGCCGTCGTCGTCGCCTCACCCGCCAGGCCAAGTTCGCGGTTGAAGAATTTCTGCGTCAACTCGCGATCCTCCTCCCACCAGCCGCGGATCGTGCTCATGTCATGGGTCGAGGGCGTGACCACGCTCAAATACGGCGCGTCCGCCGGTCGGGAAAACTCCACGCCGAGCGCCTTGGGCATCCGCTGGATTTCCAGGCTCAAAAAGCCGAGGTCGCGCATCACTTCTGGCACACACGCGGGAACCAGGCCCAAGTCCTCGCCGCAGATGAGCATGTTGGTGACCCGCTTGAGCGCGGGCAACTTTTGCATCGCCTCGCGCATCCAGAAATTGTCCTGCCGCCGGAAAAAATAATCCACATACAATTCGCGCAATTTCGCCTGCGCGTCCGGCGGAAGCAATTTGAACGATGACGTTTGTTCCATCGCAAACCGGAAATGAAATTTCCCCTCAACCTCCAGCAGAATCACGTTGCTGATCAAATCGAACAAACCGGTTTTCAATTTCGCGGTGCGCTCGTTTGGTTCCCGCGTGGCAAACTGCTTTTCCACCTGCCGCTGCGTGGCAAATTCCAGCTTCAACGAATAATTTCCGTGGCCGGTCGCCAGCAAAAATTCGCGCCGGACAAATTCTGCTTCGCCGCCGAAAATTTCATGCAGCACCGCGTCGGTGATGAACGGCCGGGTCAAACGGTCGCGGTCAAAATGAATTCCGCGCGCGGCAAATTCACTTTGTTCCATCGCAATCGCCGGCACAAAATAACCGAGAATGCCTTCGACTGCGTGCGCCGGACTGCTCCAGATGCGGAAGAATCCGAGGATGTGGTCAATGCGAAACGCCTCGAAATAATAGCCCATCTGCGCGAACCGCTGTTTCCACCAGGCGAAACCGTCGGCGGCCATGCGCGGCCAGTTGTAAGTCGGAAAGCCCCAGTTCTGCCCCTTGGCAGCGAACGCGTCCGGCGGCGCACCCGCCTGCAAGTCCAGGTGAAACAGCTCCGGCGACTGCCACGCATCCGCACCGTGCCGATAGACGCCAATGGCGATGTCACCTTTTAAAACCAGGCCGGCGGCGTGAACATGCGCCGTGGCGTCCTGAAGCTGCAAATGCAGATGAAACTGCACAAAAAAGTGGAAAGCAATATCATCGTTGTCCGTGGCAAGCGCGGCGATTGCCGGCGCGGCATATTTTTGGTGTTCCGGCCACCGGCTGAAATCCGCCGTGCCGAATTGGTCGCGCAGAAAACAAAATGCCGCGTATGGCACGAGCCAGTGTTGGTTCTCGGCGAAAAATTGCTTGTAATCTTTGCGGCGGAACGTCGCGGCCTTTTGCGACGGAAAAATTTTGCGCAAAAAATCCAGTTTCACCTGCATCACCGCTTCGTAATCCACGGCCTCAAGCGCGTTGAGGCGCTGCCGTTCCGGCTCCAGTTCCTGTAATCTTTTTTTATTTTTCGCGTCGGCGACGCCGGCGAGATTCAAATAAAGCGGGTGCAGTGCGAAGGCGGAAATGGCGGCGTAGGGATAGGAATCTTTCCAGGTGCCCGTGGCGCTGGTGTCGTTGATGGGCAGCAGTTGGATGAGTTTCAGACCGGTTTTTTTGCCCCAGTCTGCCAGAAGTTTCAGATCGGCAAATTCGCCGACGCCGAAACTGTGCTCGCTGCGCAAACTAAAAACGGGCATGGCCACGCCCGCGCCGTGCCAAGGCTCCAGCGGCAGTCGGGCAAAGCCGTCGTTGATGATGGTGTGGCAACCGGGTTTGATTTCGTCCCGCAACAGCCGGTTCGCGCCGTCTTCGTAGCGGATGAAAGATTTTTTTTCGACATCAAACACGCCATATTTATAGGCCAGCGGGAACGGTTGTCCGCGCAAGTCCAGCTTGACGGAAAAATAATTTTCGTCCGGCTGACGGTCCAGCAGCACGGGCGTCTGCCGGCTCCAATTTCCCAGCCCCGCCCCTTCGCCGAGCAGACAGAGTGTCTGATTTTTTTTCAGCAGCGGGGTTTTGACGCGGAAGGTGTGCGAAGGATCCAGCGGCGCGACGTTTTTGACGGCGGTGAAATTTTCCGCCAGCAGAACTTTTTTGAACGGCTCGGTGTAAAAAACATTTTCCACGAATCCGGCATGGTTCCAGGAATCCAGCACGAGCAGCTCTGCGGCGCCGTGGCTGTCTGGAATGAGCCGGCGGTCGCGGCCCCAGTCGGTGGTCTGGGTGCCGTCCGCGAGGCGCAGCACGTAGGCATAAACCAGTGGTGAGCCGGCGGCATGAGCCGGCAGCGGCACGGTCACCTGCCAGCATTCGTGATCCAGGTATTGCAATGGCACGGGATGACCGGGCAGGGGAGCACTGCCCGCGAGCCAAAGTGACTGGCCGGGTTGCGTGTGGAAGCGGAGCCGGAACGTAACGGTCATGGAAAAGTTTATCAGGCATGGAGGGTGGGTGTAAACCCGCACGAAAATGCGAAAAAGCTCATAAACTTCCTGAGCTTGGATTTTCTGGCGTTTGCCCGCGCCGCCTTTTTGACTTGAACCTGATTCCATTTCACTTGCGGGAATTTCTCAAAAAGCCTGTCAATTCTGCTTACACCATTTAGAATGCGCACTCATTGCAAATATGAATCGCAAACCGTCCTTGCTCGTCATTTTCCTCACGGTCTTCATTGACCTGATCGGCTTCGGCATCGTGGTGCCGCTGGTGCCGATGTATAGCCGGCATTATGGCGCGAGCGGCTGGCTCATCGGGGCCATCATCGCGTCGTTCTCGGCGATGCAATTCATTTTTTCGCCCATCTGGGGCCGGCTGTCCGACCGCTACGGCCGCCGGCCGATCCTGCTCATCAGCACTGCCTGCGCGTCGGTGTCGTATGTGATTTTTGCGATTGGCTCCGGATTTGAAAATCACACCCTCGCGCTTTGGACGCTGCTCATCTCGCGCGTGTTCGCGGGCGCGTGCGGCGGCAACATCACCGTGGCGCAGGCTTACGTTGCCGATATTTCCAAACCGGAGGAACGCTCCAAAAGAATGGGACTGATCGGCATGGCGTTTGGCCTCGGATTTATTTTCGGCCCGGCCATCAGCGGCGTGATGCTGAAATTTTTCGGCGAAACCGGTCCCGGCTGGGCGGCGGCGGGGCTGTGCGCGTTCAATTTCATTCTCGCCTTCTCCATTCTCGTCGAGAGTTGGAAGCCGGCGGCCAATCCGGTCGCGCCGCGTCCGCGTTTCGCGCAATGGGGCCATACGCTGGCGCAGCCAAAAATCGGTCTGCTGATTTTAATTTTCTTCCTCGCCACGTTTGCCTTCAGTTGTTTTGAAAGCACGTTGCCGCTGCTGGTCAGCGATAATTTTAATCTCGGCCTGGCCAAAGACGCGGCGGCTCCCGCCAGCAGCGTGATTTCGTTGTTTGTCTTCTGCGGCCTGATCGCCGCGTGCGTGCAAGGCGGCTTGATCGGCCGGCTGGTGAAAATGTTTGGCGAACCGAAATTGATTTGCGCGAGCCTCGTAATGACCGGCGCAAGCCTGGTGCTGCTGCCATTGATTCATGGCGATGGCCCGTTGCGCTGGTCGGCGGTGCTGCACTTCGCGGACACGCCGTGGATCAAGATGCTCGCCGCGCTGGTGCTGCTTTCCGTCGGCTCCAGCCTGTCGCGGGCGCCGGTGTTCGGGATGCTGTCCAACCTCACGCCGGCGAACGAGCAGGGTGCGACCATCGGCGTGGCCCAAAGCGCCGGCAGCCTTGCGCGCATCGTCGGGCCGCTGTTCGCCGCGTCAATCTATGTTCACATCGCGATGCTGCCGTATTTGATTTGCGGTTCCATCGCGATCGCGACGGGTCTGCTCACCGTGCGTTCGCTGACGGCAAAATAAATTTGGCCGCAGAAGAAATGCTGCGGCCAAAGTATTGCGTGAAGTATTTTTGAAGAGAGCGGCGGACTGATTTCACACCCGGAATTGATCAGCCCGCCGCCTTGCCGTTCACAAGAACGGAAGTCGGTTACTGGCCCGGCGGCGGTCCGGCCGGCGGATTGTTGCCACCGTTACCACCGGGCGGCGGACCCGCCTGGTCATCGTCGGGCGGCGGGCCACCGGCGTCGTTGCCGCCCGGGCCATCCTGCGGCGGCGGACCGGGCCGCTTGCCGAGGTATTCATCGCGCGTCAACTGCCCGTCGCCATTTTTGTCGAGCGATTTCAGCGCGGCGGGCGCGTTGGCGATTTCGCTGGCGTCAATCACGCCGTCGCCGTTCGCATCGAGCGCTTTGATGATCAACGGCAGCGGCGGGCGTTTCGCGTCCGCCGGTGCGTCCGGCGGCAGCGGCGGCAGGTATTCATCGGCCGTCAATTTGCCGTCGCCATTTTTGTCCAGTGTCAGCAACTGCGCGCTGGCGTTGGCAATTTCATTGGAATCAATAATGCCGTCGTGATTGACGTCCAGCACCGAAACAATCGGCAAGGGCGGGTGACGATGGTGTCCGCCGGGGCCGCCCCGGCCACCGGGACCGCCGGGACTGCCGCCGCCGGGCGGGCCGTCGTTGTTGTCTTGGGCGCTGGCGAGCAGCGCGGTAGTGCCCAGCGCAACGAGCGCCAGAAGGATTGCATTTTTCATTTTCATAATTTGCCTTTCGTGTTGTTTGTTTGTGGGTGTAAATTTTTTAACGATCAGTTCCGTGATTTCATTTTTTATTTGCTGTCCGGTGATGCGATCGTTTACATGGCGCAAATCTACCGCAAGCAACCTTAAGTGAATATTAAGCTGAAAAGATTCCTTAAATTATTTTTCAGCCGGAATGGTGGCGCTTGTCGGAATATATTGCGCGTCCGTCAGCGTTTTCAAAAAAGCCACCAGCGCGCGCTTGTCCGCTGCCATCAACGGCACGCCGCCATCGGGATGCTTGGCCAGATTCGGATCGAGCGTCGCGCTGCGGACCACTCCTGTCGAGTAATGCTCGATCACCTCTGCCAAAGTGCGAAAACGTCCGTCGTGCATGTAAGGCGCGGTCAGCGCGATATTGCGCAGCGACGGCACCGCAAACTTGCCGCGATCCGACGCCTTGCCGGTGACCTGCTCACGGCCGAGGTCTTTGAACGCGCCGTCCGAACCGTTGTTCGCGAAGCTCTGGCTCTGGAACAGCGGCCCGCCGTGGCAGTGAAAACAATCCGCGCCAAACTGTCCGCGCCGCGGATCGTATTCGGTGGAAAATAATTCAAAGCCGCGCTGCTCGTCTGGCGTGAATTTTTCCTCGCCGCGCAAAACCCGGTCGAACTTGGCGTTGAACGACGTGAGCGTGAGCAGATAATTTTCCAGCGCGAGCGAAATTTTTTCCGCCGTGATTTCCGGCGAGCCGAACGCGGCGGCAAACAGGCTGGTGTAATCCATTTCCGCTTTCCGCTTTGCGCTTTCCGCTTTTTCAGATTTCAGTTTCGCCACCAGATTCGTCAGCGACTGGTGCATCTCGATGGGATTCTGAATCGGCAGCAACACCTGCGCGCGCAAGCTTTTCGCTCGGCCGTCCCAGAAAAATTCCTTTTTCCACGCGAGATTGAACAGCGGCATGGAATTGCGCGGGCCAAATTCGCCTTCCGCACCGCGCGCCGTCCGGCGGTTATCCGCAAATGCTTTTTCCGGCAGATGACAATCGGCGCACGACTGCGCGTCGTTGATGGAAATGCGCTTGTCAAAAAAAAGCGTTTTGCCGAGTTCAACGCGTTCGACGGTGAGCGGATTATCGCGCGGCAAATCGGGAATTGGAAACGTTTCGCTCATCTGGAACGGATACGGCGTGAATTTTTCCGGCAGATAAAGCGGCTTCGGGTGCGCCACGGCAATTTCCGCGTCGGTCAGCGAGGTGATTTTGTGAACGCGAAACGCGCCCGCGAGATTCACGACCAGCGCGGCGGAAATCGGATCGCCATCCCGCGAGTGCGTCGAGGATCCGTCTTTGCCGAAAGCAAGCGGGCGCGGCGCGTTCAGCAATGTCGCCAGGTCAAAATCCAGTTCCAGCTTGGTTTCGTTGGTGATGGTGAGCGGCGCGGCGAGCGTGATGCGTGTGGCGTTCGTGTCGCGGGCGAGATGATAAGCCCAGCCGTCGAGTTGCCCGGCGGCGTTGCGCCACAAGCCTTCGAGCGCGAGAAAAATAAATCCGCCCTGCCAGCTCCAGTGCAAGCCGTTGAGATTGGGATTGAGCGGATGGCTGGCGGGAAACTGGGCGATATCCGCGTGGTTTAGATTGGTGTTCAAGCCGACGAGAAAACGCACGGAACAAAATTCGTTCGCCGGAATTTTATCGAGCCAGATGGAATTCCGGTTCTGGTCGAAATCGAGCCACGCGACGGCGTTGGAAATTTCCAGCCACGAGCCGTCGCTGCGTTGCAACGCGAAATCGCTGACGAGATAGCTCACGCGCGTGATGGAAAATGTTTCGCCGGCCGAAGTTTGGTAGCGCAGCGAAGCCGGCTGGAGATTTTCACCGGAAACTTTCGGTGTGATTTTAATTTGCAGCGTGGCACCAAAGACCAAATTCCAATGTCCGGAAAAAATCCAAAGTCCAAGCATCAACGGTCGTGACAGGCTGCGAGGCTTGATTTGTTTAACTTGAAAGTTCACCGGAGCGGGGAGTTTGGGTGCTGGCCTTTTGAATCACGGGTTGATCGTGAAGGCGCTGCTGAAAGTGTAGGGCGGCGGACCGGAGGTGAATGTCACCACGACGTTTTGGGTTCCGAGTGCGTTGGTGGTGGCAATATGGAAATTCGCGAGCACAGTTCCTTGGACCGCGTAAGATGAACTCGTGGCCGTCGTCGCTCCGAGCGTGACGCTGGTGATCGGCGCGTTGGCTGGCGGCGACGGCGGGGTGCCGGGCAGCGTGATGCTCAAGGTGATGTTTGTGCCCGAACCGCGACTGACCACGCCGCTGCCCGGCACCGCATACGTTGCCGCGCCGCCGCCCGTGCCGCCGCCCGAACTGACGGCGTCATAATTTGCGAGCGCCGTTCGCGCGACCCGGTAGAAATTATAATTGTCGGCGGCATTGCTGGTATAGCTCGCCGAATTTAAAATGGCGGCAGCGTTGGTTGATTGGGTTGTCCAGGTTGAAAAATTCGTCGTGGATTGCACGGTGTAGGTGCCGCCTTCGGTGGCGCTCCAAGTCAAAGTGACCGTGCCGTTTTTCACCGCGGGCGCACTAAGCAAGGGACGGGCGCTTGGCCCGCCGAGAAAATTCGTCACCACGTTTTCCGAAATGCTCGTGATCGCACCACCGGTCACGCTGCCGTAGTAACCGCGTCCGATGTTGTAAGGAAACACGGGCGTGCCGTCGCTGGCGATGGCGACGAAATAAGCATAAGTCCCGCCCGGAAATTCCGGCGTGACACACCACCGGCCATTGTATTCATCGAGGTCATAAGTATTCGTGCCGGGCGCAATGCCATGGTCGCCGAGATAATCGTTGTCTTCCATATAGCGTCCCAGCGGATAGCTCGTGCTGACGGCTGGGCCGGTGACAATGTTGGATGCGACTCCGAACAGGCGAACGGCCCATTGCGGAATCGTCGAACGTCCGTTGGCCGTGAGATTGCTTGTGCCGTATGCGCCGTTGCGGAGCACATAGCCGGAAATCATCCGGCGGATGCCGCTGCTGGCATCGTTGGAAATGCTGTAACCATAAGGCCCGTAAATCGGAAAGCCATCCGCCACCCAGCCGAGAATCGGCGAATGTTTCGTCGGCGCGTTGGTGGATTCGGTAAACGTCTTCGTATTTGCATTGTAATCCACATGATCGCCGATCAGATAACGCAGCGCCGGCGGATTCGCGTGGTAATGATAAGTGCCGGTATTCTGTTGGTGCGCGTTGCCCGCGTCAAACGTCGGGCCTTCGTTCACATACGCGTCGCGGTTCCAATAATAAGTGGTGTTCCCGGCGCTGACTTCCGCCGAGCCGTTCCACGCAAACGCGTCCCAACTGTTGAACATCTCCACGCCGTCCACGAAGATGCCGATCTGTCCGCCGCCGCTGATGGTTTTCGTGGCCGGCACGCTGTTCGTGCGCGGCAGGCGGTAAAGAACTTTCTGGTTCACCGGCAGGTTCGGAAACGAGCCGTTCTGCCACGGACCCATCGTGTAGCCTGCCAGCCCGGTGCTGCGCACATAGACCGAGTTTGCCGAGGAATACACTTCCTGCACGCCGCAATACGCCGGCGCCGACTGGGTTTGTGTGCCATTGCTCCAGGTCGTCAGCGCCGTGCCGGCGCTTTTCATCGCGTTATTGGTGTAGATGCGCGCGTATTGGCCGGAATAAGCAGTGAACCAGCCGTTCGTGCGCGGATCGGCGGCTCGCGTTGAAATGGCGAAGAGGAAAACCATTCCCGCCAGCCGCCGGAGGCAATGGAGCCGGTTGTTTTTGCTGCGAACCTGGATTTGTGTTTTCATGCGGGCATTCTACGCGGAGCTACCTTAAGCAAACATGAAGCTAACTATTATTTGCGCTGGGGTGGTCAGTTTTCGGCCTTCATCTTGCCTTAAGGTTGACGGTGCGATGATGCCGCGCTGGCGATTGCCTGCCATCCGTGCTAAAACTCCGCCAGCCTGAACATGAGAATTCTCGTTGTCGAAGACGAACCAGATTTACTCGCGAGCCTTGCCCAGGCTCTGCGCGAGGAAGGCTACGCCGTGGACACCGCCGACAACGGCGACGACGGTTTCTTCAATGCCGAAGGCACCGATTACGACGCCATCGTGCTCGACGTGATGCTGCCCGGCTTGGACGGCTGGGAAATTCTTAAGCGCCTCCGCAAAACCAAAAAAACACCCGTGCTGATGCTCACCGCGCGCGACCAGACGCGGGATCGCGTTAAAGGCCTCGACACCGGCGCGGATGATTACGTCGTCAAACCGTTTGATCTCGAAGAAGTGTTCGCCCGCCTCCGCGCCATCATTCGTCGCAGCGCCAATAAGACGACGAACATTTTTGAAATTGGCGAGGTGAAAATTGACACCGCCGCGCGCCAGGTTTTCTTCAAAAACAAAATGGTTGAAATCACCGCCCGCGAATATGCGCTGTTGGAATTTCTCGCGCTGCATCGTGGCGAAGTCGTCACCCGCACGCAGCTTTACGAACATCTTTTTGACGAGAACGAAAGCTCGCTGTCCAACCTGCTCGACGTCCACGTTTCCAATGTCCGCAAAAAGCTCGGCGCGGAATTTATCGCCACGCGGCGCGGCCACGGCTATTGCATCGAATGAAGATGTTTAAATCCATCAAATGGCGTTTGCAACTCTGGTATGGGCTGATTCTGGTTGCCGTTTTGGCGGGCTTTGGCGTCACGGCCTATCAGCTTGAACGGAACCGGCAGTTTGGTCGCATTGACCAAGAATTACATCGCCGGATCGGCATGCTGGCCAATGCGCTGCATCGTCCGCCGCCGCGCCGGCCGGAGCAGGAATTTTTTCGGCCACCGCGGGATCAGATGCGGGACGATGGGCCGCCCATGGTGCCGGGAAATCGTCCGCTGCTGGAATTTCGTCTGCCGGCGGAGAACGCCCAGCTTTTTGGCACCAACGATCCCAACGGTTTTTATTTCCGGATTATCCAAGTCATTGAACATGGCCGGCAGGAAATTGCCCGCTCGGACAACTATCACGATTTGGCGGAGCCGGCGGCGGCTGTTCAATTCGATCATTTTTTTGACCGGCAGAATCACGTTGATTCGGGTCCGGACAATCCGCCGGCCAAACTGAAGACGATGGATTATCACGCTGAACGCATCACCGCAGACTTTCTGCCGTCCGGCGAATTTATTGAAGTCGGCTGCTCCGTCACTCCCGAACTGAAGGAACTTCAGCACACCGCTTTGAACCTCACGCTCATTGGCGGATTGATTTTGCTCGTCGGCCTCGCGGGCGGCTGGTGGTTGGTCGGGCACGCTCTGCGGCCGATATCCGAAATCAGCGCGACGGCGGTGAAAATTTCCGCCGGCGATCTGGCGCAGCGCATCAACGTCGCCGAGGCGGAAAGCGAACTCGGCCAGCTTGCGGCGGTTTTGAACTCCACTTTCGCGCGGCTGGAAACGGCCTTCGCACAGCAGAAACAATTTGCCGCCGACGCGGCGCACGAATTGCGAACGCCGGTTTCCGTGATGCTCACGCAAACGCAGACCGCGCTCAACCGCGAGCGCGATGCCGCCAGCTACAAGCTGACCGTCGAGGCCTGTCAGCGCGCGGCGCAGCGGATGCGCAAGCTGATCGAGTCGCTGCTGGCGCTCGCGCGATTTGACGCCGGACAGGAAATTTTAAACCGGCAACGCTTTGATTTTTCCAAAACGATTGGTGACAGCGTCAACCTGGTGCAGCCGCTGGCGGACGAACGCGGCGTGAAAGTTTCCGTCGCGGCGGAACCGCTCGAAATCACCGGCGATTCCGAACGGCTGGCGCAAGTCGTCACCAACCTGCTGACGAATGCAATTCAATACAACCGTCCCGGCGGCGAAGTGCGCGTGAAACTGGAATCGCAAAACGGCCTCGCCGTGCTGGCCGTTGCCGACACCGGGCTGGGCATCGCGGCGGAAGATTTGCCGCGCGTGTTCGGACGATTTTTCCGCGCCGACCAGTCGCGCACCGGCGCCGGCAATGCCGGGCTTGGCCTCGCGATTTCCAAGGCCATTATCGAAGCTCACGGTGGCGCGATTGAGGTGGCCAGCGAAATGAATTCCGGGACGACGTTTACGGTCCGACTCCCGAAAGATTGATTCAACGCAGAAACATCTCCGCTGCGGCGTCGGCGAAACGCAAGCCCTGGTGCGTCAGGTGAAATCTTTCCGCGTCGCGCACGGCCCAGCCGCGCGCGGTCAATTGCTCCATTTCCGATGCCCATTCGTTCTGCAAATCAAAACCGGTTGCGCGCTTGAATTCTGCGAACGGCCAGCCGGCGTTCATGCGCAAACCGAACGCGGCGATCTCGCCGGCCCGGCGCAGCGGCGACAGTTCCTCACTCGACTCAATCGCGCGTTTTCCTTTTTCCAACTGCTCGCAGTAAAGCTGCGTGTTGGCCCAGTTTTTCGTCCGCACGCCGCGCACATAGCCGGTGGCGCTGGGGCCGAGGCCGTGATAGGAGCCGCCGCGCCAGTAGTTGACGTTGTGTTTGCAGGCGAGGGAGGGAATCGCTGGAAAAGTGTTCAGTTTCAAGTGTTCAGTGTTCAGTGGCGTTGCCTTGTTTGGCTGAACACTTGAAACTGAACACTTGAAACTTTCTGTGCGCGCGAAGTTGGCGATTTCGTATTGGTGAAATCCGGCGGCGGTCGAGCGGCTGATCAATGCCTCATACATTTCGCAGGCGAGTTCTTCGTTCACGGAAAATTCACCGGCCTTGAGCTGTTCAAAGAGCGGCGTGTCATCTTCGTAAATCACTTCGTAGCTCGAAAGATGTTCGCTTTGCATGGCCATCGCCTCGTTCAACGTCGCGCGCCAGATTTCCATCGTCTGACTCGGAATGGCAAACATCAGATCGAGATTCACGTTGTCAAAACCGGCGCGGCGCAGGATGTCGAAGGACTTGAAAACCTGTTCGCGCGAGTGGATGCGGCCCAGCCGGTCGAGCAATTTTTCATCCAGCGACTGCACGCCCATCGAGATGCGGTTCACGCCGAAATCGCGAAGCAGCTTGCACTTGTCGGCGGAGACAGTGGCGGGATTGCTTTCGATGGTGAATTCCTCCGCGCCGAGCAGATTCAATTTTTCCATCGCGCGCAGGATGGTTTCCCACTGGCGCAAATTCAAAATGGACGGCGTGCCGCCGCCGAAGAAAATGGTTTTGGGCTTGAGGTCGGCGGCGAGGATTTCCAGTTCGCGCACGAGCGCGGCGGTGTAGCGGTTGACGAGTTCGCCGCTGGACGCCTCGGAATAAAAGGCGCAATACTCGCATTTCTGCGCGCAAAACGGGACGTGAACATAGAGGCTCGTGACGGGAGCCGTGGATGATGCCAGCATGGCTGCAGGTTAGCGCAGCCGTTGGGGGACGCGAATGAAATTCGCCGGCGTTCAGGCGCGCGGGGCGCGCTGGACGTTTTGCGCTTTCAAGCCCTTGTCGCCGGGCACCGCATCGAAAGTCACGATTTCGCCCTCGATCAAGGTTTTGAAACCCGCCCCAATGATGGACGAATGATGCACAAAGACATCGTGCCCGGCGTCGTCGGCGATGAAGCCAAAACCCTTCTTGTTGTCAAACCACTTCACTTTGCCACTGGCCATAACTGCTCCTGATTTGCGAGGCATCCGAAAAATGAAAACGGACCCGGCTGGTTCAGCCGCGTCCGTGAAACATCACTTTTCCCAATTGTTCATGCTTCGGTGTTGTGCGCCGACTATGAAAACAATTGATGCGGCAGTCAAGGGAAAGTTTTAATCCAAGTGCAACGCCTGATCAATCAATTGGTCGAGATGGTTGATGACGGCGGTTTCGCTGACGGTCACATTGGCGCCCGCCGCCTGGGCTTCGGTGAGCAGATTGGGCAAATTTTCCGGTGCAAATCCGATGATCGGCAGATGCAAAGTATCCGGCGCAGTTTTCAGTTTGGCAATCGTGCTACAGACCTCGCCCGGCGTGGCCAGGTCAACGAACAGCAGCAACGGTGATTCGCGCTGGACGGTGGCGACGAGCCGGGCGGCGTTGTTGAGCGCGAGCACGCGATAATTCAAATCCTGCAGCCGGTTCACCAACTGGCTGCCGGGCATGAGGCGTTCGTAGAAAACAATCGCGAGCGGTTGCAACATAAAATTGCCCGGGAATCAGGGCAAATCCGTCGCGCCCATCAAATAGCGGTCGCATTCGCGCGCCGCGCCGCGGCCTTCGTTGAATGCCCACACGACCAGGCTCTGCCCGCGCCGGCAGTCACCGGCGGCGAAGACGCCCTTGAGGTTCGTGGTGTATTTCTCGAACTCGGCCTTGGCGTTTGAGCGCGGGTCGCGTTCGATGCCGAGCGATTCAAGCAACGGCTGTTCGGGTCCAAGAAAACCCATCGCCAGCAAGACGAGCTGCGCGGGCAAAACTATTTCCGTGCCGGGAATATTTTTCGGAATGAACTGGCCCTTGTCATTCTTCGTCCACGCCACTTGAACCGTGTGAACGGCTTTGACGTGGCCGTGCGCGTCGCCTTCAAATTTCGTCGCGGTCGTGAGATAGACGCGCGGGTCGGCGCCAAATTTCGCAGCGGCTTCTTCCTGGCCGTAATCCATTTTGTAAGTCTTCGGCCATTCGGGCCACGGATTGTCCTTGGCGCGTTCCAGCGGCGGCTTCGGCAAAATTTCCACCTGCACGAGTGACTTGCAGCCGTGCCGCATCGAAGTGCCGACACAATCCGTGCCGGTGTCGCCGCCGCCGATGACGACAACGTCCTTGCCGTCGGCAGAAATGAAATTGCCGTTCTTGTGCTGATCCAAAACCGCCTTCGTATTCGCCGTGAGAAAATCCATCGCGAAATGAATGCCCTTGAGCTGGCGGCCTTCAATCGGCAAATCGCGCGGCTTCGTCGCGCCAGTGGCGAGGATGACCGCGTCAAAATCTTTCAACAACTTTTCCGCCGGCAGATTGTTGCCGACTTCGGTTTTGCAGACGAAGGTGACGCCTTCTTTTTCCAACTGTTCGATGCGGCGCAGCACGACTTCTTTTTTGTCGAGCTTCATGTTGGGGATGCCATACATGAGCAGGCCGCCCGGACGATCGGCGCGTTCAAAGACGGTGACCAGATGACCGGCTTTGTTCAACTGCGCGGCAGCAGAAAGTCCCGCCGGGCCGGAACCGATGACGGCGACCTTTTTGCCGGTGCGTTGCTTCGGCGGGTGCGGCTTGATCCAGCCGTTTTGCCAGCCGTGATCGGCGATTTCGCACTCGATGTTTTTGATCGTGACGGCGGGATTATTCATGCCAAGCACGCACGAGCCTTCGCACGGTGCCGGGCAGACGCGGCCGGTGAACTCGGGGAAATTATTCGTTTTGTGCAGACGCTCCAGCGCTTCCTGCCAGAGACCGCGATAAACCAAATCGTTCCATTCGGGAATCAAATTGTGAATCGGGCAGCCGCTGGCCATGCCGCTGACGAGCTGGCCGGTGTGGCAAAACGGTATGCCGCAATCCATGCAGCGCGCGCCCTGTTTCTTCAGGTCGGCTTCGGGCAGGTGGATATGAAATTCCTGCCAGTCGGCCACGCGCCCGAGCGGCGAGCGGTCCTTTGGCACTTCACGTTGAAACTCTAAAAATCCAGTGGGTTTTCCCATGATATTATGATCTTGTCAGGTTAATGTTTTCTATTTCGTCCGCCGATTGCGCGGATTCGCGCAGATTCAAAACTCTTCGTTTGTATTCCAAACTGGGAGCGCCAAAGTTAAACAAGAGCGCTCGCTGTTTTCCAGTGGCCTTCATTTCATTGATGACCTGCGCCTCGTCGGCCCCGGTCAACTGGTTGATGGCTTTCAACTCAACCAGCACCTCTTCATAACAAACAAAATCCGCGCGATAACTGCAGGCCAGTTTTTCACCTTTGTAAACCACCGGCAATGGCCCTTCGCGCTGAAATGGAATGCGTCTGGCTGTCATTTCAATCGCCACGGATTCCTGATAAACCGCTTCCAAAAATCCATGTCCCAACTCACGATGGACTTCCATCGCCGCGCCAATGATCGCAAAGGTCTCCGGGTCGCGTTGGTTGTCTGCTGATTTCACAGAATCAAAACTTTCTTATCCGCAGATTACGCTGATTTACGCAGCTTAAAAGCCCGTTCAATTAAATCAACGGCCCTGCCTTACTCTTGTTTTAAAAATCTGCGTTCATCTGCGCAATCGGCGGACAAATAAATCAATGGCCGCCCTTCACGTTTTCCTCGAACGCGGCCATGACGGCTTCGTCGCCGGTCAAGCCCTGCGACTGCACTTTTTTGAGCGACAGCAAAACGCGCTTGTAATCCTGGGGCATGACCTTGACGAATTTCGGCACGAAATTTTTCCAGTCCGCGAGCATCTTCGCCGCGCGCTGGCATTTTGTATAAGTCTGATACTTTTGAATCAATTTCCAGACCTCTTCAATTTCATCAGCGTCCGCCAATTTTTCCAGGCCGACCAATTCCATGTTGCAACGCGTGTGAAAATCACCCGCCTCATCCAGGACGTAAGCGACGCCGCCGCTCATGCCGGCGGCGAAATTGCGCCCAGTCTTGCCGAGAATCACGACGCGTCCGCCGGTCATGTATTCACAACCATGATCGCCGATGGCTTCGACCACGGCGTTGACGCCGGAATTGCGGACGGCAAAGCGTTCTCCCGCCATGCCGCACACGAAAATCTCGCCCGCCGTCGCGCCGTAAAGCGCCACGTTCCCAATGATGATGTTATCCTGCGAAGCAAACGTCGAACCTTTCGGCGGATACACGATTAATTTTCCGCCGCTCAAGCCTTTGCCGAAATAATCGTTCGCGTCGCCTTCGAGTTCGTGCGTCATGCCGCGCGGCATGAACGCGCCAAAACTTTGTCCGGCGCTGCCGTTGAATTTCAGATGCACCGTGTCTTCCGGCAAGGCCGCCGGCCCGTGCTTCTTGGTGATTTCGCTGCCGACAATCGTGCCGACGACGCGGTTCACGTTGATGATCGGCAGTTCGGCGCGGACTTTTTCGCCACGCTCAATCGCCGGTTTGCAGATGTCGAGCAGCTTGGTCACGTCGAGCGATT
This sequence comes from uncultured Verrucomicrobia subdivision 3 bacterium, assembly GCA_903944085.1. Taxonomy (GTDB): domain Bacteria; phylum Verrucomicrobiota; class Verrucomicrobiia; order Limisphaerales; family UBA11358; genus UBA11358. The sequence continues at coordinate 20,492 of CAJAQO010000049.1, forward strand.
TTTCCAAGCCGTGGTCCTGATCCTGCGAGCGGAAACGGCCGACTTCAGCGCCCATGTCCGGGCGGTGCAAAATCGGCGTGAGATCGAGGCCGTTGGCCTTCCAATGCTCAATCGCTTTCCACGGAAATAATTTGTCGGTGCGGCCAACCATGTCTTCCAGCTTGCGGAAACCGAGCTTGGCCATGATCTCGCGCAATTCCGTGGCGATGAAGCGCATGAAATTCACAACATGTTCAGGCTCGCCGGTGAAGCGTTTGCGCAAACGCGGGTCTTGCGTAGCAACGCCGACGGGGCAGGTGTTCAGATGACAGACGCGCATCATGATGCAGCCCATCACGACGAGCGGCGCGGTGGCAAAACCAAATTCCTCCGCGCCGAGCAGCGCGGCAATCGCCACGTCGCGGCCGGTTTTCATCTGGCCGTCCGCCTCAACGTAAATGCGGCTGCGCAGATTGTTCAGCACCAGCGTCTGGTGCGCCTCGGCTAAGCCGAGTTCCCAAGGTCCGCCGGCGTGCTTGATGGATGAAAGCGGCGATGCGCCCGTGCCGCCGTCGTGTCCGGAAATCAGAACCACGTCCGCGTGCGCCTTGGCGACACCCGCAGCGATCGTGCCGACGCCGACTTCGGCGACCAGCTTCACGCTGACCCGCGCGTTGCGGTTGGCGTTTTTCAAATCGTGGATCAGCTCCGCCAAATCCTCGATAGAATAAATATCGTGGTGCGGCGGCGGTGAAATCAAACCAACACCCGCCGTCGTGCCGCGCGTTTTGGCGATGTCTGGGAAAACTTTTTTGCCGGGGAGTTCGCCACCTTCGCCGGGCTTCGCGCCCTGCGCCATCTTGATTTGCAGTTCGCGCGCGTTGACGAGGTAATGGCTCGTCACGCCGAACCGTCCGCTGGCGACCTGCTTGATCGCGGAATTTTTGGAATCGCCGTTCGCTTCGAGAACATAGCGCGCCGGGTCTTCGCCGCCTTCGCCAGTGTTGGATTTGCCGCCGAGACGGTTCATTGCAATGGCCAGCGTTTCGTGCGCTTCCTTGGAAATCGAGCCGTAGCTCATCGCGCCGGTCTTGAAACGCTTGACGATTTCCTCGACCGATTCGACTTCCTCAATCGGCAGCGGTTTCTCGGCATAATTGAAATCCAACAAGCCGCGCAACGTGCAAAGATTCTTCGACTGGTTGTTCACCAGTTCGGCGTATTCGCGGTAAATTTTTTCGCTGCCGAGCCGGCAGGCCGTCTGCAATTTGTGAATCGTCTGCGGATTGAACAGGTGATATTCGCCGCCGTCGCGCCATTGATATTGGCCGCCGGCATCGAGTTCGGTGACTTCTTCGCGCGGGAACGCGCGGCGATGACGCGCCAGCGCTTCCGCCGCGATGACATTCAGGCCGACGCCTTGGATGCGCGAGGGCGTCCAGGTGAAATATTTTTCCACGACCTCGCTGTTGAGGCCGACAGCTTCAAAAATCTGCGCGCCGCGATAGCTTTGCACCGTCGAGATGCCCATCTTGGCCATCGTTTTCACGACGCCCTTGATGGCGGCCTTGATGTATTTCTTGATCGCTGTCTTGTGATCGGTTTTTTCCAACAGACCTTCGTTGATCAGATCGTCAATCGTCTCGTAAGCGAGATACGGATTGATGGCGCTGCAGCCATAGCCGATGAGCAGCGCGAAATGATGCACCTCGCGCGGCTCGCCGGATTCGAGCACGAGGCCGGTGCGACCGCGCGTGCCGTTGCGAATCAAGTGATGATTCAAACCGGCGGTGGCCAGCAATGCCGGGATGGGCGCGAGTTCGGGCGAAATGCCACGGTCGGACAAAATCAAAATATTGACGCCCGACTTGATGGCGGCGTCGGCGTCGGCAAATAATTTTTCCAGCGCCGCTTCGAGACTTTTCACCCCGCCGTCCGGGTTGAACAAAATCGAAAGTGTTGCGGACTTGAAGCTGGGCTGTTCGATGAACCGCAGCTTGTCCAATTCATCGTCGGTGAGAATCGGTTGCTCCAGCCGGATGACCGAGCAGCTTTCCGCTTTCGGTTCGAGCAAACCGCTGCGCGAGCCGACCATGGTGAACGTCGAGGTGACGAGTTCCTCACGGATCGGATCAATCGGCGGGTTGGTGACCTGCGCGAACAACTGCTTGAAATAATTGTAAAGCAACTGCGGCTTGTTCGAGAGCACCGCGAGCGGCGTGTCCGTGCCCATCGAGCCGAGCGGCTGCACGCCGGTATTCGCCATCGGGCCGACGATGAAACGCAAATCTTCAAACGTGTAGCCGAACGCCTGCTGCTGCTGCAAAATTTTCCGGTGCGCCGGCTCCGTGTGCTGCTCGGGTTCGGGCAGGTTTTGGAGAAGGATGTGATGCCGATCCAGCCACTGCTGATACGGATGCGCGCTGGCATATTTCTTTTTCAGTTCTTCGTCCGCGATGATGCGGCCTTCGTGCGTGTCCACCAGAAACATTCTTCCCGGCTGCAACCGGCCTTTGACGGCGATGCGTTCGGGCGCAATCGGCAGCACGCCGGCTTCGGACGCCATGATGACCACGTCGTCTTTCGTGACGTAATAGCGTGACGGGCGAAGACCATTTCGGTCGAGGCACGCGCCGATGCGGATGCCGTCGGTGAACGCCATCGAGGCCGGGCCGTCCCACGGTTCGATGAGGCAGGAATGAAATTCGTAAAACGCACGACGCTCGGCGTCCATGCTTTCGTGATTTTCCCACGGTTCGGGAATCATCATCATCATGGTGTGCGGCAGCTCGCGGCCGGCCATGACGAGCAGTTCCACGCAATTGTCAAACTGCGCGGAGTCGCTGCCGTCGGTATTGATGACGGGAATGACTTTCCTGATGTCGTCGCCCAGCACTGACGATTTGAAATTCGACTGCGCCGCCTTCATCCAATTCACGTTGCCACGCAGCGTGTTGATTTCGCCGTTGTGCGCGATGAACCGGTTGGGATGCGCGCGATCCCAGCTCGGAAATGTGTTCGTCGAAAAACGCGAATGAACCATCGCCATCGCCGTGGTCATCGTCGCGTCGTTCAAATCGGGATAATATTTTCCGACCTGTTCCGACATCAACATGCCCTTGTAAATCAGCGTGCGCGCCGACAGGCTGGAAACGTAAAACCAGTTTCCGCCCGCAAATGTTTTGCCGTAGCGGATGCGCTGCTCGGCGATTTTGCGGATGACGAAAAGTTTTCGCTCAAACGCCTCGTCGTCTTTGATCGCCGGATTGCGGCCGACAAAAACCTGGGCCATGAACGGCTCGGCGGCGACGGCGGTTTTGCCGAGTGAAGAATTATCCACCGGCACATCGCGCCAGCCCAGCAGCGTCTGGCCTTCATCGGCAATAATTTTGGCGAGTTCTTTTTTGATCGCCTCGCGTTCGGCGGGAACTTGCGGCAGGAACAACTGGCCGACACCATATTGTCCAGCAGCCGGAAGCTGGAAGCCGCGCCTGATCGCCTGCGCCGTGAGAAATTCATGCGGCACCTGGATCAGGATGCCCGCGCCGTCGCCGGTGTTGGCCTCGCAGCCGCACGCGCCGCGATGATCGAGGTTGACAAGAATCTGCAATGCGTCGCTCACCAACTGATGGGACTTCTTGCCCTTCATGTTGACGACGAAGCCGAGGCCGCAAGCGTCGTGCTCAAACTGCGGGTCGTAAAGTCCTTGTTTCGGCGGCGCGGAAATCGGAGTTTCTGCGGGCCGGTTATTAGTATTGTTCGTTGCGTTGCTGGTCATCGTTCGGCTGAAAGCCTGCGTTCCTTTATTTTTTACTCAATTTTCATCCATGCGCAATAAATGTTTTCAAAAATTGTGTTGATTTCACCATTAGCCGTCAGTTTTTTTAACGCGTTTGCATAAGCGGACAATTCCTGCGGTCGCTCAGTTGTTCAGTTTGGCTGGCAATCGAGTGGATAATCGGCGGGCAAGCAACTGAAAGCTGCATTTCATGTGCTGAACGCAAAAGGCATCGCTTCGCCGTCCCGGCCGGAACAATTGTTGGGATGGATTTTACGCGCAGACGCGGCGGTAAAGGGCTTCGTAGTGCGGCACGATGATTTCAGCGGAAAAATATTCACGGGCGCGGGCTTTGGCCGCACGGCCCAAAGTGGTTCGCAAGGTTGGCTGCTGAATCAATTCTTCGGCGGCGTCAACCAATTGGCCGACATCGCCGAAGCGCATGAGCCGTCCGCTGACGCGATCCTGCATCACTTCGGGAATTCCGCCGATCTGCGGCGCGATGCTGGGACAGCCAAAACACATCCCCTCCAAAATGCTCAGGCAGAAGCTTTCTGATTCAGAAGTAAACAAACCAAAGTCGGCCGCTTGCAGATAATCTTCAATCTCCAGAACATTTTCCCGCACGATCAACCGGTCTTCCAATCCGAGCCGGCGCATGTCGGCAGCGAACGGCGCAAAACTTCCACCGGCAAGAATCAGGAGCTTGAAAGCGTCGCGCGGCCGGATGCGGGCGGCGGTTTCGAGCAGCAAATCAATGCGCTTCACCGGCCGCAGATTGGAGGCATGGAAGATCAGCACCTCGTCGCGCAAACCCAGTTCGCGGCGCACCTCCTCGCGCGAACGCCGCGGCGGACGCGGTTCAAAAAAATTGTGGATGACTTCCATCGGACCGTCAAAACCGAGCACGCGCTGTGTTTCCTGTTTCAAAAAATGGGAAACCGTCGTGACCGCATCGGAGTGCGTCAAGGCATGATGAATGGCCGGGCCGTAGCCCGGATCAGCGCCAAGCAGCGTGGTGTCCGTGCCGTGCAGCGTGGTGACGACGCGCGGCTGTTGCGCCACCGGTAGCATCGAGCGCGCGAGAATCGCGGCGGTGGCATGCGGCACGGCGTAATGAACATGAAGAATGTCGAGCTGATGGTCGCGGCTCACTTCCGCCATTTTCACCGAGAGCGGCAGCGTGTAATCAGGATATTTAAAAAGGCCGTAATCGTTGATCACGACCGGATGAAAAAAAAGGCGTGGCTCATCCGCCGGTATTCGAAACGGACGTTCGTAGCTGATGAAGTGAACGTCATGTCCGCGCCGCGCCAGTTCCACGCCCAGCGCCGATGCCAGAATGCCACTGCCGCCGACGGACGGATAGCAAGTGATTCCAATTTTCAATGGACGTTCCATGTCAAAACCGTCGTGCGCTTTTGCCCGTAAAGGCGAGGGATTCAAACACCAGCGGCTCGTTGGGGAACAGGGCGTTGGCGTAGCCAATGCCAGCTCGCGCGCCGAGCAACCGTGCGCGCGTGAGCTGCAATTCGACGTAGTTGCGGGTGGATGTTTGCGACGCATGGGCCTGCATCGCCGCCGTCCAGGTCGCAACGGTATTTGGATTGGAAATATCAATCAGGATGGGCGTGATGTCGCGTGGTTCGGCTTCGGGTGTCACTGCGTAAAAAAACAACTGCTCAATCGCGTGCGGTTTTTGACGGCGCAATTCTTTCAAGCCGCCGAAGCGCGCCAGCCGGGCGGCGTCGCGGACCAGTTTGCCAAGCCGCGAGTGATCGGGATGCTGGTTTTCGACAACGCTTGGCGCCAGCACGGCACCGGGACGAATGCGCCGGAAAATTTCCGCCAGCTTGATTGCGTGCGCCGCGCGAATTTCCAAATGCGCATCGCCGTCGAGTTCCACGAATTCAATCGTCGCACCGAGCAGTTCGGCGGCCGTTTTTGCCTCGGCGGTGCGCTGTTTGGGCGTGCCGTGCGTGCCCGCCTCGCCGCGTGAACAAATGACGAAATGCGCCTTGCGCCCGTTGCTGGTCTCGCGCGCGATGACGCCGCCGCAGCCGAATTCGATATCGTCGGGATGCGCGCCGAAAGCCAGCAGCGGTGCGAGTTCAGGAAAGTTCGGTGTAGGCTTCATCGGATCGGTCAATGGCGTCGCGGGTGATGAACGTGATTTCAGGGGTTTGTTCGGTGCGAAGATAATCTTTCTCGCCCGCACCGGCAATGTAATGTGTGCAATGCAACACGGATTGCATCCACCGCAGCCGCGAATCCCGCGTCGGGCTGATTTGCTCCTTGGCGAACGGCACCAGCGGCAGCGTCACAAACGAATCGCCGCCTTCATGCAATTTCAAAGCCCCGTCAATGAAGCGGGCGCGGACGATTTCGCCGGCGTGCGGCACATCCGCAAAAAATTCTGAAATCTCGCAGGCTGCGCGGCGAAAATCCGGATCGCTCGAGCGGGCCACGCGGATGCCGTCGAGCAAACCCATCCGGCGATACATCGCCAGGCAAAAATCGGCGACGTTGGTGGCGGCAACATTTTTGAAAACTTCGATGGCTGGATGGTCAAGATAGTTTGGCAATTGCAAAACGGTTTTGGCCGGCCAGTCGGCGGCGATTTTTTTGAGATGCAGCGGCGTGAACTTGCGCTGGATTTTATTGGCAAACGCGAAGTTGAGCTGCGCCGGCTCGTTTGTCGTGCGATGGCGCAGAATGGTTCTTGTTTCGCGCGGATCGTGATCGCTGTCGTGAAAAAAGAAAACGATTTCGCCGCCGATTTCTTTTTGCAGCCGCCGCGCCGTCTGGATTTTTGCAAACAGAAAGCGCTTCGGGAAAAATCCGCATGGCTGCTGGCCGAAACAGATGACAGGCGCGTTGCTCATGTGGCGGTGATGCGGGTGGTTTTGCCGGGCAGCATGGTTTGAAGCATCAGGCTTAACACCACGCACGCGGCGCAGCCGATGAGGTTATACCAGAGGTAGGAAATATCGAGCGCCGGGAAGCGATGGCGCAAAAGATAAAGCGCGAAGATCAATGCTTGCGCCGTGATCGCCGCCCAGAACACCGCCGTGCCACCGACGTGTTTCAGAAAAAATGCCACCAAGAAAATTCCCAGCACGACGCCGTAGAAAATTGAGCCGATGATGTTGATGGCTTCGATCAGATTTTCGGCGAAGCCCGCGAAGAGCGCGAACGCAATGGCCACAAATCCCCAGAACGCGGTGAACCATTTGGCGGCGCGGACATTGCGCGCCTCGTCGTGCGCGGCGAGCGGACGAAAATGCCGCCAGAGATCAATCGTCGTCGTGGTGCCGAGCGCGTTAAGCTCGCCGGATTTCGAGCCAAGCGCGGCGGCGATCATCACGGCAATCAGCAGGCCGATGATGCCGTGTGGCAACTGGTCGAGGATGAAGCCGATGAAAACGTAGTCGGAATCTTTGGTTTTGGCGAGCGGATCGGCGGCAGTGAGTGCCGTTCTGGCTTCATCGCGCACAGCCTCCGTTGCGGCCTCGGCTTCCAGCATGGCGGCGCGAGCAGCCGGTTCGTTTACCGCGTTGGCGTGTTTTCGGGCCTCGAGCCAGTCGCGGATTTTTTCCTGCTTCACCGCGTGCAGCGCGGCGTTCTTTGCTTCCAAAGCGTGAAAAGTTGCGGCGTTTGAGCCGGTCGCGTGTTGTTGCCACTCGACGCGATTGTAAAAAACCGGCGCGGGTTGAAATTGATAAAACACAAACAGCAGTGCGCCGAGCAGCAGGATGGAAAACTGCATGGGAATTTTCAGCAGCGCATTGAACATCAAGCCGAGCCGACCTTCACGCAACGCCGCGCCGCCGATGTAGCGCTGCACTTGCGACTGATCGGTGCCGAAATAGGAGAGCGACAAGAACAGGCCGCCAAAAAGTCCGGTCCAGAGCGTGTATCTCCGGTCGGGATTCAGCGAAAAATCAACGGCCTGAAGTTTGCCCATCGCGCCCGCGATGTGCGCCGCGCCGCTGAAGCCGAGGCCGGCCGGAAGCCGCGCGAGCAGAATCAAAAATGCCGTGATCATGCCGCCGAAGATGATGCCCATCTGCCATTTTTGCGTGAGACTCACGGCTTCGCTGCCGCCGGTGACGGTGTAAATAATCACCAGCAGGCCCGTGCCAATAATCGTCAAATCCAGCCGCCAGCCAAGCACGGTGGCCAGAATAATTGCCGGCGCGTAAATCGTGACACCCGCAGCAAGGCCGCGTTGCAACAGGAAAAGCCCCGCGCCGAGCAGGCGCGTTTTGGCGTCGAAGCGCTGGCCGAGAAATTCGTAGGCGGTGTAAACGCCGAGCTTTCGATAGATTGGCAGAAAAACCGCGCACACGATGATGAGCGCGAGCGGCAGGCCGAAATAATTTTGCACAAAACCGATGCCGCTTTCAAAACCTTGTCCAGGAATTGAAAGAAACGTGATCGCGCTCGCCTGCGTGGCCATCACCGAAATGCCGATGGTGCCCCAACGCGTCGTCTGGCTGCCCTTGAGGTAAGTGTCGAGATGGTTGGTGTGGCGCGTGTGCCAGGCACCGTAAGCGGCGATGCCGATCATTGTTACCAGCAGCACAATCCAGTCGAATGCGTTCATGCGAACCAGCGCGAGAAAAGTGTGAGCAGCGCCACGACTAGCACGAAAAAAGCGAACACAAAAACGTAAATCCTCCGCCAGGTGCGGAAGCCCGGCACGCCGGTCTCTTCAGTTTCACGCGCGGATTGTTCCGTAGCGTCAGGTTTGTTCATTTGCCGAGAGAAATCAAATTGGCAAACAGACGGTAAGCGCCCGGCACGCCGGCGGGCAGTTCGCGGAAAAACACGAGCCCGGTATAAACGATGTTGCCTTTGCCGTAAGGCGCGACGAGCAGGCCACCGTTGAGCGGCGCTTCGCCGGGATCGCTGCACGCCAGAATCGGCGTGAAATGTTCGTCCCACTGGTTCGGAAAATAAATGCCGCGTTCCTGAATCCAGCCGTCAAAATCCGCGTTGTTGATTTTGTTCGGCGTATTCAGCACCGGATGTTCCGGCGTGAGAAATGTCACTGACGCGGTTTCGTCGGTGACGCGGTCATTGGACAAGCGCAGGCTGTAAGGCGCAAATTCGTCCGGTTTGAAATCGTTGCTGGGCCGGTTGTATTGCTCGATGAGATTGCCGCCGGCGGCGACGAATGCAACCAGTGCCGGCATGTGCGAATCAAGGTCCGTGCGGACGTTGAACGCGCGCACGCCGATCACCACAGCGTCAAGATCTTTCAGCCGGTTAGTCGTGAGATCGTCGCCGCTAAGCAGCGTGACGTCATAACCCATTTCCCGGATGGCATCGGCCACGGTGTCGCCCGCGCCGGAAATGTAGCCGACTTTTTTGCCGCGAATCGCGAGGTCCAGGCTGACAGCTTTCATGCGCGCGGGTGGTTGCAGCAGTTGCATCGGGATGTGCGGATAGCTGATTTCGATGCGCTGATTGTCGTAGATTTTCCCGCCAATGCTGGCGCGGGCGGTGAAACTCGCCGTGGTCGCTTGCGCGGGGGCGACAACTTTAAAGGAAAATTTTTCGCGCTGGCCGGCGGACGCGAGTGAAAACGGCTGTTTCTCCGGCGTGACTTTCCAGCCGGCCGGTGCAGCCAGCAAAAGTTCGCCTTGCGAATTCGCGCGGGCGGCGGTGATTTCGACGTTCACTTCCTGAACCGAACCGGGTGCGAATAATTTCACCGCCGGGTCGCAGCGCAGCGAAACTGGCGGAATGACTTTCAGCGCGCGGCGCGCTTCAAATTTCCCGGATTCGGTGCCGGCTTGGACCGGCTCCACTTGAATCGGCAAAAGCTGTCCGCCCAAGCCGCCGATTTGAAATACGTTCATGATCGAAAGCGCCGGCGGATTTTCCGCGCGGCCAATCAGTCTCGCCTCGTCCACGCGAAACATTCCTATGGTCGGTTCTTCACGCAGCCAATACGGTTCGGTCAAAGGCGTGTTGGAAGAAACGGTAAAAGTTACTTCCCGACTCAAGCTCTCGCCCGGTCTTAAAAACATTCCGGGTGCCGAACTGTGCGGCTGGCCGGCCCAAAACACGGGCACCTTTGCTTGCACGCGCGCTGTGCTGTGCAATTGAATTTCCTCGCCGGCAACCACCTCTGCTTGCGGGGTCGTCATCACGATGGAAAGGCCAAGGCAGTCCTGCAAAATCTGATCGAGCTGCCGGCGCTTGACTTCCAGCAGCGGGTCGTCCGGCAATGATTTCAGACTTTTTCGCACCGCGAGCAGCGCGCCCACGCTGGCGGAAGGATTTTGCGGATCAAATTTGGCGATGATTTCATCCGCTTGCTTGCCGATGTCCGCGCCGCTGGGAATGCGCGACCAAGTCGTGTCCACGCCGTCCATGATGTCGTTGGTCGCCGGCGCGCCGTCGAGCACGAGAAAATTCGCCGTGCGTGCGCCGCCGCCGATGCCGTTGAAATTGCCAAAGCCCTGGCTCTTGTGCATTGCCCGGCTGCGGGAGGCAATTTCGCCGAAGGCCATTTCCAAGACCGGATCGTTGCCGCTGATTTCGACGTGCGGGCCGGCGGGAGAATTTCCACCGCCACCGCGTCCGCCGAAGCGCTGATTTTGGAGCAGGCGCTTGGGTCGCCACGGTTTCAAATAATCAAGTTGATCGGGAAACGCTTTTGGATCGCCGGCGAGTTTGAAGGCTTCGCCGGCGAGCACGGCGGACGCCACATGATGACCATGTTGGCCCGGCGTTTGGTTGGTGGAAAAACCGGCGATCACCACGTCCGGCTGGAACGTGCGGATGACGCGCACCACATCCGCGAGCACTTGCTGTTTGTCCCAAATGCGCAGCGTTTCGCGATAATCTTTGGAGTAGCCAAAATCCATCGCGCGGGTGAAAAACTGTTCGCCGCCGTCGAGCCGGCGGGCGGCGAGCAATTCCTGCGTGCGGATGACGCCAAGTTCCTCGCCAAACTCCGCGCCGAGCACGTTTTGGCCGCCGTCGCCGCGCGTGATTGAGAGATACGCCGTGCGGTAATGCCTCCCGCGCGCGAGGAACGTGATGAGTTGCGTGTCCTCGTCATCGGGATGCGCGGCGATGTAAAGCACCGTGCCCACCTCGCGGAAATTTTTCAACTCCTGAAGAATGGCCGCCGAGTTGGTTGGCAGCTCCGCGCCGGCGGCCACGCTGACACACGCCAGCGCGGCCAGACCCGCACATTGGCGAACCATTTGGAGCAACAACCCGGCTTTCACTTCAACGTGGATAGCAGATCGTTGTTCAATTTCACGTAAGCCGCATCTTTCGCTTGCGTCGCCAACTCGAGCGAACGGTTGGCGGCGGCGATGGCTCCGTCTTTGTCGCCGAGCTTGGCATGAATTTTCGCCTTCAGATGCACGACGTAATAAGCCTCGCGCTCGGCGATGGCGGCGTCCACCCATTTGCTCGCTTTCTGCAAGTCCTGCCCGTGATCGAAGTAAAACATCGCGGCTTGGAAATACGGTTTCTGCTTGGCGTCCGACGCCATGACCGCCTCGATTTGCGGCACCAGCTTGCTGGTCAGCTCGATGTCAATTTTGATCGGCACCACCGTTTTGTCCCACACGAGATTCAGCAAAGCCGACTCGTCGCGGATGTAATTGAACTCGATGGTGAACGTCTCGATCGTCGTATTCGACAACTCAACCGGCTTGGTTTTGAAACGCACCACGTCCTCTTGCTCGTCGTATTGCGTGCCGGATTTGCCGACGCCCTTGTTGAGAATGATCGTCCACTCGTTTTCGCCGGGAATCGTGTAAAGCGCGTAGCTGCCGGCAGCCACGTCCGTGCCGTTCAGCTTCACCGCCGTGCTGAACGTGATTTTGGTGGCGGCGTTTGCGCCGGTGCGCCAGACGGCACCGAAGGGAACGACGTTGCCGAAAATCTCGCGATCCTTTTTGCTCGGACGGGAGTAAACGATTTCAATGTCCGTCACGCCGACGCGCTGTTTGAGCGTGCAAGCCGGGCTGGGCGCGGGGAATTCCACCTTGGGCGTCTGCGCGGCCAAACTCGATGCCAGCATCAAGCCACCCGCCAGCCCCAGGAAGGCCCGCCGCAAATTTGTTTTCATGATTTGAACGTGCTGAAATTACTTCTGCACGGTGAACGCGGCCGAATATTGCGTGTCTTCCCACATCAGCTTGACCAGGCCGCCGCCGGCGGGATTCTTGGCCACGGCGATCGCAAACTGATCCGCCGTTTTATCCAGGGCTTCCTTCTTCAAATCCACCCGCGCGAGATCCTGCTTCTCGTCATAGGAGCCGGGACCGACGCCCCATTGGCCGACCTGCTTGTTGATGATCAATTTGGCCGTGCCGTCTTCCGCCGGCAACGTCCAGAGCGTGTAAGCACCTGCGGGAACCGTGGTGTCGCCGAACACTATGGGCTTTTGTGCGATGAGCAACGTGGCTTCATCCGCGCCGGTGCGCCAGACTTTGCCAAAGGGCACCAGGCCGCCCCAGATTTTGCGCATTTCGCCGGTTTTGGGATCTTTGGTGTAAGGCCGGCCGTAAACAATCGTGACGCGGGTGCCGTCAATGACCGCACCGGTCGTTTCGTGCGGGCTGACGCGTTGACGTTGGGCCATCAGCGACAGGGTGCTGGCGGCGATGGCGGCGATGGTGAGGTAGGCTTTTAGATTTTTCATATATTTGCGGTTGGGTCTTGCCATCATCCATCAGGCGATGAGGTTTGTCTAGCCGGACGTTTTGATTTTGGCCAAAGTTACCGCGGCCTCGGAGATTTGAGCGCCGGTTGAAATTACCGGGGTTCAGATTGCTTAGGGCCTGTTAACACGCCCTAGAACACTGCCGGAAATTCCGCGGCGTCATCGGGCACCCATTTCATTGTCGGACGCGGCTGAACAGGCTCACCAATTTTGGCGATGATTTTCTTGTTGCCGAACGGTGAATTACAAAGTATTCTTAATTAAAGAATCCAACGAAAACATTGTTACATGAAACCCATGTCGTCATCTAATGCGGCTCGCCACGCTTTCACCCTGATCGAACTGCTGGTGGTCATCGCCATCATCGCCATCCTGGCGGCCATGCTGCTGCCGGCGCTGTCCAAAGCCAAGGCGAAGGCGATTAAGATACAAGATATGAATAATCTTCATCAGCAAGGAATCGCGTTGGCGGTTTACGCCGTGGATTTCAAGGACAAGCAGCCGGCGGCGGCAAATAACGGCCTGGACAGCGCGAATTGGGCTTGGGATGTCCCTTTCACTGCCGGGGAAATGATGCTCTCAACCATGGGCAAATCAAAGAAGGCTTTTTATGACCCCGGGACTTCGCCGCGTTTTACCGACCTTGAGAACTGGCAGGATGTGACCGCCGCCGAACGAAATCTTTGGGATTACGGCGATAATACTTGGCCGCCGCAGAACAGCACCGGTGGTTTCCATATCGGCGGATACACTTTTACCTTTGCCGGTCCCCTCAGCAAATTAGATCAAACCAACCAGAATGTAACCCTGCATGATGAACCGATCCACCATGAAGCGGCGCAGCCAGTGCTTCCGGCCGGCATCACGCCGCAATCGGTTTCGGACCGGGTGCTCGTGGCTTGTGCCACGATTTCCAACAGCTCCGGCGATCAGCAAGGACCGTCCGTCGGCACCTATAATTGGACGGAAATTGTGGGCGGGTTTTACAAAAACCATCTCAGTCCGCACATGAAAGGTCCAATTCCTGATGGCGGTTCGGTTGGCTTCAAAGATGGCCACGTCCAATGGCGCAAATTCCAAGACATGCAGGAACGCGCCTACACCGCCACCGGCTTCTGGTTTTAGCAATATTTCAAGGTTCCAGCGTCCGGCCTTCGGGCTGGACGCTTTTTTGTTTTCCCGGTTTGTCTATTCACTGTTAATCTTGCCGCCATGCGAATTTTATCCGGCATCCAGCCCAGCGGCACGCTGCACCTCGGAAATTATTTCGGGATGATGCAGCCCGCCATCGCGCTTCAGGAAAAAGGCGAGGCGTTTTATTTCATTGCGGATTATCACTCGATGACCTCGCTGTTCGACGCGGAACAGCGGCGACAAAATTCCCTCGACGTCGCGCTGGATTTCCTCGCGTGCGGACTTGACCCGAAAAAATCCGTGTTCTTCAAACAGTCCGACGTGCCGGAAGTGACCGAGCTGGCGTGGCTGCTGACCACGTTGACGCCCATGGCGATGCTGGAAAATTGCCACAGTTACAAAGACAAACTGGCGCGCGGCCTTTCGCCGAATCACGGCATCTTCGCCTACCCGGTGTTGATGGCCGCGGATATTTTGCTTTACGATTCCAACCTCGTTCCCGTCGGCAAGGACCAGAAGCAGCACGTCGAAGTCACGCGCGACATTGCCATCAAATTCAATCACACCTACGGCGAAACGTTCGTCATTCCCAAGGAGCAGATTCGCGAAGACACGGCGGTCGTGCCCGGCCTCGACGGCGAAAAAATGAGCAAGAGCTACGGCAACGCGCTGGAAATTTTCGGCGAGGAAAAGCCGCTGCGCAAAAAAGTCATGGGCATCAAAATGGATTCGCGCACGCCGGAGGAGCCGAAGCCGGACGCGAATCAAAATCTCGCCATCCAGTTGCTCAAGCTCGTCGCGCCCGCCGAAGTCGCGGCGGATTTTGAAAACCGCCTGCGCGCCGGCGGCCTCGGCTACGGCGACTTGAAGAAGAGTTTGTTTGAAAATTACTGGAATCATTTCGCCGAAGCCCGGAAAAAGCGCGCCGAACTCGCGGCCAATCTGGATTACGTCAACGGTGTTTTGAAAGACGGTGCCACGAAGGCGCGCGCGCTGGCGCAAACAGTTTTGAAGCGGGCGCGAAAAGCGAGCGGATTGGAATAATAAATCTCACGCAAAGCCGCAAAGGCGCAAAGATTTTATGACCGAAAATGAAATCGCCAAAGTAATCGTGGACGCGGCGTTCAAAATCCACACGAAACTTGGCCCGGGTTTGCTTGAATCGGTCTATGAAGCGTTGCTCGCGTATGAATTGAAGCAGCGTGGGTTGCTGGTCGTCCGCCAGCAGTCAATCCCGGTGATTTACGAAACGGTCCAGCTTGAAGAAGGTTTTCGCGCGGATTTGATTGTCGAAGGCAAGGTCATCGTTGAATTGAAATCCGTCGAAGTCATTGCGCCGGTTCACAAGAAACAAGTGCTGACCTATCTGCGCCTGACCAATCTTAAGCTCGGACTGTTGATCAATTTTGGTGAAGCTCTGATCAAAGATGGAATCTCCAGAATTGCAAATGGTCTTTGAAGTCGCTTTGCGTCTTTGCGTCTTTGCGTGACACTTCTTTATGACGCACAATATGACGCCCGCAACTCGCCTGCGCCTGCGCATCACGGCGGCGGCGGAATCCATCGTGCGCGGCGGACATCCGTGGCTTTTTGCCGACAGCATTCATGAATCAAATCGCGCCGGGCAACTGGGCGAACTCGCGGTCATCTTCGACCGCAAAGACAAGTTTCTCGCCGTCGGTATGTTCGATCCCGATTCGCCGATTCGCGTCCGCATTTTGCACGCGGGCAAGCCGCAGAATCTT
Source organism: uncultured Verrucomicrobia subdivision 3 bacterium (assembly GCA_903944085.1). Lineage (GTDB taxonomy): Bacteria > Verrucomicrobiota > Verrucomicrobiia > Limisphaerales > UBA11358 > UBA11358. The sequence goes on from CAJAQO010000049.1 coordinate 35,832, forward strand.
GATGCCGCGTGGTGGCAGGCGCGGCTCGCGCAAACGCTCGCGCGTCGCGCGGGGCTGTTTGATGCGACAACCACCGGCTATCGTCTGATTCACGGCGAAAGTGACGGCTGGCCCGGCCTCGTGCTGGACCGTTACGCGACGACGCTCGTGCTGAAAATTTACACCGCCGCCTGGCTGCCGCGATTGAAGGAAATTCTTTCGCTATTCCAAAAAAATATTTCCTATGAACGCATCGTTCTTCGCTTGAGCCGGAATATTCAATCAACGGCAGAAAAACAATTTCGATTGGGCGATGGCCAAACTATTTTTGGTGCGGCACCGGCAGGCGCGGTGATTTTTTCCGAGAACGGCGTGCGGTTTGAAGCCGACGTTTTGCGCGGACAGAAAACCGGCTTTTTTCTCGACCAGCGCGAAAATCGCCGCGAAGTGGAAGCGTTTGCAAACGGACGGCGCGTGCTGAATGCCTTTAGTTTTTCCGGCGGTTTTTCCGTCTATGCCGCGCGCGGCGGCGCGAAATCCGTGACCGACTTGGACATCAGCGCCCACGCGCTGGATTCGGCAAAACGAAATTTTGCGCTGAACCAAAATTTCCCCGGTGTGGTGAGCTGTCGCCATGAAATTGTTCAAGCCGACTGCTTCGACTGGCTGGAAAAAACGGCGGATAAATTTGATCTGATCGTGCTCGATCCGCCGTCGCTGGCCAAGCGCGCCGCCGAGCGCGAAGGCGCGATTCGCGCCTACGAACGGCTCAACGCTCTCGGTATTGCGCGCCTGGCCCGCGATGGAATTCTCGTGGCCGGCTCGTGCTCCGCGCAGGTTTCGTCGCCGGAATTTTTTGATGCCGTGCGCCGCGCGGCGATGAAGTCAGGCCGAAAATTTAGCGAGCTAAAAACCTTGCAGCATCCGCCGGATCACCCGGCCGGCTTCAAGGAAGCCGAGTATTTGAAGGTGATTTACCTCAAATTCGCGACTTAATCTTTGCGCGCCGCCGCGCCTTCCGACAACATCCGCGCATGCTTCCGCAACGCTGGCTCCGCATCATCCCGGTCGCGCTGGTCATGTATACGATTTCGTATGTGGACCGCACGAACGTCTCGCTGGCGCTGGACCCGAAAATTTCCACGATGCTGCGCGACCTGGCGATGGACGACCGGATGAAAGGCCAGGCGGCGGGAATTTTTTTTCTCGGCTATGTTTTGTTGCAAATGGCCGGCGGTCATCTCGCCGGAAAATGGAGCGCGAAAAAACTCGTCAGCCTGTGCCTGATTTTCTGGGGCGTGTGCGCCGTCGGCTGCGGTTTGGCAAAAACTTTTTACCAGTTTGAAATCGCGCGGTTCCTGCTGGGCGTTTCCGAAAGCTGTGTTTTTCCGGCGACCGTCGTTTTGCTGGCACATTGGTTTCCCAGCGCCGAACGCGCGCGGGCCAATGCGTTTTGGAACCTGTGCCAGCCGCTCGCTGTCGTCGCGTCCGCGCCGGTCACCGGCTGGCTGCTCGGCGCGTTCGGCTGGCAAACCATGCTGATGCTGGAAGGCGCGCTGCCGTTCATCTGGCTGCCGGTCTGGTGGATTTTCATCAGCGACCATCCGCGCGAAGCCACGTGGATTTCACCGGCGGAAAGAAATTTTTTGGAGACCACGCTGCAAAGCGAAGGCGAGCAGTTGGAGCCGCCGGCAAAAATTCCCTTCTGGCGCCGGCTCGCGCGTCGCGAAATTCTGGTGATGATCATCATGAATTTTCTGCACAACTCGGCCGCCTACGGCTGCATGGCGTTTTTCACGGATGGCTTGAAGTTGAAAAATTTTAGTCCGGTGCAATACGGATTTTTGTTCGCCGCGCCGTATGCCGTCACCGCCGTCATCATGGTGCTCAATTCATGGCACTCCGACAAAACCCGCGAACGGCGCGGCCATGTGGCGCTGGTTTATACGTTGAGCGGCGTGAGTTTGATTTTGAGCGTGCTGACGAAAGATCATTTTTGGCTGTCTTACACTTTTATGTGTCTCGCCATTCCCGGCCCGTTTGCCGCGCTCGCGCCGTTTTGGGCGATCCCGACCGAGACTCTGCCGCGCCAGGTTTTCGGCCCGGTCATCGGTCTCGTCAACGCGCTGGGCAACACCGGCGGATTTTTTGGACCTTACATCGTCGGCTGGCTCAAGACGGAATACCACAGCACCGCGATTCCGTTCAACGCACTGGGAATCGGGATGCTGCTCGCCGCCGGCTTGGCGTTTCTGCTGCCGAAAAGTGCCGGACAGGCGCGCGCCAAAACTGGATGAGTGGATAATTGGATTGTTGGGTTCCCGCTTTACGCAACTTCATTAATCCAACAATCCACGCTGGTTCAGCGCGAGTGTTGCAGGAACCAGTCGAACAATTCCGGGTTGGAGTAAGTTTGCGTCCAGCAGTCGTGCTGGGCTTCGGGATAAACGGTGAACTTCACTTCGCGCACGCCGCTTTTTTTCAACAGATTCACCATGCGCTCGGATTCTTCCAGCGGCACGACCGGGTCTTTCGCGCCGTGAAACGCCCAGACGGGCAGGGTGGCGAGCTGGGTTTTGTCCGCGAGCAGTGGCGTGATGAATTCACCGCCGCCGCAGATCGGCGCGATGGCGGCAAATTTTTCAGGATGGCTCAAGCCGAGGCTCCACGTCCCGAAGCCGCCCATGCTCAAGCCGGTGAGATAAACGCGGTGCAAGTCAACGGCGTATTGGTTTTCGATTTCGTCGAGCAATGCCAGCAGCAAATCATTCGACCAGATTTTGCCTTCCGGACATTGCGGCGAGACGACGATGAAAGGAAAGTTGTTTGCGGTGGTGTCAATTTTCGGCGGCCCATGTTTGGCGACCTGCCAGATGTTGGTGCCGCGTTCGCCCGCGCCGTGCAGAAATAAAATCAGCGGCCAGCGTTTCGCGGCATCGGTGCCGTAGCCCGCCGGCAAAAACAGCAGGTAGTCGGCGGCCAAAACTTGTTTGCGTTCGAGGTGGAATTTTTGGGCGGTCTGGCCGGGTTTCATGGCAATTGAATTTTTGGTCGTGGTGCAGGCGGCAAGTCCGAGCAGCAGGGTGAAACAAAGGGCGATTGTGATTTTCATAACTGTTTTGACGCGGCTACATGATTTTCAGTTTCGGCAAATCCTGCGAGTCCACCAGGCCGACCGGTTCGCGCTTCGCATTGACGACGATCAAATCGTCAATGTTTCGCTCGTTGAAAATTTTCAGCGCCTCGACGGCGAGGGCGTCGTCGCGGACACAAATCGGATGGCGCGTCATCACTTTTTTCAGCGGCTGGGAAAGCAAATTGTCATCGTCCGCCATGCGCCGGCGGAAATCGCCGTCGGTGAAAACGCCGGCCAACTTACCGCGAGCGTCAACGACCGCCAGGCTGCCGGACTTGGCGTGCGTCATCACCAGCAACGCTTCCTTCACGGAAATATTTTCCGGCGCCACCGCATTGCGTTCGCCGGTGCGCATGATGTCGCCGACCTTGAGCAGCATCGCGCGGCCGATCGCGCCGCTGGGATGATATTTGGCAAAATCCTTTTGCGTAAAGCCGCGCGTGGCGAGCACGGACATCGCCAGCGCGTCGCCCAGCACGAGCATCGCCGTGGTGCTGCTCGTCGGCGCGAGGTTGAACGGACACGCTTCTTTCGGAACCCGGACGCTGAGCGCCAGCTCGCTGTGTTTGGCGAGCGAGGATTTCAAATTGCCGGTGAACGAAATGATTTTGATGGAAAATCGTTTCAGCGCGGGCAGCAAATTCAGCAATTCCTCCGACTCGCCGGAATAGCTCAAGGCGAGAATCACGTCGCCATCATTGATGATTCCCAGATCGCCGTGCAGCGCGTCCACGCTGTTGAGGACGACGGCGGTGGAACCGGTGCTGGTGAGCGTGGCGGCGATTTTCGCGCCGACGTTGCCGGATTTGCCGATGCCGATGATGACGATTTTTCCGCGCCGCTTCAGCGTTTCAACGACGGTTCCGACCGCGGCATCAAACGAGGAGTCCAGTTGCGCGCGGACGGCTTTGAGGGCGGCGAGTTCGATGTCGAAAACTTTTCGGGCTTGGGCAATGGGCGTCACAGCCGGGAGCTTGCCCGCAAAAGCACCGGATTTCAACCGCGAAGAGTTTTACCGGATTTCCGTGCTCGCGTTGTATTGCTGGGTGACGCGCGTCAGCCGCTTGTTGTCGGCGCGGATGCGCGCGGCCAACGTGCGCGCGGTGGCCTGCAAAAACGGCGTGGCCAGCGCCGGCGCTTCGCGCGTGAGCCGGTCGAAGTTGACGGCGGAAATTTTCAGCAGCGTGCTGTCCGCGTTGGCGACGACATCCGCCGAGCGCGGACCGTGATCGAACAAGGCCATGTCGCCAAAAAAATCGCCGGGACCGAACGTGGCGAGGATGGTTTCCTTGCCGCCGACCATCGAGCGTGCGCGAAGTTCGCCGGCCAAAACAAGAAACATCGAGTCGCTGGTGTCGCCCTGGTTGAACAGCACCGACCACTGGCTGACTTCCTGCAGTTCCATGTATTCCGCGAGGTGCGCGAGCTGCGCGTCTTTCAAGTCGGCCAGAATTTTGATGCGGCGCAGCGAGCCTGGTTTGATGCCGACGCGACACGTTGCGTCCGGCACGGCGGTGAGTTTGAGGCTGAAATGATCTTTCAACTCGGGAATATCCGCCGCGCGCTGCCAGTTGCCGGCGCTGCGCGAAAAAATCCAGGTGTCCGGCACCACCCGTTCGTCATTAATCCAGTCAATCAAGACCGGCAATTCAACCGGGCCGTAGGGAGAATCATCAACTCCCCAGATAAAATAAATATTTCCGGATTCTTGCAGCTCCATAGCTGCATTTATAACTTGTATTAGCTGACATTGAAAGGAAAAAATCAATCCACGTTCGGATACGAGCCGAGGATTTTGACAAAGTTGCAATGTTTGCCGAGGTGCGCAATCGCCTTGGCTACTTTCGCGTCCTGAAAATGTCCGGCGCAATCAATGAAGAAAAAATATTCCCACGCCTTGCGCTTGCTGGGGCGGGATTCAATCTTCGTCATGTTGATCTTGAATTTGCGGAACACGGCAATGGCCTCGTGCAGCGCGCCGGCGCGGTCGGCCACGCTCAACATCAGGCTCGTGCGGTCGTCGCCGGTGGGCGGGCTGCACTGCCGGCCGAGCACGATGAAGCGCGTGACGTTGACGGTGTTGTCCTGGATGTCCTGCGCGAGAATTCGCAGCCCGTATTTTTCCGCCGCCAGCGCGCCGCCGAGCGCGGCGGCGAATTTTTCCTGCGCGGCCATTTCCGCCGAGCGCGCGTTGGACGAGGTTTCGATGATTTCCACGCGCGGCAGATTTTTGGCGAGCCAGCCGCGGCATTGCGCGAGCGACTGCGGATGCACGTAAAGTTTTTTGATTTTGGCCAGCGGCGCGTTGCTCATCAGGCATTGCTGGATGTGCAAAACGATCTGCGAAACCACTTTCAAATCGCTGTCCACAAACATGTCGAGCGTGTGCGTGACGACGCCCTCGGTGGAATTTTCCACCGGCACCACGCCGTAATCCGCCGTGCGCTTGCTGACGTCGGTGAAGACGTCGCCGATGGTTTTTTGCGCGGCGTAATTCAAACTCGCGCCGAATTTTTGAATGGCCGCCTGGTGCGTGAACGTCGCCTCCGGCCCGAAATACGCAATGACCATGGTTTTTTCCAGTGCGAGCGCGCTGGACATGATTTCGCGGTAAATGGAGCGGAGCTGTTCATCGGTGATCGGTCCGGAGTTCGACTTGCAGATGCGGTCGAACACGGCGCGCTCGCGGTGCGGCGCGTAAATTTCCTCGCCGGCCGCCAGTTTGATTTCGCCGATGGCCAGCACGTGCTGGGTGCGTTCGTTGAGCAGTTTGACGATCTGCGCGTCCAACTGGTCAATCGCCTGACGATGTTCGGAAAGGCTCATTTCAAGAATTAAGAATGATGAATTAGGAATGAAGAATCAAACCTTGTTTCACTCTTGAACAGATTGCATGGCCAAGGTTTGTTGCGCATTCAACTGTAATCACCAGATCGCGCGTCAGCGCGGAATGCGACGCGTCCGCGTGATCCTGTTACTTTTAAAAAATAAAAAGCCCTCGCGTCAATTGAACACGAGGGTTGGCTAAATTAACCCAGCTCAATGGGTATCTTCGTAAAGGCGATAATAAAGGGCTTTTCTGAGCGAAACATACGATGTTTGCAGGTCTTGTTGGGCTTGAGCTTTGTGCCCACCAAAATTGTCTGCCGCGTCATCCAAGGCTTTCATGGCAGCTTTAATGTCACGCAAGGCTTTGACAATATTGGGATGACTCTGCTCTTCTATCTTCATCAGTTCACGCTCACTGGGGCTCGGAATCTTGGACCCAATGATTACTTCAATGTTGATTTTCTGTTTTACTTCAACCTTGATTTGGTCTGCCAGCAAAACGCTGTTTGCCATGACGGCAACGGCAATTGTCAGAAGTGCAAGTTTAAGATTTTTCATAGTGAACTTTTTGGTTTTGGTATTTTAAGCTTGTTCAGCATTTATTACGGATTACGAAGGGACAACGAGTTGTTAGCAGGATGATTCTGGAATTGCAACAGCAAATTTCCCACTTGAAAATTTCCACTCCGGCCAGCCGCGCACATGCGAAATTTCTGGCCCGTCTTCTTACGCGGTCTTGATCCAAAATTTGATGGCGTCCTGCCGCGTCGCGCCGTGCGCCATGTAGCCGGGCAGTTCCGGCACGTCCACGACATAGGCGTCATCTTCCGGTATTTTAAAATTACATCGAATTTCTTTGGATTTTATGCAAAAGACTATAGGGCGGGACCCTGCAAAAACGGCGGCGGCCATTTTGAAATCGGGGGAACGACTTTCGGAATCGGGGGAGCCGCTTTTAAAACCGGGGGAGGTGCTTTCAAAACCGGGGGACCCAGCTTCAAATCCGGGGGAAACGGCGGCTGAACTGGGCGCCGGCGGAATGGGGCCGGGGAATTGCGGATCAATCCGCTCGCACGGTTTAATTCATTGACTTTGCCCGCGAAAAATTTATGCTCCGCGTTCCTAAATTTATGCGGGAAACTGCCCGTGGCAGTTTGTCACCCGCCCCCGGAAGGAAGTGAGTGTAATGACAGAGATTAAA
>CAJAQO010000050.1 GCA_903944085.1 uncultured Verrucomicrobia subdivision 3 bacterium
GGAACTCCGCTTAAAAACCAAACCTGCCAAAATGTAAAACACTCGAAAACTTCCAATGCCATTTTCCAGATCGGCCTCCAGTTTCCGAGGACACGAACTGATTTTAGCCCGCGTTCAACACGCTATAGGATGCGTGTGAATTATTAATTGAGACGCTTAAAGTGACTTAAACAGGTTTAATGTTACATGCTGCAAAGAAGCGTTAGCATTTTTATTCAATCTTGTGGCATCTTGTTTCTATTGACTGCCGCTGCCAAACTAATCAGTGCTACCGGAGAACATCAGATACTTTCTAAATCAGACCCCGTATTCCACGTTCCGTTTCGCCATCTTTTATGTGTAGTTGCAGTGGCTGAATTAAGTGTAGCGGCAATTTGTTTTTTCAGCAAAAATCGGAAATTGCAGGCTGGGTTGATAGCCATGCTCGCAATGAATTTTGCGTTATACAGGTTTGCTGTGTATTGGCAGGGATACCACAGTGCATGCAAATGTTGGGGCAATCTCACGGATGCGCTGCACATTCCGCCGCAAACCGCCGACATGGCCATGAAAATCATTCTAGCATATCTGCTTATAGGCAGTTACGCCAGCTTGTTTTGGCTCTGGAGGCAGCGGCGGTTGAATGATGGCAGCTAGGAGATGGGAGATGGGTAGCGTGAAAATCACTGCCACTGCTGTAGGCTCGGCATTTTTATAGTAACGCCGCGCAAAACATGTAGGCTCCGTAGCTGCCCACGGATAAAACGGCTCCGATTCGCGCACAAAAACCCTAAATGTCGCATTTTGGTCTGAATTGGCGCGTTTTGGTCTTTGATTTTGCTTCGTGCGGCTGGAGTTTGATGGTTAAATACTTCTGTCGCATAGTAAGCGTCACGCCAGCGACCGCCTTGACAGTCTTGGATGCAGCTTACCGTTGTAATGATCGTTGAGCTTTGGCCCACGCGGCGGGAATGACCTTCGGGATTTGGTGATTGGTCATGTTGGGCAGGCGACTCAGAACTTCACGGAGATATTGGTAGGCATTGAGTCCTTGCCGGCGGCAGGTTTCGATCACGGTGTAGATGATGGCGCTGCGCTGGCCCGCGTCGGCTTCGCCGACAAACAGCCGGTTTTTCTTGCCGATGGCTGTTGGCCGAATCGCATTTTCTACCAGGTTGTTGTCGATCTCCACGCGGCCGTCGGCCAGATAAATTTCCAATGTGCGCCACTGGCCCAAGGTATAATCAATCGTAAGCGTCACCCATAGCACCACTGGTTAAACTCTGACGGTTATTGTAGTTCTGAGAGCTATGATAACTGCGAGTGGTTCTGATAATTCTTCTGCAGTGGCTGCGGCGGTGACGCCGAAGGTGCCTGTGACTGCGGACACCAAAGGCCGAATGCGGGTTTCCAAGGCCCAACGGCGGGACATTCTTGCCGCGTTAGCCCGCCGCAGCGAGTCGCTGCCTCAGTTTGCGCGGCGGACCGGACTTAAGTATTCCACGCTGGCCAACGGGGTGCAACGCAGTCGTGGTTCCCAGCCTTCCCGACGACCGCCTCGGCTACGGCTCTTGGAAGCCGTGGTTGAACCGTCCCAGGTTTCTACGACTGGCTCCGCGCTGGTGTTGCAGTTGCCCGGCGGGGTGCGGTTAGAAGTGGCTGATGAAAGCCAGGTGGCCTTGGCAGCGAGGTTGGTCCAGGCGCTGGCCAAGTCATGTTAAGTTTTTCGGGCAGCTTGAAGGTGTTCGTGGCGGTGGAGGCGTGCGACATGCGCAAAGGCTTCAACGGTCTGCACGCGCTGGTGGCGGAGCGCCTGGGCGAAGACTTGAAGCAAGGGGCCTTGTTCGTGTTCAGCAATCGACGACACACACGGATCAAAATTATTTGCTTTGACGGCACGGGGATTTGGGTGCTGACCAAACGGCTTGAGACCGGGACCTTCGCCTGGCCAAAGAGTCTATCACCCGAAACCACCAAGTTGAAGTTGACGCCGCAGGCACTGGCGATGCTGACCGACGGCGTGGATTTACGTGGCGCAAAAATGCGTCCGTGGTATGAGCGCGAAGCCTGAACAATAATTTCAAAAAGTTTGAACCTTTTATTCCTGAGCGTCGTCAGAAAGCGCGACGATGAACGCCGCCACGCTCCCCGCCGAACTTACCGAGTTGCGCGCGATCGTCGTCACGTTGCAAGCGGCATTGGCACTGTCGCAACGGGAGAACTCGCTGCTGCGGCAGAAGATTGATGCGCTGGTGCGCCGGGTGTTTGGCGCCAGCAGCGAACAGCTGGATCGCGCGCAACTGGAACTACTCTTGCAACTTTCCGCCAGTTCCGCGCCCGCAGAATCAGCGCCCGTCATCCCGTCGAAAAACGAAGTCAAAGTTCAATCCCACAAATCCCGCGCGCCCCGTTTGCCCGATCACTTGCCGGTGATCGAAGTGGTGATTGAACCGGAACTGGTGA
>CAJAQO010000051.1 GCA_903944085.1 uncultured Verrucomicrobia subdivision 3 bacterium
CATCTGGTCGCCACGCAAGCTTGGGAACTCAGTTTTGAAGCCACAGCCGCACTGCGCCGTAGGCGCCGCCGCCGGCTGATTATTGCTGCCTGCTATACCCAAGCTGAATTGTGGCCTTGATGTCACTCTATTATGCGAGCATCAATAGATAATTGGTCAACTGTTGCGGAGTCTGGCCGCACTTATACCAATGAACCGGGATAAAATCCACGCGATAACCGAGATTGGTCGCCAGGTCCATGAAGCAGTCAGTCCATTGCGCTCCCTGACCGCTCAACCCGGAATCCGACGAGGCCGGGGCCCCGGCGCGCAGTCCCCATTGCATCAGGGTCGGCCAGTCGGCGATAGCCTGGTTCGTCGTCATATTGGCCTGGCTGGTGGAATCCGGCTCCTTGTAGCCCAGCACACAGGTGGTATTCTGCAGGTTGTTGATGCTGGAAGTCCCGCTGCTGCTGCTCCACTTCATCGGAAACTATTCCCGGTCCAGCGGCGAGCTAGCCGCGCTTTCTTCGGCTGAATTTGGCGAATTGCCCCAGTCATACCACCATAAAGCGGCGGTCATTGAGATAAAGGTGCTGCCGCCCCAGCCTTTTTTGGCGGTCCAACGCCACGGAAAAACGCGTACGAAAGCAATGGACTGGTTCACATTTGCTGACAAGAACCCGACATCGAGGTCGGCATCCTGTGCGACGAACACCTGGCTGGCACCCGTGCCGTTAGAATTCTGCGCCAGGGCCGCCATGTAACCGCGCTTTGGCCTGAATGATCTGATGTTCTGATTGAAAACGCCCAAGGCGGCGCTGGTGTTATAGTACGTGTAAAGTCCGAAGTTCGTTGAAATGCCCAGAAAATTGGGCCCGGCAAAGATTTGCAGCGGCGTGATATTGGGACTGTGCGGAATGACAACCGTGCCCATCGCATATTCGACCACGCGGATGTCGCTGCTATAGACAGCAGCCGCTCCGTTGACCTGAAACTGGCTTAAGTAATTGGACACGATCGACGGCCGGATGCTCGGCAGCAGCACCCAGGCGTCGGCGGAAGTCAAATTGATGGTGCAGTCAGGAATTGGGTTATTGGTCGTCGTGAGACGCAACTCACTTCGCCCTGCCATTGTGACCGTGGTATTTGTCAGCGCATAGTATATTTGAACACCGTTCGTTATACTCAATGTCTGTGCGGAGACATTAAATGAAAAACACACCACCGCTGTCAGCAGCAGTGATTTAATGAATAATTGAATCTTGAGTTTCAATGTAATACGAGGCCGGCCAAACTTCATTTCGAACTATCTTGATCTGCAAACACGACGCAATTTCAGCCGCCGAAGTCCACGCTTCACCGTTGACTTCGGAAAGTGCCTTCAGCTTCACGTAGCGGCATTTCTTCGGTTCAAACGTGATTATCTTCTTATCCTTGCTAGGCGCAAAGGTGTCCTTTTTCACCGGCTCGCCAAACTCTTTACCGTCTTCACTGACAAAAAACTCAAAATCCTTGATCTTGCCGTTCTCACTATCATCCTGTCGTGGTAAGTAAGAGAAGCCTTTGATCATCGCCGGAGCACTCAGCTCAATGACAATTTCGTGCGGATGCGTCGGACTGGCATCCTGCCACTGTGTATGCCAGATGGTTGAAGCCTTGCCGTCCTCCGCGACTTTTTCCTCGCTGTCTGCTTTGACCACCCTGAGGGAGATTTTATTTGTGACGGTGGTTTGAATTTGGGCAGCAATAATACTATCCGTGGGAGGTGACTGATCTGCGAATACAGAAAGGGATGTAAAAGAAGCCGCAACCATGAACGCTGCTAAAAATACTTTCATAATATGAGATCTGTGTAATCAATTATTGGAGATTTGAAACCGTGTGGTTTTTTTCTGCGACCGATGCCTGCCTTGTGGTAGTGACTGTGTTCAACGACCAATGATCATGCCACCGTAAAATCGGTTTTCCTTCTGCGGAAAACTCAATTGGCAACCACACATAACGTGAATCAGACAAATCCCATTGGTTCCACCGGTCTGCCATAAAAATGAAAGTATCCGGGCGGCCTTGCACGGGTAAAACAAAAGTGCTTTGTGAAAGAAAGGTTTTGTCGGCATCAAGACCAATGCAAGGATTGCCGAGTTCTGTCCATGGCCCGAGAATGTTGTCCGCCACGGCTGATCGTGCGGCATTGGGCGCCCAAGCCGAGCAACCCGAAGCAATCACATAATACTTGCCGCCATGCTTAAACACAGTCGGAGCTTCCATGCTCCGGCCGATGAATATGCGGCTATATTTTCCCGCTGGACGCAAATAGTCATCAGTCAACCGCGAAACATGCATTGTAGGATTTTCTTCAGACGAATAAAAAAGATAAGCCTTGCTATCGTCATCTGCAAAAAGTGTCATGTCGCGCGCCATCTGGCCATTGGCAAAATCCCGCGTGAGCACGTTTGTCCCGCTGGGAACTTTGTCGGCGTCGGTGACGTTTTCGGGCCAGACACCAGCGTTGGGGCGGAAGCTTCCGAGATACTTGAAAGGGCCGGTGGGTTTGTCGCTGACGGCAACGCCGGATCGCGCAGCAGCGTAACTGGCGATGTCAATGTGCATCCACATGACAAATTGTTTCGTGCTTTTATTGTAGATGACTTTGGGCCTTTCCAATGCCTTGCTTGGATGCAAGTCACTTCTGGGATCGTCAGGTGCGGCTGCCAGGACAATCCCTTTATTCTCCCAATCGCAAAGGTTGGTGGAGGAATAACAGGACACCCCGACAACATCCACACGGGTGCCCCCCCAGGACTTGTTGCAGTCTGGCAGATACGTCTTGCCCTCCTTGCACTCGCCATACCAGTAATAGGCGCCGTCGTGAAATAGAATCCCACCTCCGTGCGCGTTGATGGCTTGGCCATCAGTGTTGCGCCACACCTCGCCTGGCACGAACCCCGGTGAAATCACCGCCCCGCTGACCGGTTTGCTGAAAATCAACCCGCTCGCCAACAACAAGGAGAAACCGGCAAACAATACGCGACTCATTTCTGCTGTCATCCTCCGCAGAACTAGTCTCCGTAATATCAATTTGTTCATAAAAGTCTTTCTAAAATTCTAATGACCGCAAATCGGGATTTGAAATAATATTGAGGAAGCGATGATTCATAAGGACACTTTACTCACTGCGCTGCCGGGTGTTTTGACAAAGTCACCTTCACGTCCTTGAAACTGATGCCGGCGGAAGCGGAAGCGGAATTGAAAAGCGCCAGCCCACCCATGAATCCGACTTGGTCAAAGGCCGGCGGAACTGTAAGCGGGAAGTTATTTGTATAGGCTCCCGCGTAGAGGTAAGCATTCGGAGCAACCGCGGCAAGTTTCCATGATATGCTATGGGCGTTGGACGGAAGCAGGGTGACGGAAAGCGAAAAATCATACGTGGCGGCTGCCCAGCCGGGCGTATAAGATTTGGATCCGCAGGGAGGTCTCATGGCATTTCCGGGGGAGCCGGATGAGTAGGTGCCCTGGTTGGGATTGTTCCGCACATAAAGCCCATCGGTTGTTTCGGCATACGGGCCGGTGGCATTGCCCACCATGTAACCGAGCCAGTTGGTGTCCGCATTGTTGGTTCCCTGGTAAAAGAGACCAATGCGAAATTGCATATCACCATCCGCATTGATGTCTCCGCCAATGGTGACCTGGCCGGTGCAGGCGAGGGTGTCGCCCGGACTCACCAAGCGGAGCGTCGCGCCAAGCGGGGCGTTGCCAAACAGTGTGCCCCGGTCGCTACCAGTGTTCCTGAATGACGGACTGGTGGAGTCGGAACCCATCAGCACATAATTTGTATTGGGGCAGAACGGATCGTTCACCCAGTTTGTTGGAGCATAGGTTTGACCGCAGGCTGGGGTCGTCCAAGCCAGCAGGCCAAGCAGGGTTATCGCCATCCCCATCAGAGGTTTTTTTAGGTTAATCATAACGAAGTTTTGATTGTTTTAAACTCAAGCCATACAAATACCAAGAAAAGCAGGCAGCAAAATCGGCGCTATCGCCGTGGTGGCACGGAGGTTCCATTGGAATGGAACAAAACTACAATTTGAAGTCATATTGATGCCATTTATTTAAAGTTTGAGCCTGGCTTTTAGCGCCATTCAAAAACTCTTGCCAAGCTTTAACGTCTGCAAATTATCGCGGGGTGCCGGAACCCAAAACCGACACCCCGCCCCACCCCCGAACGAGTCCCCTAACTTGTTTAAATGCTCGCCGAGAAACTAACCGGAGCTATCATCATGGCACGCGGATCCGATAAAACAACTTCGATGTGCCAGGCGTAACGGCATTGGTAAACGAGAAGTTGCCGCTGCCATTAAACGTGCCAGTGCCGGCAACGGTCCAAGTCGCGAGCGGCTTGGCCACATTGGTCTGCGACAACACTGAATAGCCGGTCCCCGGCGTTCCGTCGGAGCCACTTAGCACGAAATTCCCGCCCAAAACCTTGGCCGTTCCAATGTGCGGAGGCGTGACGACGACAATGGCCGGGGACAAAGCCACCAGAAAACCGGCGTCTAAGGTTGTGTCACTGCTGAAAATCATGGCACCGATACCGCTGCCTGGCAGCGAGACCGCTTGCCCGCCGCTGTATAAATCTCCACTGCCATAATCATTTCCCAGCTTCCACCAACCGTGTCCGGCGGTTTTCTGGATCGAAAATGCATAGGTGCTGTTCGTCTTTAGCACGTTGGTCAGACCCGTCCAACGAATCCAATCTCCATCAACAATGGCTGACGGATCAGCAGCCGGCTGGTTGGTGATGTAAGGTAGATTAGTGGAATTGTAGGCCGTGAGCAATACGGCATTACTGCCGGCTACCGAGTAAATCCCAAGCGTGTAAACGACAGGATTCGTCGCATCTCCTCCAAAAGTCGAAAGCTCGTCCTGGATGTAGATGGAACTTAATAGATAACCATTAGTAGCGGCCCCGAGCGTGGTAAAGGTCTGTCCCGGCGGAGTGTAATCGTCCGTATAATAATTGAGGTCGGCGACAGTTGTGGGAACGGTCGTCACCAACTGTGAGATGTCATAGGTCCCTGGACTCGGCGCAGAACTTCCCGCATCTTGCATGCTCGCCGAGGCCGAATTGTTTTGCGCCGTTAATCCCACCAGTAAACTCACCGGCGTGCTGCTCAACATAAATGGCGAGATGCCATTGGAAGCCGTCAAGTAGTAGGAGCCGCCATTGGTAAGCTGCGCGCTTGCAATGGAATATGTGGCATTCGTGGCTCCGGCAATGGCGACCGCGCCGCTGCCGTTGTTAAACATCCACTGGTAGGTAATCGTTGGACTGCCATTGAAGGCCGCACTCACCGCCACACTGCTGCCAGCAAACGTCGCAGCAGGATTGATGGCCGTATCCGTCACCATAATCGGCGCCGAAGCGGCGCTCAGGTTCAGCTGCACGACCGAACTGGTCGCCATGCTGTTGACATTGGTAACGATGACTTGATATAAGTATGTTCCCGCCGCCATGCTCGTGGTGTTTATGGCATAGGAGTTGGTATTGGAACTGGGAAGATCGCTGAAAGCACCGCCCAAGCCGCCGTCAGTTTGCCAATCATAATGAAGCGGTGTTGTGCCGGCCGCCTGCACGGCCAAAGTCACCGGTGCTGGCACATACACAGACAAAGCATTTCCGCCGGGTGAATTTCCCGTCGCAATGGTGACGTTTTGAATAGCTGGGAATCCTTTCGGCACCATGCTTACATCGAACGAGGCTTCTAACGCATTGTCGGTGCTATAAGTGATCGCGCCGCCATTTACGGGAATCAAACAGGCTTGGCCGCCGGTGTAGAGACTCGCATCATCAACTGCGCTAAGCTCATCCCAACCGGGGCCGTTTCGGCTGTGGGTGTAGGCATAGATCGTGTTCGGCTGTAGTGTGTTCGTCATCCCGGTGTAACTCAACCAGTCCCCATCGGTAAAGCCGACCGTATTATCCGAAAGGTAAGTGGAAATCAACGTAGCGGTGCTGCCGGATATTAAAAAGAGGCGGAGCGTATAGGTTTGCTGCGTTCCTGTGCCACTGGAATTATTGCCGGCGGTCTTGAGATAAATCGCTGTCAACGTGTAGCCCGCCGGATTGTTGCTCGTGGTAAAAGTCTGCCCAGGCGGCGGATTATTGTCGGAAAAATAGTTCAGCCCGTCCAAGTCAGTGCCCGTGCTCGACTGGGCAATGTCATACGTTCCCGGCGTCGGAGCCGTGGTGCCGATGGTTGAGATAGTATAAGCCGCACGCACCGCCAACAGGGCGGGAGTGTTAGTAATGACTTTTGGCACACCACCGGGATTATTGGAAACCATCAGACTATAGGTTCCCGCATTGGTCGTCTGCACGCTGGTGATCGTGTAGGAAATGCTGTTCGCCCCAGGAATCTTGGTGGCAACGCCGTTGGTGCCGGTGAACAGCCATTGGTAGTAAATCGGCTGGGTGCCGCTGCCAATCCCGGCGCTGACCACCACGCTATTCCCGCCGATTGCGGAAGGTGTTTTGATATACGTTGGAAAAACAAAGGGATCGGTGACAGGCGCCAAATTGGCCAAGAAGGCGGCATCCGAATTGCCGGTGCTACCATAGACAACTGAACCGCCGGTAGTTGGAATCAGGCAGATTTGGCCACCGGCGTAAAGATTTCCCGTCGCACACGCCATCCCATCCCAGCCAACCGTATTGCGCGCATGGGTGTAGGCATAGACGGTGTTCGGCTGGAGTATGTTGGTCATTCCAGTGTATTTCAACCAGTCGCCATCCGTAAAGCCAAGCAAATTGTCGGTGACGTAGGTAGAAATTAAAGTTGCGGTGCCACTGGAAATCGAATAAATGCGCAGCGTATATGTCTGGGCCGTGCCCGTGTTATTGGCGTTGTATCCGCCAGTCTGGACATACAGTGAGGTCAAAGCATAGCCGGAAGGGTTGCTGCCGGTGGTGAAGGTTTGTCCCGGCGGACTGCTATTGTCGGCAAAATAATTTAGCCCGTCCCGGGCGCTATCGCCGTTGTTCACCAATTGCGAAATGTCATTAGCTCCTGGCGTCGGGGCCGTAGTGCCGAAATCGGCAATGGCGGCTCCGCGAACGGAACCGGCCAGGGCCAACATGGCGGCCAGAGTCAATATGGTTTTGCCGGTTCGGTTCAGGAGTCTGGCTATGAAGTAAGACCTTGATTCGGAGTGTTTGATCATATTTTAATTTGCTTTTGTATTTTTTTCGGTGGACTGACTGGAGAAAGCCCTTATGTTTGCTCGGTTTTTGAAATTTGAGTGCAGGCGACGACCGAGTTTTCACGCGGCCGTCGCCAGAATTGTCATCACGGATATACCAACCGATAGAACGCCGTGGGTTGGTTCCGATTGATCGTGATGTTCGTGCTGGTGACAATGCCGGGAGTCACATCCACCCAGTTGCCGCGAAGACCAGAGGACAAGCTGTTGGTCTGCATCTCAAGCCTCCAGTTCTGACCAGCCGGCCAAGACAGGCTCAAGGTGCTGCCACTGACGCTGTTCGTGAGGTGCGCGGGGACGCTCGGCCCGCTGGAAACCACACGCAACGTGCCATCCGATGCCAGCGTGCTGGTGTTCCAGAGGAGGCCGGTGCCCGGCGTGGCCGGCAGAATGCTGAAAAAGCTGCCTGCATAAGTCGTGGCATTAAACAGCTTTATGGCATCTCCACTCGCCAAGCCAAGACCACTAAGATCAAGTTTAAGCGTGCCGCCATAAGTGATACCGGTCATTCCCTGCAATTGGTCGTCGGTGATCACGCCGCCGGCCTTGCTGACATTGAATTCCAGCGTGCCATTGTTCACCACGGAGCCGGTGACATTGTAACTACCGTTACCTTTGAGCGTCTGAGTGGAGTTTAACGTAAGAGTCGCATCCGTCCGCGCGCTGGTGTTGAGCGTGGCCCCTGCACCCAAAATGAGGTTGGACGAATTGCCAAATGACCCGGCCCCTATGAGCACCAGAGTCGCACCGGCACCCAATGTGGTGTCGCCGGTGTAATCATTCGCCGTGGCAAGCGTGAGGCTTGCGTTGGTCACGTTCAGCCCCATGTTCCAGCTCAGATAGCCTGGGCCATTGAAGACATAGTTGGTATTGATCACCGTTACGCTGCTTGGCATCAGCCGGCCCGTCAGGTAAACCGACCCGCTCAACGGCGTCGAGTCATCCAGTAGGACATTGTCACCTTGCTGGTAAGGCGCCGGATCAGCAAAAGTAACCAGATTCAACCAGTTGCCGCTGCTCAAATCCCATTTGATGCCATAACCACGCCAGACGAGGTTGTCCACGGACGAGCGGATGGTTAGCGTCACGACGGAACTCGTCGCCGCGAGACCGGCGGACGGACTGGTAACCACGACGTCATAATTGGGGATCGTGTTCCCGATGGTCGGTGGCGAGTAAGTAAGCGCGCTGTTGGTCGCACCGTTGATGGCGATGCCGTTCGTCCGCCACTGATAATGCAAAGGCGGCGGCCCGGAAGCGACCACGCTAAAACTCGCGGGCTGACCGGCAGCGACAACAGCGTTGGCGGGCTGCGTGGTGATGTTGACCGCCGGGTTTTCAAATGAGTAACCGAGTTCCACCTGCAGACCGTTTAAGGTGGCTTCAGGCGAACCGGCCTTCTGCCAGAGGCCGTTTATGGTTCCGTTGGTAACGACCACATTCGTGAAGACGACATAATTGTTGTTCTGCACAAACTCGGCGTCGGTTGAAGCCAGTGCGTTATTAGTCACACCGCCGATGGTGAAAGCCGTTTGCGAGTATTGATAATGACCATTGCAAGCAAAAAGAACCAGGTTATAGACGCCGTTCGGCAGGTTGTTTACAGTGAAGGTCGTCTGGCCACTTCCCTGATTCAGCATATATTGGGAGAGCAGATCAATGCCGCCACCATGTGCGAAATCCCATGTCCTGGTGGAAGCGAAACCCATGAACAAATCGGTTGAACCGTCGTCGGCCAACCCCGTCTGGTTTCCGCCCGTCGTATCAATCGTATTCCAATAAGTCCCGGTGCCGATGACGCCCGACCCAAAATAATGGTCGTTGCCAGAGGTTGAATAGGAATAATCCGAAACAAAATAGGACGCCGGTTTCGGAACTGTAAGCGGCATTTGTGTGCTGCTGATAACCGAAGGAACTCCGCCTGCGTTATTGGAAGCCAGGCAACTGTATGTTCCTGCGTTCGTGTGGCTTACGCTAGGAATGGTATAAACAAAGTTGGTCGCACCCGGGATATTGATCGGCCCAACGCCATTCGTGTCCCAAAACTGCCACTGATAATGGATTGGCACAGAACCTGAAAAGACCGCCTGCATCGTCACCGGATTACCAGCATAGCAGTTGGCGGGTTTGATTTTTGTATCTTGCAGAACCAGAGGAGCGGCAGGCGGAGTCAGGCTGATCAAAAAGGCCGCATCAATCGTGGAGTCACTGCTATAGATAAGATTACCGGCACCGCTGGCGGGCAAGCAAACGGCCTGACCGTTGGTATATAGATCGGTCGCGGTGGAATTGTTGGCCAATTTCCACCAACCAATCCCATTTCTTTGAAGCGAAAACGCATAAGTAGTATTGGTTTTAAGCACGTTCGTCAGACCAATCCACTGAATCCAGTCACCTTCAACCATGGCAAGCGTGTTGCTTGAAACGTAGGAAGTTATCAAGGTCGCATTGGTGCCGGTCACCGAATAAATTCCCAGGGTGTAGGTCTGCGGAGTATTGCCACCACTGCCCACAGTCGAAAGTTCCTCCTGCAGCCAGATGGAATTCAGTGGATAACCGGCGGCAGTCGGCGGGTTGGTGCCGGTCATAAAGGTCTGTCCGGGGGGGCACTGTTGTCCACATAGTAATTGAGACCAGGAACAATCGTCGGCGGCGCACTGACCAATTGGGCAATATCATAGGCACCGACCGGCGGAGCTGCACTCCCACCGTCAAAAATGCCGGCTCCCACTATGTTCGTCCCAGGTGGTAATGCGACCGTAAGAAGTGTCGGGGTGCTGGAATTCGTGAACGGAGCAATCCGGTTTGAAGCGTTTACAAAATACAAACCGCTATTAGTAAGTTGCGCGCTAGCGATGGTGTAGGTGGCATTTGTGGCTCCGGCAATGGCGACCGGGCCGCTGCCTTTGTCGAATTCCCATTGGTAGGCAATGGTCGGAGTTCCTGAAAACGCGGCCTGCATCGTGACACCGTTGCCAACAAACGTGGCTGGAGGCGAAAGGGTGGTGTTGGTCGTGACCACCGGAGCCGAGGCGGCTAGCAGGTTAAGCGTGACCACCGAACTGGTGGCCGAACCCGAACTGTTGGTAATGATCACCTGATAGTTGTAGGTGCCGGCGGCGAGGCTTATTGTGTCAAAGGTGAAAGCATTCGTGTTGGAGCTTGGAATATCGCTGAACGCCCCGCCCAAGCCGTTGTCCGTTTGCCAGTCATAATAAAGCGGAGCCGCGCCGATACATTGAACACTCAACGTCACCGGTTGCCCACCATACACGGGATTGGTCGGCGAGCTTGCCGGCGAAATACTGACAAACTGAACCGCAGGCAAGCCTGTTGGCACGAGATTGACCAAAAATGTCGCATCTGTGTTATGGCTGGTCCCAAAGGTCGCCGTTCCGCTGGCCGTTGGAAGCAATGCCAACTCGCCACCGGAATAAAACGAAGGATTATTGCTGGCGTTGCCCATGTGCATGTATCCCGCACCCGAAATGATGCTGTAGGCATAGGTGGAACTTGGCGCAAAGGTGTTGGTCAGACCGCCGGTCCACTTTACCCAAGTATTATTCGGAATGGCCGGAGAACTGTTATCGTTGACATACGTGCTGATGAGCGTTGCCGCGCTGCCGGATATGGAGTAGATGCGCAACGTATAGACTATTGCGGCAGGATGGCTGCCGTTATTGATAACCGGGCCGCCGGCCAGATAATACAAAGCATTCAGCGTGTAGCCGTTCGGATTGTTACCGGTAGTGAAGGTTTGGCCAGGCGGGGCGCCATTGTTATCATAGTAGTTGAGGTTGTCCGGGTTTCCGACGTCGCCAGCGCTGTCCAATTGAGCGATGTCGTCACTTCCAGCCGTCGGCGGTGTTGGACTAGCAGAAATAATTACTGCCGCCCGCACTGACAGAGATGCGGGCGTGTTTGTAACCACTGTAGGCACGCCGCCTGGATTATTCGATGCAATCAGGCTATAGGTTCCGGCATTTGTAAACTCGATATTAGATAGCGCCAACACATTGCTCGTCCCACCAGAAACAAGACTTTTGATGCCGTTGGAGTCAGCGAAAAGCCATTGATAATAGATGGGCAAAGTGCCGCCAAACGTGGCGCTAATTGTGGTGCTACCGCCGACGGGAGCCAGGTTTGGCGTGATGGTCGTATTCGCCACGACGAACGGAGCCGCAGCATTGCTCAAAATTAACGTGGACGGCGTATTTGTCGTAGTGCCTGCAGAACTTGTTACGATTAAGCGATATTGATAATTGCCAGCAGCCAAAGCCGATGTGGCCAAGGCGAAGGTATTCGTGGCCGATCCGGCCAGATTCGACCAGGTCGCGCCACCGGTGGCCCCATCGGATTGCCAAACAAAGCTGGTGAAAGGAGCCGTGCCGCCAACCGTTGCACTCAAAGTGACGGGTGTGCCGGCATAGACCGGGTTAGCAGGTGAGATTATAGTGGGTGTCACCAGGGGATCGGCGAACGGGATGAGGTTCAAATCAAACGTCATATCCGACGCGGCAAAGGTTGTGGTCAACACTGTAGTGGCCGTTGGGAATTTGGACGCAATGCCACCCGCATACAGACTGCTGCTTGAATTGTCAGGCTCCCACCAGCCGTTCCCATTCCGGCTCAATGCAAAACCATAAATGGCGTTGGGCTGAAAAAGATTGGTCAGACCGGTAAATTCAAACCAATCACCTTGGGTGAAAGTTGCTTGATTGGTCGTGACGTAAGTTGTGATCAACGTCGCCGTGCCCGACGCTGTGTTAGTCAGCGAATAAATGCGCAGCGTGTAAGCCGACAGCCCTGGCTGGCCGCCACCGGCTCCCGAACTCCTCGTCTTAATATAAATGTTCAGAAGCGAATAGCCTTGAGGATTGCTCCCCGTCGTAAAGGTCTGGCCGGGATTTCCGGAGTCCACGTAATAACTGCCGCCATTGTCATGCCCGCCAGTTAATTGCGAAATGTCAGCGAGGCCTGGGGTTGGTGCCGTCGCGCCAAAGTCAAAAACCCCTTGCGCGTGAGCGCCCCCGAACAGGGACAGACTGATGGCTGTAAGCAGCCATTTGAGCTTTGGCAGCAGTGTGGTTTTACTTGGTTGTATTGAAATTGAGTTCATAATCTAGGTGGTTGGGAGCTATTTTGTATTGGCTGATTGTTTCTTTGCAAATTGTGGCTTGGTTAAATGTTGCTGGAAGAGGACTTGCGTAAAAGATTTTTTGGACGCCCCAACACTCTATTGGCCCCACCAGAGTAAATTGTGCTCACCAGTAGGCGGCTTGGCTGACAGATTGCTCCATTGATTTGTTTTCATGAATTGCGAACTTCCGTCCACCGCCAAGACCAGGCCCCCAGTAAGGTGCGCTCCGCCTAACCCCTGGCTATCTGGAAAACTAGCGCCATCATTCCAGTCGCCGGTTCCGGGCGCAAATGGTTCTTCCCACAGGATAATACATACCTGATTATAGACTTGGGTCATTTTCATTAGGTGGTAATTATTGCCACTGGAAGCTCCACCATCCGGCGGGTTGGCAAACGCCGCGGAGGGGTCCATGGTGTAACTGCTCAATTGCTGCTGCCTTGTTCCCCAACTGGTGGATGAATCCCCCGGCTGATCCAGCGGACAGCGAAAGGCTTTGATATTGGGAACGTATTGATATAACGCACCTCCCTGAATCGCTTTGGTGGCCGCTATGGTAAAATTTCCGGGATTAAGATTGTAAACTGGAAGTGTATATTGCGGCGGCAAGGAGCCCGAAAACAGCCATCCGGCGGGACAGGGAGGATTCGCATCCGTTCCCCAATTTGGCCAAGGCAACGTGCTGTTGTTATCATTCACATACATTTGTATGCCCAACCCCAATTGCTTCATATTCCCCAAGCAAACCGTCCGCATCGCTTTGGCCTTGGCTTTGGCCAGGGCGGGCAAGAGCATGGCGGCCAGGATCGCGATGATGGCGATGACCACCAGCAGTTCGATCAACGTGAAACCCTGCTTCACAGCACCCGCTGATTGGATTTTCTGGATCTTCATTTCTCGTATTCTCACTTTCTTGTGTTTTCTTTTGTTGTTGGAAAAGCCGCTTTACCTCACACGAGTAAATTAGCTGATTCTCAACCTTAACAGCTGGCGACCGCTGGCGTCTATTTCCCATACGGGTATAAAAAATTTACCCGAACGGGTAAATTCGTGAGCCTTGCCAGCCTCGGGGGTTTAACCGATAATCTCACTTATGCGCCCGCCTTTATTTGTCATTACGATCATCGGCTTGCAAATTGCCGTGGTTGATGCTTTGCCGGCGGCTCCCGCGCCATCGCCAGATTTGCCGGCGATAGTGCTGACGAATGCGGAGCAGATACTCAACTTGACGGTGGCCCAGGCGGCGCAAGCTTTGCCGGTGCGGCTGCAAGGCGTCGTGGTGGATGAATCGCAGCCGCGTGAACGGGCCTTGATTCTGGCGGACCAGAGTGCAAGCGTGTATTTGTCTGCCGCCACAAATATATTTGCACCTTATCATCGGAAAGATCGCTTGGAAATTTTTGGGGTGACCAGTCCGGGCGAGTTCGCGCCGTGCGTGCTAGTCAATGAAGCATGGAAGTTAGGCGGTGGCACCATACCAGAAGCGCGACCAGTCACCTATCAGCAACTCATCACGGGTGCGCTGGATGCACAGTATGTGGAAATCACGGGAGTGGTGCGGCAATGCTGGCCGGCAGCGCCGGACGAGGACACCTGGAGAATCGTGCTGGCAGCGGATGGCGGCACGATACCGGTAAGAATCCCGGTGCCGCAAGATCCACAAATTGACGCGGACGCGGAGGTGACCATTCAAGCCGTTTGTCTGTATCAATTCAATCAAAAGCGCCAGGCTTTAAGTCCCGTCTTGCAAGTTCCTCGCGGCGTGTCTGTGCGTGTCAACAAACTTTCACCGGCTGATCCATTTGCGGTGCCGGTTCGATCCTCGGTCAGCCTCCTGCAATATTCACGCGAACTTCCTTACGGACATCGTATCCATGTGCGCGGGGTAGTGACCCGCTCGCAACCCGGTTCACTGGTGTGGATCCGGGATGAGTCCTCGGGCCTGCGGATACAAATCCGCCAAACGGATGACTTGCAACCGGGAGACGAAATTGATGCGCTGGGTTTTCCGGCTTACGGTTCCTCAACTCCCGGTCTGGAAGACGCCATTTATAGAAAAATCCGTGCGGCAACGCCGCCTGCACCATTGATGCTGACCAATCCTCCCGATGCCTATGATCATCAAGATGACTTGGTCAGCATGGAAGCGCGGCTGGCCGACATCGAGCCGGAGCAGGATGGCATCGTTTTGACATTGGAACAAAACAACACGTTCTTCAAAGCCATTCTGAAGCTGCCCTTGCACCCAAACATTCAGCCTGGCTGGCAGCCGGACAGCCTGGTGCGTGTGGCCGGCATCTGTGTTGTCACTTATGACGACGCCCGCCCCGTGATGGGGATCTGGCACCCCCAATCGTTTCAAATTCTGCTGCGCTCGGCGGCCGACTTGACAATTATCAAATCGCCGCCGTGGTGGACGGCCAGTCATGTGATCATTCTACTGGGTCTATTGACCGGCGGATCGCTCTTGGTCACTGGTGCGGTGATGTTAGTTGCCCGCCGCCGACTGAATGAACAAGCCCATCGCCGGGCCATGGCCGAGGCCGAATTCAGCGCCATTCTCTCCGAAAGAAACCGTCTGGCGCGGGAGATTCATGACACGCTGGCCCAGGGACTGACCGCCACTTCCGTGCAGTTGCAGCTGGTGAAAATTCACGCGAGCGGCGCATCCAATTCCGCGAGTCATCACATCGAACTCGCGCAGCAAATGGTTCGTGACAGCCTGGAGGAAGCGCGCAACTCCATCTGGAACATGCGCCCGCAAGTATTGGAGACGGGCGATTTGGTTAACGCCTTGAAAAACATTCTGAAGCAATTGTCGGTGGGCATCGTTTCGGACAGCCAATTTGAGGTCGTGGGCCGGGAACGCCGCCTCCCGGCGATCATCGAAAACAATGTTTTGCGCCTCGGTCAGGAGGCCATTGCCAATGCGGTGAACCACGCGCAAGCCAAGCAAATCAAGGTAACGCTTGAATTTGGCGAAAAGCACTTTTCACTGTCGGTGGCGGACGACGGTCGGGGTTTTGATCCGGCTAATCCGCCGCCAAGCGAGGGTGGATTTGGTTTGGTCGGTATGAAGGAGCGTGCGAAAGAATTGAATGGAAAATTAAAGGTCCGCTCCGCGCCCAATCAAGGCACGGAAATAAACTTTTCCATACCACTGGTGGGTGAATGACAATTTACCCGAATGAGTCAATGACAGCCGACAGTGCAATCCGTAGCATGGCCTTGAAAACATTGAAAAAGCAGGATAAAATTCGAGTCATGCTGGTGGACGACCATCCGGCGTTCCGCACCGGCATGGCCGCGCTGATTGAGCACGAACCGGATTTAAAGGTCGTCGCCGAAGCGGGCGATGGTCAAGAGGCAATTCGAGTTTACCGCGAAAAGAAACCTGATGTGGTGCTGATGGATTTGCGCCTTCCCGGCATGGGCGGGGCCGAGGCCACCCTGTCCATTCGCAAGGAATTTCCCGATGCCCGCGTCATTGTGCTCACCACCTTTGACACGGACGAGGACATCTATCGCGCGATTCAAAGCGGTGCCAAATCATATCTGCTCAAGGACACTCCCAACGTTGAACTGGCCAAAACGATTCGCGCGGTCTTTGCTGGACAACAAATCCTGCCGCCCAAAGTTGCGAACCGGCTGGCCAATCGCCTTCAACGCGCTGATCTATCGGCCATAGAAATGGAGGTGCTGCAACTGCTGATGAAAGGGCGCAGCAACAAGGAAATGTCCCAGTCGCTGTCCATCACCGAGGATACGGTGAAGGCACGCCTAAAGACGTTGTTCACCAAACTCAAGGTGCATGACCGCACCGAAGCGGCCATCAGCGCCATCCGCCACGGCATCGTGCATTTGGAATGAACCCCCCGACAATCCCGATAGGTAAGCGCCGAGCGAAATTCGCATCAGCGCCACGGCGGAGCAACCTTCCGCCAGCAACCACCCGTTCAGACTGCGGATTTCGGCAACCGCCTGCGCATAGGTCTTTGCTATTTCCAAGTAATCCCGGCTGATCAACGAAGTAACTGGCCAAGGATGTTCAATCGAACATGCCCGCGTGGGCGGCGTTGAAAGTAGTAAAGCAGTTCCAAAATCGCCGCATTGAATCCCGCTCGATTGCAGCGGCGGGCGAATAAGTGAACTCCGAACTGATGACCGGGAAAGTCCCCGCCACCATGGAGAAGGACGATCACCGGCCTTTTCTGCCATGCGTCCGCGCAACGGTATAGCCGGCCGTGAACGACGTTGTTCTCCGCGAACTCGCACGGTAGCGGTGTGGAAAAGCGGGAGCGCCCGCCCGGGGCTTCGGGACCAAAATCGAGTTGCGCCGGCTGGCTTTCGGCGGGGATGAAGTCCGGTCCGTTCAGAAATTGGACCGCTTGCTCCAGTTTTTAATCCCGTTCTTTGGCGGCCTCCCGCCACATGGATTGCGGCAGCATCGCATAGGCGATCTGGACGACCGGCCAGTCAATGAAATTTGCCAGCGGCGCAATCATTCGTTAAGTATCCTTCACGCAACAGACCTCCCGAATTATGCTGAACCACAAAGATAATTAAAGGCGATTCCTTCGGTTTTAGAAGAATCGCCCGAACCACTCGGCATAATCAATTACACGGCAATGGATACTTGTGCGGTTGACCCAAACACGTAACTGTGCAAATAATACCTCTATGAGTATTAACATTACTGCACAACAACTCCGTCAAGCCGCCGACCTCAAAGAGGAAATCGCGAAGCTTGAAACCCAACTCAACCAATTGCTCGGTGCCAGCGCCACGGCCAAGGCCGCCACTGCCGAAGCGGCAAAACCCGCCCGGAAGAAAATGAGCGCTTCCGCCATCGCCAAGATTCGCGCCGCCCAAAAAGCACGCTGGGCCGAGATCAAGGGCACCGCCAAGCCGGCGATTGTCGCCCCAGCGGTGAAAGTCGCCGCCAAAGCGGTCGCGGCACCAAAGCCTGCGGCCAAACCGGCCAAGAAGAAGTTCACGATGAGCGCCGCGGCCAAGGCCAAGATTTCCGCCGCCGCCAAGGCCCGGTGGGCCAAAGTCAGGGCGGCGAAGGCAGCGAAATAATTCAAGCAACACTTCAAAAGCAAAGGCCCCCCGTAATTGGGCGGCCTTTGTGTTTGTTGGAAAGTGTCACCGCTGATTACTTCACGGCAGTTCTGGCTCCTTTTTGGGCGGAGTATTCATCCACTATTTTCTGCGCTTTTTCGGCTTTTTCCTTAGTTGTAAACACCCACGCATTACGTGCTTTAACACACTGGCCACCGCCGATGCCCTTGAGTTGTGCATCATTATTCCG
The DNA here is from genome assembly GCA_903944085.1 of uncultured Verrucomicrobia subdivision 3 bacterium. Classification (GTDB taxonomy): domain Bacteria; phylum Verrucomicrobiota; class Verrucomicrobiia; order Limisphaerales; family UBA11358; genus UBA11358. The sequence goes on from CAJAQO010000051.1 coordinate 17,694, forward strand.
CCGGCAGAACAACTATTCTTCCGGGGTCGCCGAGTCTCCCGAGTTCACAGCGGGGCCGCGCAACGGCGGGGTGCCTCCATAGCCGTCATTGGGCGTGAACATGGGGAATTTGAGATGCGGTTCGGGAAGCACATTATCCTTTTTCGCCCAGTCGTTCCACAGGGCACTTAGTTGCTTCACCTTGTCGGGTTGTGAGGCGGACAAGTCGTGCTGTTCGGTCCGGTCAGCCTTGATGTTGTAAAGTTCCCAAACGCCGTTCCAGCGAAAGCGCACGAGTTTCCAGTCGCCCTGCAAGACGGCGGCATTGCCTTCATGCTCCCAGTAAATCGCGTCGCGCTGAATGGGCTGGTTGGCAAACGCCGGCAGCAAGCTGCGGCCGTCCAGTGGGTGAATATCATGCCCGATAAATTGGGTGGGATATTGCGCGCCGCTGACATCCACGCAGGTGGCCATGATGTCAATGATATGAGACTGCTGGTCGCGCAATTCTTTTTTCGCCGCGATGCCTGCCGGCCAATGAACGATCAAGGGACTGGAGATGCCGCCTTCGTGCTCAAAATGTTTGTAACGGCGGAAGGGTGTGTTTTCCAGCGTGGCCCATGACTGGCCACAAAAAACGGTGGAATCCGGGCCGCCCGGCGAAACGCCCTCCAGCCTGCCGTTGGGACCGCTCTCATAGTTGCCGCCATTATCGCTCATGAACAGAATGAGCGTGTTGTCCAGCAACCCACGCTGGGCCAGGCCGGTCACCAGCACGCCAACTTCCTTGTCCATGTGATAAACGCACGCAGCGTAAATGGCCATGATATGGTCAAACCGGTCCTTTTGCTCCGGCGTCAGACTATCCCACGGTTTGACCTCTGGCGGTCGCGGGGAAAGCGGCCAAGTCGGGTCAATCACACCCAGCTTGATTTGTTTCGCATAACGTTCATCGCGCAGTTTGTCCCAGCCGACCAAATATTTTCCGCGAAATTTGGCGATGTCTTCGGCCGGTGCCTCCAGCGGAAAGTGAGGCGCGTTGTAGGCGAGGTAAAGGAAAAACGGTTTCTTGGCAGCCTGCGCCTCGTCAATAAATTTCAGGCCGTATTCCGTCCACAAATCGGTGGAATACCAATCCGCTGGCACGCCTTCCTTGCCGCCCCGGCCGACATCATGACCGTTTAAAAATAAATGAGTGTTCTTATCTGCGGGGAAATAAAATCCTCCGACCGGTGAATTGAGACTGCGATCGAAGCCTCGGTTCCAAGGGACAACCCCGTGTTCCTGCCCCAGATGCCATTTGCCCGACATGGCCGTAAAATAACCAGCGCCGTGCAAGACCTCGGCGATGGTCACGCAATTATTATTGAGATGCCCCAGATAACCCGGCAGCGGCTGACCGTCGGCCCCCTTGCGCTGGCCGGTCAGCACCCCTATCCCCGCCTCCTGCGAATAAAGCCCCGTGAGAATGGTGGCGCGCGAGGGACTGCACCGCGAATCATTGTGAAAATGCGTGAACCGCAATCCGTCGGCCGCCAGCTTGTCGAGGTTGGGCGTGGGAATTTCGCTGCCGTAGCAACCGAGGTCGGCGAAACCCATGTCATCCACGAGGATGACGATGATGTTGGGCTTGGTCGCGGCGGGCGCGGCGGACGCGTCCAAGGCCAGCAACAAGAACAGGACGAGGTAATAACAAATGGTTTTCGTCATATGCAATGGTCGTGAGGCGGAATCATTATTCGCGCAATTGGGCGGGAATGAAAATAATGCATTCTGGAACTAACCGCAGTTAAATGTTTGGCGAAATAGTTAAAATCAGCTCCTAGCAAAAGGCAGTGCCTCCGCGCGGAAAGACTGGCGGTTATATTTTGAACCGCGCTTGAATTACGATCATAGTTCCGGCTCCGGTATAGCTGGCATAATTGATATGGCGGCACACGAGTAGAGGTTATCACGGCGATGACTCCAACGCCACTCGGATACTTTGAGGTGCAATGGAAACTTCTCGGCACGGACGCCTCGCTGCTTGGCCAACAGCATCTTGGCAAAGCTCCAGAAGGATTCGATGCCGTTGATGCGCGGCTTGGCCCGATCCCGTTTCACTCCGGCAATGGTTGTGTCTGAACGGTGGCGAACATGTCGGCACCGGTTACGTGGCGGATTTTGCGCTGAAGCAGGGGCAGCGTCATTTGACTTGGAATTTGCGGCCGGACTTGCCGACGACCTGCCATTTCTTTGCGTGGCGCGGCGTCAAATGGGCCGGCCAGTATCAGAAATTCATGCTGGATGAAAA
>CAJAQO010000052.1 GCA_903944085.1 uncultured Verrucomicrobia subdivision 3 bacterium
AAGTCACAGAAATCGATGCGGATTTTTTTCATGTGGAGTTGACAGTCGGTTCCAATTCAAAATACAAAAATCCAGACGACCGGGCAAGGCGGCAATGCCGGGCCGGTTCATGGTTTTACGGCGGCGGCGCTTTCCACGGCGGCGATTAGCGCGGAACGAAACGCGCCGCGCGAACAGGTTTTACCGTAGGCTTCCGCGCCGGCCTGCCATTGCAGAAGCTCTTCGTGGTTCGCGGACGCCATGCGAGCAATGGCGGCTTGCAACTGCGCCACGTTGCCGGATTCAAAGGGTATTCCCATTTTATATTGGCGCACGACCCGGCCGATGTAGTGCTCGTCCGAAGCGATGACCGGCCGGCCCGCGCCAGCGGAGCAGGAAAGCACGCCGCTGGTGCCTTGGTGATTGATGTAAGGCAGCAGCACGGCGTCGCTGGCGGCGAATAACTGTTTCTCTTCCTCGGCGGAGACGTAGCGGTTCACGATTTCCGCGCGACCCCGCGCGCGCAGCGCTTCGAGGTCGCGGGCCAGCTGTTCGTTTTTCGGCTGCAAGCCGGCGCAGAGTATGAAGGCCTTGCCGGGCGCGGACAGCTTGAGCATCGCCTCCACGGCGAGATGCAATCCTTTGCGCTTGTAGCCGCCCCCATAAAAAAGCAGGACAAACTTGTTGTCGGGCAGATTAAACTGTTTGCGTGCAGCGGCGCGGTCGGCGAAAAAATTTTCCGGATACGGATCGGCCAGAAATGAGATTGGGGCGAGCGGATATTTTTTCCGGGCCACAGCACAAAGCTCTGAATCGAGGAACAGCAATGGATTCAGCCAGCCATTTTGGATGAGCCGGTGGAAGCCCAGTTTTTTTACCGCCTGGTTGGGCGACAGCGCGCTGGCGGTGAGAAATTGGGGGCGCAAATAAATGCCACCGAGCCGTCCGCGCAAGCTCGCATCCGGCATTAGTCCAAAGGCCGCGCGGCGCAATAGTGTCGAGGCGATGTCGTTGAAATGGGCCAGGAACACGCGCGCCGCCCCGGATTTTTTCAGGCAGGCGGCGACGTGGGCCGGCGAAGCAGTTTTGGTCTCGTCCGATTTTTCGGCAATGGCGGGAATGATTTTCAACTGCGGCAAGCAGTCGGCCATCTGGCCTTCGATGCGTTTCATCGCCGCCGGCCGAGTGTCGAGCGCGAGAGTTAGTTGAAACCCGGCGTTCAGCAAATCGTCGGTGATGAAGCGCAGCCAGCCGACGTGATGGCCTTCCACACTCGGCTCGTAAATCAAAACATGGCGGTTATTGAGGGACATTTTGAAGCGGAAAGTTCAATCCGGTTTGGTTTCCTGTTGCCTTTGATAGGCTTTGAGGTAGCGCAGGAAAGTATAGACTGCGGCCATGCGCGCAATGGCAAAGCCTTGCCAGCCGTCAAGCAAACCCAGTCGGAGCAAATACGCACGGCCAAAGCGCCAAGCTGGTCGCAGCCAGAGATCCAGGAAGCTCACCGTTTTCTTTTGCTCCGCGCAATGGCGGGCGAAATCATTCGCGTAGGCGACGGTCTTTTTCATTTGCTGCTCCAAAGATTCCATCGTGTAGTGTCGCAGCTCGCCCTTTAGGCGGGCGACACTTCCCTGCACCAATAATTTATCGTGCGGATCAATGCCGCCCCATTTCGCCGCGCCGTGCCGCCACAGGCGCGTCTGCCGGTCGGGATACCAGTCGCCGTGCCGGATCCAGCGCCCGCAATACCACGAGCACCGGGGAAAACAAAATGCGGCGAACGGTTTCAATTTTTCCGGAACCGCAAACAACTGTTCCAGTTCCGTTCGCAGTTCGGCAGAAACCACTTCGTCGGCATCCAGGCCCAAAAGCCATTCACTGCCGGCTTTTTGGGCGGCGGAATTTTTCTGGGCGATGTGGCCCTTCCACGGTTCGCGAAAAACTTTGGCGCCAAATTCGGCGGCGATTTGATCCGTGCCATCGTTCACGTCGGCGTTGAGGACGACGATGATTTCGCTCGTCCAGCCCGCCACGCTTTCGAGCGCGCGGCGGATGCGCGCGGCCTCATTGCCGGCGATCATGCAGACGGCGATGGGCAGGCGTTGTTCGTTGGCCATAGTTTCAGGTGTTTCCGGTTTTGCCCAAGCTTAACACGGATTGAGCGGCGCGAACCAGTCCGGCGGTTTCCACGCGGCATAAATATTTTGCCGCCGGTTCATTGGTCCCGACCAGCAGCCGGTAATTTTCACCGGCGGGAAACCATTCCTTCCGTCCCGGATTCGGCCAGAACCAGGATACTGCCGGCGTGCCGGTCATCAACGCCAGATGCAGCGTGCCGGTGTCGCCGCAAAAATGCAACGCGCTCTGTTGGATGACCGCCGCCAGTTGGATCAAATTCAGATTGCCGGCGAAAACCCGCCAGGGCTGGAACGGCAGCAACGGGAGCAGGTTTTTCATTTTTTCCAGTTCGCGCGGCGTCGGGGCGCAGGACAAAACCAGTTTTTTTTCGGGAAAGTTTTTTTGCAGCGCGCCGGCCAATTCGGCGATTTGCTCCGGCGGCAGTTCCTTGTAATCGGCGGTGGTGAACGGGCTGAGGTGCAAATAAGTTCCCCGATCGGCCGCAGAGATTTGCGCCGCGTTCAAATGCTTCGGAGCGATTTGCACCCGAAATTCCGGCGGCGCGGCCGGGAAACCCGCCTGCTCGAGACAATGGCAGCGTTGCCAATAAACCGGCTCACCGCCAAACGGATGCTGGACGTGCGCGGTGAACATTTTTTTCCAGAATGGCGGGCCGCCGTCGTCGGGCAGCCGGCCAAGGCGTTCCCGCGCGCCGCTCAAAAACGTCAGCCAACTGGAGCGGTCCGAGCCGTTGAGATTGATGAGCACGTCAAATTTTTCCCGGCGCAGGCGTGCAACCACTTCCAAATTTTCGCGCAGCGTGGCGTGCCGCGGATAGCGCATGTAGCCCCAAACGCGGTTCACCCACGGCACACATTCCAGCAGCGAGGTCACATGCGCGGCCACGGTCACGTGCAGTTCGGCCTGCGGATACGCCTGCCGGATCATCCAGAGCGACGGCAGCAAATGCACGGTATCGCCGAGGAAGCCAAGGTCGAGCACCATGACTTTTTTGGCGTTGCGGGTGCGGGGCAGAAATGTGCCGAGATTCGGCGAAGACTGGGCGTTGGCGGTTGCGCGCATGGCTGCTGTTGCTGGGCGGACTGGTGGTGACACAACGGTAATTCGCGAGGTTCAAACCGCCCGCCCGCCGGTGCTGGCGACGGGCCAGATGGGATGAGGCTAAAGAACCCGGTGCCCGTCGGGCAAGGCCAAAACAAAAACTTTCGCTTTGCGCAGCATTTGTAAACATGCTGGCGATGTCCGACTTCTTAAAAAAACTTTGGCAGTTTGCCCGGCCCTATCGCGTGCGGCTGTTTCTCGGCGTGTTGACCGGTATTCTGGCCGGCATCATGACGCCGCTGCTGATGGTTGCCATCTGGCTGGTTTCCACGCTGGTGTTTGAACCGGCCGGTGGCCCCGTCAAACAAATCATCAAGCTGCCAGACTATCTTCAATTTATCCAAAATTGGCTGGACAACGCCCGCGCCGGCATGGGCAGCGGTTTGCGGGAACATTTCGCCGCGGTGTTGCTGCTGGTCGCCACCATTCCCCTCGTCATGCTGCTCTCCAAAATAATGGGTTACCTGAATACCTATTTTCTCCAATGGTCGGCCATTCGCACGATCACCGATCTGCGAACAAAATTATTCAGCCATCTGCTCGGCTTGTCCGCCGGTTTTTTCAACGCCAGCCGCAGCGGCGATCTCATTTCCCGCATCATGAACGACACCGGCCAACTGCAAACGGTCATCAGTGGGGCCACGTCGGTCATTGTCCGCGACCCGGTCATTCTCCTCTTCACGCTGGGGGTGTTGCTCTGGCGGCAGCCGATGATGACGTTGATTTCTCTGGTCGTCTTGCCGGTTTGCATGATTCCACTTTCCATTTACAGCCGCAAAATCCGCCGGGCCAGCCGGGAAATGCAAAACCAGAACGCCGAACTCGTGCAGGTCATGAGCGAATCTTTCTCCGGTCAGCGCGTCATCAAAGCTTACAACCTCGAAAACATCGTCACGGACGAGTTTCGCCAGACCGCGCGCAAATCCATCAGCAACTACATGCGCATCGTCCGGGCCAATGAAATCACCAGTCCGCTCATTGATTTTCTGGCCGCCTGTGGCGTGGCGCTGGCGCTGCTTTACATGGTTTATCTCGCGCGGGCCAATCCGAATCCCGGAGATTTTATTTTATTTGCCGGCAGCATTTTTCAAATGTATGGCCCGATGAAAAATCTGACGCGCCTGCACCAGCAGCTCACCCAGGCCCGGGCCGCCAGCGAACGCGTCTTCGAACTGCTCGCCACCCAGAACTCCGTGCCGGAACCCGCCGCGCCGAAAATGCTCCACGCTTCCAAGGCCGACATCGTCCTGGAAAATGTTTCGTTTAATTACGGGGACAAACCGGTGCTCCAAAACATCCACTTCACCGTCAAGGCCGGCCAGTTGGTCGCGCTCGTCGGGGCCAGCGGTTCCGGCAAAACCACGCTGGCCAATCTGCTCCTGCGTTTTTACGACCCCGCGCGCGGCGCGATAAAAATCGGCGGCGTGGATTTGCGCGACGTTTCCACGCGCGACTTGCGCAATCAAATCGCCGTCGTCGCGCAGGAAAATATTTTGTTCAACGATTCGATCCGCCGGAACATCGAATTGGGCCGCTTGGGCGCGTCGAATGAAGAAATTATTGCCGCTGCCAAATACGCGCATGCCTACGAATTCATCATGCAAAAGCCGGAAGGCTTCGAGGCGGTCATCGGCGAAAAAGGCGTCTCGCTTTCCGGCGGCCAGCGCCAGCGCCTCGCCATTGCCCGCGCGGTTCTGAAGGACGCGCCGATTCTGATTCTTGACGAGGCCACGAGCGCGCTGGATACCGAATCCGAACGTGCCGTGCAGAGCGCGCTGGACGAACTGATGGAAGGCCGCACCACCATTTGCATCGCGCACCGGCTCTCGACGATTCTCCACGCCGACGTGATTGTCGTGCTCGATCAGGGCAAAATCATTGAGACCGGCACCCACGCCGAGCTGGTCCAGCGCGGCGGCGTTTATCAGAAACTTTACGAACTTCAATTCGCGTCGTGAGCGGCCGGCCGGAAAAAATTCTCGCGCTGCAATTCAAATACCTCGGCGACGCCGTCTTCATCACCCCGGCGCTGCGGGCGCTGCGAGCGCATTGGCCGGACGCCGAATTGCACGTGCTGGTCGCCGCCGAGGTCGCGCCGCTGCTGGAAAATCTGCCATGGATTAAAAAAATCTGGCCGCTCCCGCGCACGCGCGGGCGGGCACGGCTGCGCGAAACGTGGCCGGTCATTCGCGCCTTGCGCCGCGAGCAATTTGCCCGGTCGGTGGATTTCGGCGGCAACGACCGCGGCGCGATCTTGAGTTTCCTCTCCGGCGCGAAAATTCGCTTAGGCGAGGCATCGTGCCGCCCCAAGCTGCTCAAACGGATTGCCTACACCGACAAATTTCCGGCAGAGCAGCTGCCGGAATCGTGGGTGCAGCGACATCTGAAATTATTGTCCGCCTGGCAGGTTCCGCCGCCCAAGTCCGCCCATTTGGAAATCGCCGCCGATCCAAAACTGGCAAATGAGGCGGCAAAATTGTTGCCGGGCAAATGTGTTCTTTGCCACCTCGCCACGTCGCAGCCCAAAAAAGAATGGCCGCCGCCGCGGTGGGCGGAATTTTACCGGCTCGCCAAAGCGGCGGGCGTGGCGCTCGCCTTTTCCTCCGGCACGAACGCGCGCGAACGCGCCTTGCTGGCCGAACTTAAAAAACTGGAGCCGGAAATTTTTGCGCTGCCGCCGGTGCCGGATTTGCGGCTGTTTCTGGCGGTGCTGCGGCGGGCGCAGACGGTGATTTCCGGCGACACCGGGCCGCTGCATTTCGCCGCCGGGCTGGGCGTGCCGGTCATCGGACTGTTCGCCACCGGCGATTCGCTCTGTCGCGCGGCACCGATTTACCGGCCCGACCAAATCGTGGCCGCGACGGCTTGTGCCTGCGACCGGCGTTTGCTAAATGATGCGGTCTGTCACGAGGCCAATCCATGCATGGCGACGATTTTGCCGGCAACGGTTTTCGCAGCATTGCCAAAACTCATTTGAAGCCGTGACGTCCGTCGCCAACATCCTTTCGCCGCGCAAGCCTTGGGCCGACTGGGGGCTGATTGTTTTTTTCGCGGCGCTGCTTTGGCTGCCGACCGTGGATTTTTTCACTGGCGTGGATCGCACCGAGCCGCCGGGGGAAAACCGGATGCCCGCGCCCAAGCCGCGGCTGGCGCAGTGGAATTTGTCTGGCGTGCAGGCTTATTTCGCCGCGGCGGAAACGTATTTCAACGATTATTTTGGTTTTCGCAAACGACTGATCCGCTGGTTTCAGCAATGGAAGATGCGGCTGTATCACGACCTGAGCGGTTACAGCGTGGTGCCGGGCCAAAACGGCTGGCTGTTCCGGGGCGAAGACCAGATGGTGGATCATTATCTGGGCCTGGCCAAGTTCACGCCGGCGCAATTGAAAAGCTGGCAGACGCTGTTGGAAAAGCGGCGCGACTGGCTGGCGGCGCGCGGCATCAAATATCTTTTTGTCATCCCGCCGAACAAGCAGGTGGTGTATCCGGAATTTCTGCCGGTCTGGCTGCAACAAGCCACGCCCGCCCGGCGCGAGACCAAGCTCGACCAGTTTCTGCAATACATGAAGGCGCATTCCACCGTGGAAATCCTCGACTTGCGCCCGGTGCTGCTGGCGGCGAAAACCTATGCGCCGACTTATCTCCAGAATGACATGCACTGGAATGCCTACGGTAGCTTCGTCGCCTGTCAGGAAGTGATCAAAACATTGACGAAACAATTTCCAGATTTGCCGCCGTTGCGCCGCGAAGATTTCATCTGGACCAATCCGCCCGCCACCGGCGGCGATCTGGCCCGGATCCTTGGCTGGAACGTGGCGGAAAAAAATTATTTTCCCTATCAGCCCGGCCCGACATTGCCCGTGCTGCGCACGAATGAAAATCGCGCCTTCAAATCCAACTGGGGCAGCAAGCCGCTTTCCATCGTGGAAAATCCCGGGCCCGTGCGGCGGAAAGTGGTGCTGTTCAACGATTCCTTTGGCGGCTCATGGCTGCAATTTTTGGGGCAGAGTTTTCAGCGGTCGGTGTTTGAATGGGAAAGCCGGGAATTCTACACGCCGCTGATTTCATCGAACGCTCCGGACGTGGTGATCAACGAGATTCTAGAGGGATTTTTTTATATCCGGGACCCGCAGGAAATGCTCGTCAAGGATGCGCTGCCATGAAAAAATGTGCCCCCCGAAACCCCGTGCCGCCAACTGCTCAAACCGCTTTGACCTGACATGGTTTTCAGCTCACCCTTGTTTTTATTCCTGTTCCTGCCCGTCGTCCTGACGGTTTATTTTTTGCTGCCCGGATTGCGCGCGCGCAACACCTGGCTGCTGCTGGTCAGCCTCCTTTTTTACGCGTGGGGCGAAATCGGTTTTATCCTGCTGCTGCTCGTTTCCACGCTCATCAACTTTGAGCTGGGTAAATGGGTGGAACGCAGCGAGGAAATTTCCAAACGCAAAAAAGCTGTCGCCGTCGCCGTCATCGTCAACGTGGGCTTTCTCGCGTTTTTCAAATACGCCGGGCTGGCGGTGGCTTCGCTCAATATGCCGCTGAAGTTTTTCGGCCTCGCCGCCGTGCCGGTGCCGCACATCGCGCTGCCCATCGGCATTTCGTTTTTCACCTTCCACGCGCTGTCTTACATCATTGACATTTATCGGCGCAAATGGCGCGCGGCCCGCGACCCGCGCGACGTGGCGCTTTACATTTTCTTTTTTCCGCAGCTCATCGCCGGGCCGATTCTGCGCTGGAACGCCATCGCGCCGCAGTTGGCGCAGCGGAATTCCAACCGCGCCAATTTCGCGGAAGGCGTGCGCCGGTTTGTCGGCGGCTTCGCCAAGAAAATGATTGTCGCCAACGCCGTGGCGTTGCCGGCCGACCAGATTTTCGCACTGCCCGCTGGCGAGCTTTCCGCGCCGGTCGCGTGGCTGGGCATTGCGTGCTACACCATCCAAATCTACTTCGATTTTTCCGGCTACTCGGACATGGCAGTCGGCCTCGGAAAAATGTTCGGCTTCCAGTTCATCGAGAATTTCAATTTTCCTTACACCGCGCAATCCATCAAAGATTTCTGGCGGCGCTGGCACATTTCGCTGTCCAGTTGGTTTCGCGACTACGTTTATATTCCGCTCGGCGGCAACCGAGTTTCCTCCATGCGCACCCACGTCAATCTCGTCGCGGTTTTTTTCCTGTGCGGCCTGTGGCACGGCGCGAACTGGACCTTTGTGGCGTGGGGCTTGTTTCACGGCATTTTTCTCGTGGTGGAAAAAACGCCCTGGGGCGGCGCGCTGGAACGGCTGCCGCGCGCGCTGCGGCATTGTTACGCCATCTTCGTCGTGATGATGGGCTGGGTGCTGTTCCGGGCGGACACTTTTGCCGGCGCGGCAAATTTCTTCGCCGCGCTGTTTGGGCTCGGCCACGTCACGCAGGCGCAGCCGCTGCATCGCTACACCAGCCGCGAAGTCATCTGGGCGTTGTGTCTCGGTGCGGCCTTCAGTCTGCCGCTGTGGGATGCGGTGAAAAACGTCGGGACGAAAATCAGCGGCCGGATCCCGGCGGCGGGACGCGAAGTTTATTTTGGTGTCGGGCAGGTCCTCGAAATTTTTTTCGTGGTGGCCTTGCTGCTGATTTCGGCGGCGTGGCTCGCGGGCGGCACTTACAATCCGTTCATCTATTTCCGCTTTTGACGAATGAATTCCGCTCCCGCCTGTTCCTCACCGCGCCGCACCTGGTCTGACTGGATTGTGATCGCCATTTTTTTGTTGCTGCTTTGGGCGCCAATGGCGGACAAGTTTTTCCATTTCGACCGCGCGCGCACGGCTGGCGAAAACCGGCTGCCGGCCCCGCGCCCGCAGCTCCGCGAATTGCGCGCCGGCCAGGTGCCGAAATTCCTGGCCGCCAGCGAAGCTTACTTCAACGATCATTTCGGATTTCGCAGCCAGCTCATCGGCTGGTTTCAAAGCTGGAAGCTGGCCGTTTATCACGATCGCGGCGTCAACCAAGTCGTCACCGGGCGGGATCATTGGCTGTTCATCGCCGAGGAGCAAATGGTTGAGCATTATCTCGGCCTGTTGAAATTGCCGCCGCAGAAATTACAAGCCTGGCAGAGCCTGCTGGAACAGCGCCGCGACTGGCTGGCGGCTCGCGGCATCAAATATCTCTTCGTCATTCCGCCGGACAAGCAGACGATTTATCCCGAAGAACTGCCCGGCTGGCTCGTCAACGCCGCGCCCGCCGGCCGCGAAACCAAGCTCGACCAGTTTCTGAAATACATGCAGGCGCATTCCACCGTTGAAATTCTCGACTTGCGCGCGCCGCTGCTGGCCGCGAAACAAACCGCCCCGACTTATCTGCAAAACGACACGCACTGGAATCGGTTTGGCGGCTTCGTGGCGTGTCAGGAAGTGATCAAGAAATTGTCGCCGTTCATGCCGGATTTGCCGCCGCTGCGCCTGGCAGATTTCAGTTGGACGAATATTCCCGCGACCGGCGGCGATTTGGCGCAAATGCTCGGCGCGGAGGACGCCATTGAAAAAAATTATTTTCAATTCACGCCCGGCTCCGGTTTGCCGGCGCTGAAAATCGAGGACGCGACCAACCTGGTCTCGCGGTGGGATGCGCACAAGTCGAGCCGGATCGTGGAAAATCCCGGCCGCGCGACCAAAACCGCCGTGGTGTTTCACGACTCGTTCGGCCTGGCGTGGCCGGAATTCCTCGGTTACAGCTTCAAGAAAATGGTGTTCATGGCCGACAACCGCGAATTCAATCCGGCATTGATTTTGGAAAACCACCCGGACATCGTCATCAACGAAATGCTGGAGCGCTATTTTAACGTGCAGTATCCGGAAGAGCTGATGGCCAAAGAACCGCTGCCTTGAGGCCCGCGCGGCGCGCGGCCGGCTTTTCTTGTCCTCGGCCGGAACAAAATATGTCGCATCTTTCAGCCAGTTTATTCTGTCCCTTCACGCGGGTTTTCAGGAATAATTGCCTTTCGCCAAAAATAATTATTTGTCAAAAACATGAAAGCTGCCAAACCTGCCAAAGACAACGCCACCAGCCGCTGGCTCTCCTTCCGCCCCGAAATCAAAGTCGTGGACTGCACCATCCGCGACGGCGGCCTGATGAACAACCACCATTTCGAGGACAAAACCGTCAAGCTGGTTTATGAAACCTGTCTCGCCGCCGGCGTGGATTACATGGAGATCGGCTACAAGTCTTCGCGCAAAGGCATCAAGGTCGGCGAGCATGGCGATTGGAAATACTGCACCGAGGAAACCATCCGCCGCATTGTCGGTGACAATAAGACCACTTTGAAATTGTGCGTCATGGCCGATGCCGAGCGTTGCGATTACAAGGAAGACATTTTGCCGAAGAAGGATTCCGTCCTCGACATGATCCGCGTGGCGACTTACATCCACCAGATTCCGACCGCGCTGGACATGGTCAAGGACGCGCACGACAAAGGCTACGAAACCACCGTCAACCTCATGGCCGCCTCGACCATTCCCGACCGCGAATTGAACGATGGCTTGGAAATGCTCGCCAAATCCGAAGCCAAGGCGATTTACGTCGTGGACAGCTTTGGCGCGTTTTACAGCGAACAGGTTCACGCGCTGGTGAAAAAATATCTCGGCTACTGCAAATCGTCCGGCAAGGAAGTGGGCGTCCACATGCACAACAACATGCAACTCGCGTTTGCCAATACGATTGACGGCATCATCGAGGGCGCGAATTTTCTCGATGCCACCGTCGCCGGCCTCGGCCGTGGCGCGGGCAATTGCCCGATGGAACTGCTCCTCGCGTTTTTGCACAACCCGAAATACGAGCTGCGCCCGGTGCTCGACCTCGTGCAGAACCACATCGAGCCGATGCGCGCGAAACTGCTCTGGGGCTACGACCTGCCGTATCTGCTCACCGGTATGTTGAACCAGCATCCGCGCACCGCCATCAAATTCAAGGAAGCCGAACTCAAGGGCGAAAAAGGCGACATCCTGAAATTCCACGACACGGTCACGGATCAGGAATAGTTCCGCAGGACAATCCCGCAATGTCCGCCCGCCAGCCGGCACAGTCGCAGCCTTGACCCCCGACGGTTTAGCCTTGTCCCTCGATGTCGCGACCAAAACATTCAATGTCGGGACGAAAAACGGCGATGTCGGAGCTTTGACCCTTGATGTCGGGACGAAAACTTTCAATGTCGCGGGCAAAACTTTTGATGTCGCGAGGAAAACTTTTGAAGTTTTCGGCCTAAAAATCAGTGGCAAAAGGCTCATTTTCAGCCATTTGCGCGAAAACAGCCCGAACCAGGCAAAATCTGCCGATTTCCGCTTCCAACCCGTTGGCAACGCCTGCATGTGGCATGCGGCGACACGTCGCCGCTTTCCGATTGGGAGCCATGTTTCCCAGTTCCCAAGCGCGGATCTGGCAGGGCTGTTTTCAGGTGAAGCGGCGCGACGCCGGAAACGGCCACCGGGACGGGCGCACTCCGGGCGTAGCGGCAGGCATCCCTGCCTGACGTAGAGGGCGGGCATCCTTGCCGCCCGGAAAAAGACGGACGGGTTTTACCGCGTTGTCAAATGTTCGGGGACGTGTGGCTGGCCGACGATTTTTTCCGCCGGGCTGGAAGCCACGGCTCTACGGCAGGCAGGATGCCTGCCGCTACATCCAGAAACGGTTTTTGGCGCGGCGCCGAAAGCGCCCACCGGGACGGGCGCGCTCCCCGGCAATGTCCCAGCCGGGCGGCCAATGGGAGTTTGGCGTGGACGAACGGGGCAAAGGGCACGGCGCGGAATATCCCAACGGGATTTCATCATTCAGCAGGAGGCGGCCGTTCTTGTCCTCGTTTATTGAACAATGAAGGAACCAAGTTTTCCCGGCTTCGTTACTTGGTTGCTTGGTGGTTAAACCACCGTTCTCGTTTTGGTTTATTGAGGGGGCATCGGAAATGGAAAACTTTGCAGCTTGGTGTCGTGGCGGCAGGGCGCTAAAATGTTCCCATGTCGCACGCCGATTTTGTCCATTTGCATTTGCACACCGAGTATTCCCTGCTCGATGGCGCGTGCCGCTTGGACAAATTGATGGACCGGGCGCATGAACTGAAATTCCCCGCGCTCGCCATTACCGACCACGGCGCGATGCACGGCGCGATTGAGTTTTATCAGGCCGCTCGCGCGAAAGGCATCAAGCCGATCATCGGGTGCGAAGTTTACGTCGCGCCGGGTTCGCGGTTGGAACGCAAGCAGAGCAACGGTGAGAAATATCATCACCTCGGCCTGCTCGCCAAGGACAACATCGGCTACAAAAATCTCATCCGGCTCACGACCGCCGCGCATCTGGAGGGCTATTATTACAAGCCGCGCATTGATAAAGAAATTCTCGCGGCGCACAGCGAAGGCTTGATCGCGATGTCCGGCTGCCTCGCCAGCGAAATTCCCGACTGGATCATGAAAGACCAGTTGGACCAGGCGCGCGACGCGGTGGATTTTTTCAAGCAGACGCTCGGCGCGGAGAATTTTTTCCTGGAACTGCAAAACCACGGCATCCCGGATCAGGCCAAGGTCAACAGCCACCTGATCAAATGGTCCAAGGAATTCGGCCTGAAACTCGTCGCGACGAACGACGTGCATTACATCGAGAAAAGCCATTCGCACGCGCACGACTGCCTGGTCTGCATCGGCACGCAGACGCTGTTGAGCGATCCGAAGCGCATGAGCGCGGGCTATGTGCCGGAGCAGTTTTATCTGCGCAGCGCGGAGGAAATGAAGGCGCGTTTCGCCGAGGTGCCGGAGGCGGTGCAAAACACTTTGGAGGTGGCGGAGAAATGCAACCTGGAGATCAAGTTCGGCGAAAACAAATATCCGGTGTTCACTCCGCCGGAACATTTCACGCGGGAAGGATATTTGCGCCAGCAGGTCGCGGAAGGCTTGTTTCGCCGCTACACCATTCACGCGAAGGCCGAGGGGAAAGAATTTATCGTCACGGGCATTGACGAGCCGAAGCGGCTGCCGACGTATCAAGAAGTGGCACGGGCGTCTCGCCCGTGTGATCCAGGCGATGAACACACGGGCGAGACGCCCGTGCCACTAATAAACGATCCCGCTGTCGCCGCTGCGATCAAAACCGTCATTGACCGTTTGCAGTTGGAACTGACGGTCATCGAAAAGACCGGTTTCATTTCTTATTTTCTCATCGTCGCCGATTTCATCCGGCACGGGCGGGAAAAGGGAATTTCCTGCGTGGCGCGCGGTAGCGCCGCCGGTTCGATTGTCACCTACCTGCTGGAAATCGCGAACGTGGATCCGATCCGCTACGGGCTGCTGTTCGAGCGCTTCCTGAATCCCGAGCGCGTCAATCCGCCGGATATTGACATTGATTTCGCGGACGACCGCCGGGCGGACGTCATCGAATATGTCCGCGAAAAATATGGGCGCGATGCCGTGGCGCAAATCATCACGTTCGGCACGATGGGCGCGAAATCCGTGGTGCGCGACGTGGGCCGCGTGATGGGTTTGCCGTATGGCGATTGCGACCGGCTGGCGAAACTGATTCCCGCCGAATTAAAAATGGATTTGACGAAGGCGCTCAAGCAGGTGCCGGAACTCAAGGAGGCTTACGACAACGAAGAAGTCACGCGCGAGCTGATTGACACGGCGTTCATTCTCGAAGACCTCACGCGGAACGCCAGTGTTCACGCGGCGGGCGTCGTCATCGGGCCGGAGCCGCTGGTGAATTTGCTGCCGCTGAAATTGGACGACAGCGGCACGCTCGTGACGCAATACGCGATGAATCCGGTCGGCGAACTGGGTTTGCTGAAGATGGATTTTCTCGGACTGAAAACGCTGACCGTCATCCGCAACACCTGCGAGATGGTCAAGCGCACGGAGGGCGTCACGATTGATATTGACCATCTGCCGCTCGATGACAAAAAAACTTACAACCTCCTGAACCGCGCGGAAACGCTCGGCGTATTTCAATTGGAATCCGGCGGCATGCGCGACCTGTGCAAAAAATTTCAGATCAGTTCCGTCGAGCACATCACGGCGCTGGTGGCGCTGTATCGGCCCGGACCGATGGATTTGATTCCCGATTTCATCAAGCGCCGCCATGGCGAAATTGAAATCAAATATGAGCATCCGCTGCTCGAATCCATTTCCAAGGAGACCTACGGCATCCTGATTTATCAGGAGCAGGTGATGCAGGCGACGCAGTTGCTGGCCGGCTTCACGCTGGGCGCGGCGGATTTGCTGCGCCGCGCGATGGGCAAGAAAAAGGTCGAGGAAATGGCCAAGCAGCGCGAGAAATTCGTCAAGGGCTGCCACGAGACCAACCAAATTCCCAAGACCAAGGCGAACCAGATTTTCGACTTGCTGGAAAAATTCGCCGGCTACGGTTTCAACAAATCGCACGCCGCCGCGTATGCCATCGTCGCGTATCAAACCGCGTATCTGAAGGCGAATTATCCGGTGGAATTTTACTGCGCCATGATGACGAACGACATGGCGGCCACGGAAAAATTGAGCGAATACATCGCCGAGGCGCGGGAAGTGGGCATCGAAGTGCTGGGCCCGGATGTGAACGAAAGCAGCGTGTATTTCGCGCCGGCGCAAAGCCTAGTGGCACGGGCGTCCCGCCCGTGTGAACAAAGCAAGGAACTCACGGGCGAGACGCCCGTGCCACTACCTTTCACACCCTTTGACAAGAATCGTCCCGCCAGCATTTACACCCGCAGCCTGCCCCATTGGCAACAAGATGGAGCCACCTATTTCGTTACCTTCCGACTGGCCGATTCATTGCCGAAGGAAGTATTCAACCGCTGGCGGGAAGAGTTGGACACGGCTTTGCGCGAGGCGGCCCAAGCAGCCGATGCGACTGAAACCGAAAAAGCCGAAGCGGCGGAAAGAGTTTCCGAAGCCTATCGCGAAAAGCTGGACCGGCAGCTTGACGAAGGCGTGGGCGAGTGCTGGCTTCGCAAGCCCGAAGTCTCGGCGGTGGTGGAAAATGCGCTGCATCATTTTGATGGTGCCCGTTACCAATTGGGCAGCTTTGTCATCATGCCCAATCACGTTCATGTGCTGGTGCGCCCGGCGATGGGACACAAACTGCCGGACATTCTGCAAGCCTGGAAATCTTTCACGGCCAAGGAGGCAAACAAGCTGCTCGGTCGCACCGGCGAGTTCTGGCAGGCGGAATCGTTTGATCACATTGTTCGGAACGAAGAGCAGTTGGAAAAATTTGGCCGTTATATTCAGGAAAATCCGATCAAGGCCGGAATAGTAGTGGCACGGGCGTCCCGCCCGTGTGAACAAAGCAAGGAACTCACGGGCGAGACGCCCGTGCCACTACGCCGCATTCGCTTCGGCCTTGCGGCGATCAAAGGGGTTGGCGAATTGGCGGTCGAGTCGCTCCTCAAGGCGCGGGACGAGGGCGGAAAATTCAAGTCGCTCGCCGAGATGTGCGAGCGCGTGGACGGCCGCACGGTGAACCGGCGCGTTTTGGAAGCATTCATCAAAACCGGCGCGTGCGACTGCTTTGGCCAGACGCGCGCGACTTTGACGGCGCAGGTTGAACGCACGCTGGCGCGGGCCGCGAGCATTTTGTCCGACAAGCAAAAAGGGCAAAGCTCGCTCTTCGGCGCGCTGGAAGAAAAAGCGCCGCCGATGCCGGAAGCCATTTCCAATCTGCCCGAATGGCCGCAGCACGAACTGCTCGCGCACGAAAAAGAATTGCTCGGATTTTACGTCACCGGCCATCCGCTGACGCCGCTGGTGCCGCTGCTGGAAAAATTTTCGCTCACCACCACCGCCAAGCTCGCCGAACTGCCGAACCGCAGTTTGACGCGCATCGGCGGCATGATCGCGGCGGTGACGCACGGCGTTTCCAAAAAATCCGGCAAGCCGTATTCCATGGTCACGCTGGAAGATTTGGAAGGCTCGGTGCAATTGCTGGTGATGAACGACTACGACAAGTTTCGTCCGCTGCTGGAAGTGAACAAGGCCATTCTCGTCATCGGCGAAATCACCACCGGCGAGGACCGTCCGAAAATTTTTCCGCAGGACATCATGCCGCTCGCCGACGCGGCGAAAAAATACACCAAGCAGGTGCATCTGCGCCTGCAGATGGCGCATTTGCAGGTGGCGGATTTGACAAAGGTGCAGGAACTCGTCGCCGCGCACGCCGGCAAATGCCCGCTGTTCCTGTGTTTCATGCGGCCCGAAGGCGGGACGGTTTTTGTCGGCGCGCACGAGCGCTTTGGCGTCATGCCGTCGCTGGAACTCGAACAGGCGGCCAATAAACTTTTTGGCGAAAAAACTTATTACGCCCGCGTGGACACCAGCCTGCCGGAAAAGCAGCGCCGCAGTTGGGAAAAGAAAAGTGGCAACGGCGGCGGCGACGAATAAAAACTCGCCTTTGGCGCCGCATTGTCGCAGATTTTGCCGGTCAGTATAAACCAAACCAATCCAATATGAAAACCGCACTTATCATCGCCGCCACCGGAATTGCGGCCCTGCGCCTTTCCGCCGCGACGGTGGACTGGACCAAACTGCCGCCGGCGGCCACCACCACCGGCGTCACGTTCGACAAAGACATCCAACCAATCTTCAAAACCGCGTGCGTGCGCTGCCACGGCGCGGAACGTCCGCGCGCCCAGCTCCGCCTCGACACGCTGGAAGGCGTTTTAAAAGGCACCAAGCAGGGTTCGATCCTCACCGCCGGCGACAGCGCCAACAGCCTGCTCGTTAAAGCCGTTTCGCAGCTTGATCCGGAAACCGCCATGCCGCCCAAACCGCGCGCCCGGCGCGGCCCCGGTGGCCCGATGGGCACCAACGCTCCCGCGATGCCGCCGCGTGACGGTGGCCCTGAAGGCGGCGGCCCGCCGCGCTTCGGCGGCGATGGCGATCATGGTCCCGGTGGCCCGCCGCCCGGCGTGGGCGAAGGCGACCGTCCGCCCGGCGGCCCGCAAGGCACGAACGGACCCGGCAGCTTCCAACCGCGTCTGCGCCCGATGGGGCCGCCGCCCAAGCCGCTGACGGCCGAGCAGGTCGGCTTGATCCGCGCGTGGATTGACCAAGGCGCGAAATAATTATTATTTCTGAAAAGCAAATCGCCGCGTTGGAAAAATCCAGCGCGGCGATTTTGTTTTGCCGGAAATGGTTTTACTTCACAGCGGCCCAGACGCGATGCACGTCGTCGTGTTCGTCCAGCGTCTGCAAGAACTCCCCGACTTCGGCGTGCTGGGTCTCGGTGAGTTCGGGAAATTGTTTGGGCACATAACCGATTTCGCTCGTCACGACCGTCCAGCCGTTGGCGGAAAGCCATTTGGAAACCGCCGCCACCGCCGTGCGTTCGCAAATGAACTTTGCCCCGGCGGAGCCTTCGGGAATGTCATCGTTTTGTTCGTGCGTGAGAATTTCCACCTCGTTTGCGCCAGCTTCAATCGCCGCGGTTTCGCGGTCAATGTTTGCGTCGGGATGATGCGCCTCGACGAGGCCGACGTGGTCGAACAAAAATTTGTTGCTGCCGGTGGTGGCGAGCTGACCCTTTTTGAAAAGCACGCGGATTTCCGGCGCGGTGCGGTTCACGTTGTCGGTGTAAACCTCAACAATGACGGGCACGTTGTGCGGCGCGCGGCCTTCATACGCGACGTGCTCCATGACCATCTTTTCATCGCCGATGCCCGCGCCTTTGTTAATGGCGCGCTGGATGGCGTCCTTGGTCACGCTTTCTTTTTTGGCCTTTTCCACGGCGGTGAAAAGGCGCGCGTTCATCGCGGGATCCGCGCCGCCCATTTTGGCGGCGACCGAAATTTCGCGAACCAGTTTTCCAGTCGTCCGGCCCTTTTTGAGGCCGGCGACCAATCGTTTGGCATGTAGCCATTGGCGTCCCATAGTTCTAAGATTTAACCAAAAACGGCGGCGGGATTCAACCGAATCAATTATTTATCAATCTGTGGCCGAAGCGCCATCCAGGTTGTGGCACGGGCGTCTCGCCCGTGAGTGAGCGGCTGTTTGGCGCAGCCGTGACTTGAAACACACGGGCGAGACGCCCGTGCCACTTGCGCCGCCGGAACGGCTCATCCATTTCATTTGTTGTTTTTAAATTGTCCAAAGCGCAGCGCCAGCGTCGGCAGCACCAGCAGGTTCAGCGCGGTGGAAGTCACCAACCCGCCTAGAATAACAATCGCCATCGGTCCTTCAATTTCGCGGCCCGCTTCGCCGCTGCCGAGCGCGAGCGGCAACAAGCCGAGCGCCGTGACGAGCGCGGTCATCAAAATCGGAATGAGTCGTTCCGTCGCGCCGCGCAACGCGGTTTCAATTCCCCACGGCAGTTTTTCTTCGTTCACCAGATGTTCGAAATGCGAGATCATCATAATGGAATTGCGCATCGTGATACCAAACAAAGTGACGAAGCCGACCAGCGTGCCGAGCGACAGCGAGCCTTGCCCTTCGCCGAAATATCCGACCAGAAAAATCGCCAGCACGCCGCCGACCAACGCGAACGGCAGATTCGCCAGCACCAGCAGCAGATAGCTG
Source organism: uncultured Verrucomicrobia subdivision 3 bacterium (assembly GCA_903944085.1). Classification (GTDB taxonomy): domain Bacteria; phylum Verrucomicrobiota; class Verrucomicrobiia; order Limisphaerales; family UBA11358; genus UBA11358. The sequence continues at coordinate 18,735 of CAJAQO010000052.1, forward strand.
GCTTTGCGGAAGACCACGGCGAGCAGCAAAATAATTCCCGCCGTCGCGGCGAGCGAGTGCAGGAGCAATTCCGTTTGCGCCTGCTTTTGTTCCTGCGCTGCGCCGCTGAATTCGGCATAGACGCCCGCCGGAAATTTCACCTGCGACTCGATTTGCTTTTGCGCATCGGCGACAAACGACGCCACGTCGCGGCCTGCTGGATTGCAGGTGATGGTTTGCCGCCGCCGCGCGCCGTCGTGCAAAATCGCGTAGCGCCCGGTGGTGAGAAAAACGTCGGCCAGTTGTTTCAGCGGCATTCGCGCGCCTTGCGGATTGCTGATGAGCAAATTGCCGATGCTTTCCGGCTGCTGCCGCGCGGCTGGTTCCAAAATCACCGTCACGTCAAAAACTTTTTCGCCCTCGTAAGTTTGCGCGACAACGTCGCCTTGATACGCGGTGCGAACAGCTTCCAAAACTTCGAGCGGACGAAAGCCAAACTGCGTCAGCCGGTCAGGCCGCAGCTTGATCATCACGCGCGGCGCGCCCGGTGGCGCGGAAACCTGCACGTCCGCCGCGCCGGGAACTTTATTCAGCGCGGCGGCGACTTCATTGGCCTTTTCGTCGAGCACGTCGAGGTCGTCGCCAAAAATGTTCACCACGACTTGCGCGGTTTCACCGGAAATCGTCTCGCCGATGCGATCACCGAGAAACGTCAGCACTTCGCTTTCCACGCCGGGAAATTTTTTTAGTGTTTCCCGAATGGCATCCTGCACTTTTTCCTGGTCCTCGCCGGCAGTCGGTTTCAGCTCGATGTGCATTTCGCCGCGATGCGAGCCCCAAGTATCTTCGCCGCCTTCAGCACGACCGATTTGTTCCTCGAGGCTTTGAATCTGCGGAATTTTCAGCAACTCCGCCGAAATCTGTGTGCCGAGCCGTTTCATTTCCGGCAGCGAAGTTCCCGGCGCCATCGTGATGCCGACCACAAAATGGCCTTCGCGAAAATCCGGCAGAAATTCGCCGCCAAAAAACGGCAGCGTGGCCAGAGCGGCGCTGAAGGCCAGCAACGCGATCACCACAATTGTCTTGGGTCGGTTGCTGATTTTTTCGAGCGCGCGGCGGTGAACGGATTTTAATTTCCGCAGATAAACCGGTTCCTCGTGCGGCTTGGAACGCGACAGTAGCGCGTAGCACAGCGCCGGCGTGACCGTGAGCGCGACAAGCAACGACGCGAGATTGGCGAGGATGAAAGCCACGCCGAGCGGCGCAAAAAACTTGCCCTGCAAACCGCTCATGGTCAGCACCGGCACGAAGACCATCGCGACGACGAACGTGGCATAGACCACCGAGTTCCGCACCTCGAGCGTGGCGTCGAGCACGACGTTGAACAATGCGCGCGGCGGCGTGAGCGTCAGATTTTCGCGCAGCCGGCGCAGAATATTTTCCACGGTGATGATCGCGTCGTCCACAACTACGCCCAGCACCGCCGCAAGTCCGCCGAGCGTCATCGTGTTCAGCGTCACGCCAAAATGATCCAGCACCACGACCGCCGCGAGCAGCGACAGCGGAATGGCCGTAAATGAAATCAGCGCCGTCCGCAAATCCAGCAAAAACAAAATCAGCACCACCGCCACCAGCACCGCGCCGAGCAGCAGCGACGTTTTCATGTTGCGCAGCGCGATTTCGATGAACGTCGCCGGCCGGTGCAGCGCGGGCGTGTATTCGATTCCTTCCGCCGCAAACGCCGGTTTCAAATTCTCCAGCGCCGCCTCGACCGTGCGCGTGACTTCCAGTGTGTTCGCGCCGTATTGACTGGCCGTCGTGATTAGCACGCCCGGTTTGCCGTTGATGATGGCGTCGCCAAATTTCGGTTCCGCGCCTTCGATGACATTCGCCACGTCCTTCAAGCGGATGCTGCGACCGTCGCGCTGCGTCACGACAATTTCGCCGAGTTGTTCCGCCGTGAGCGATTGGCCTTCGGTCTGGAGCACGAGCCGTTGCGCCGGCGTTTCGACAAAGCCCGCGCCGCGCACGCCGGTCGCCTCGGCGGCCGCGCTCGAAACATCCTGGACGGAAATTCCGAACGCGAGCAGACGGTCGGGCCGGATTTGAATCTGCATTTGCCGCACTTCGCCGCCGAAAACTTTCGTCGCCGCCACACCGGGAACGGAAAGCAATCGCGGGCGCACCGTCCAGTCGGCGAAAGTCCGCAGCTCCATCGGCGAAATTTTTTCCGAGGTCAGCCCAAATTTCAGCAAATCCATTGTGGACGAAGTCAGCGGCTCCATTTTTGGCGATTGCACGCCGGCGGGCAGATCGCCGCCGAGTTGCGCCAGCCGCTCGGTGAGCATTTGCCGCGCGATGTGGATGTCCGTGCCCTCCTTGAAAACAGCCGTGACGACGGACAAACCCTGGATGGATTCCGAGCGAATCGAATCGAGATCGCCCGCGCCATTCAAAGCGCTTTCGACCGGCCGCGTGACGAGCGCCTCGACCTGTTCCGGCGCGAGGCCCGGCGCTTCGGTTTGCACGGTGGCCTGCGGCTGGACGAATTCGGGAAACACGTCGAGCTTCGCGTGCGTCGTGACGAACAGCCCGTAGCAAATGAAGCCGACCGCCAGCGTGATGACCACGCCGCGCGAGCCCAAAGAAATTTCTACAAGTCGGCGCAACATTTTTTTAATCGCGTGTGCCCGTGTTAAATCCGCCGCCGCTCAATTCGGCGGACAAAACCGTCTGCGCTCCGGTGACGATGACGTGATTCGTCGCCAACAGATTTTCCGAGACGAACCAGCCGTTGTCCGTCAGCCGGTCGAGCGGGATTTCCGTGCGCAAAAATTGATTTGTCTCCGTCTGCACATAAACCCAGCCCTTGCCTTCGTGCCGCAAAACGGCGCTCGCCGGCACCACCACGCCGCCGACCGGCTCGCCTGGCATTTTGATGAACGCCGTCACCGCTTCGCCCGGCGTGAGCCGGTTGGTCTGCGACAGGTCGGCGGAAAATAAAATTCCCTGCTGCTGCGTTTGCGGGTCCATCGCCGGCAGCAAATCAAAACAAGTCGCCGTGACCGGCGCGGCGTTTTCCGCCAGCGAAACGATGCGCGCCGTCTGCGCGTTATTTTCCAGCCGTTCGCCCGGCGGCAGGTCAATGCGGATCAAAATTGTGTTCTCGCGCAGGCTTTCCAAAAATTTGTCCGGTTGCCGTTGCGTGCCGGCAGGAACCTCGACCGGTCCCAGACTTTCCGCGATTTTCCGGCCCCAGCCGGTTTGAACTTTGAGCAGCACGGCCAGCGCGGCGGCGCGATTTTGTGAAAAAGCCGTTTGCGCATCTTGGAATGCGCGCTCCGAAATGTTGTTGTCCTTTTTCAACTGCTTCGCGCGTTCCAGTTCCTGCTGCGAGCTGTCCAAGGCGATTTCGGCGCGTCCCAATTCCATCATTGAATCCAGCAGCGGCGCGGGATCGAGCACGCGGCCATAAACTTTCATTTCCGGCTGCCACTGCGCCGGCGCGGGCGTCTCAATTTTTAAGCCGATGCGTTCCTGCGTCGCCGCGTCAATCGTCACGCCGGCTTTGGCTGGTGCCTCGGCCTTTTCCGGCGCGTCAGCCGTTTTGTCGCCGGCGGGCTTGGAACAACTGGCCAGCAGCGCGATTGAAAACAACATCGCTAGCGCAAGTGCAAAACTGCAAACCCTCACCCTGACCCTCTCCCGTCCGACGGGAGAGGGAACAGCCAGCGATTGGTTTTCGTTTTGCGAATGAGCATCCGGCAAATCCAGTCGCGGCATTTTGTTGGAGGCGGCGAACGTTTCACCCTCTCCCATCGGATGGGAGAAGGCCAGGGCGAGGGCAATTCCAAAATCCAATTTATTTTTCATGGCTGTTTTGCTTTCGGATTGTCAGAAGAAATTTTTTGGATGGCGGTGGCCAGCGAATCCGCCGGGCTTTGCAGCGCGTCTTCCAGCGCGCCAATGGCGGATTGCAACTGTGCCTCACCGTCAAGCTGGGCGAGCCGGACCGTGTTCAATTCAATTTCCGCGCTCGACAAATCCAGCCGTTCGGCGGCACCGGCTTGGACCTGGGCGGCGACAGATCTTTGCTGCGCTTCGGCGGTGGCGAGCACCGAGGCTCCGGTCTGTAATTGTTGGCGAGCCGCTGCCAGTCCGGCGACCGCGCGGTCAATCGCGCCGCTGACCTGCGCCTGCAACGCGACAAATTTTGCGGCGGCCAGTTTGCGCCGCGCCTCGGCTTCGGCAATCGGGCCTTGGTTTTGGTCGAGGATTGGCAATTCGAGCGTGACGCCGAGACTCCACTGGCTATCGCCGGCGTTGCCGTTGTTCCAAGCGTATGCCGGTCCGAGATGCAGATCGGGATATTGTTTGGCGACCTGCAAGCGCAAATCAGCTTCCGCCGTCGCGTAATCCGCCAGCGCGCCGAGAATGTCCGCGCGTCCGCGCAATGCGACGCTACGCGCTTCAGCCGTGGTCAAAGCGGCCGGCACTTTTGTGGAAAAATCAGCTTCCAATTTCACGTCGTCCAGCGCGGCGAGGCTGATGCCGAGTGCCTGCGCCAGCCGCGAACGCGCTTCGGCGCGCTTGGCCTGCGCGGAAGACAAATCAAGCTGCGACTTGTTCAGCACGATTTGCGCAGTGGTGAGTTCCGGCCGCGCGATGGCGCCGGCGTCGAGGCGCTGTTGCAACTGTTTCACAATTTCCGTTTGCGCGGCGAACTGCCTTTGCAGCAGCGCGGCGCGACGTCCGCTCATTTGAAAATCGCGCAAGGCGTCGCGGACATCGCTGCGAATTTTCCACGCGGCGGAAATAAAACTCCAGCGCGCGGACTCCGCCACTTTTTCCGCCTCGGCGATGCGCTTGCCACGCTTGCCGGCGGTTTCAATCGGAATGTCCAGCGTCACCGGAATGAGCCACGGACTGTAATTGCCGGGAATTTGTGTGTCGTAGCCGGGCGAAAAAGAGACAGACGGATTGGGCCGCGCGCCCGCCGTCAGCGCGCCCGCTTCGGCCACGCGCCATTGCGCGCGGGCGACTTCGAGATCGGGATGAAAATAAAACGCCGCGAGCGTGAGCGAATGAAGATCCCATTTTTCCAGCGGCCAGTGCGGGGGCGGATTGCCGAATTGCCGCGTGAGAAATTCACCGAGGCCCGCGTTGTCCAGTCGGCGCAGGTCGAACTGCAAGGCGGTTTTCTCCGGCGACAACGGCTGCGGCTGAAAATGCGCGCAGCCGGTGACGGCGATGACGCCGCAAACCAGCGGCCAGATTTTCATGCGGACAGACACGCGACCAACTTACTTGGCCAGGCCATAGACCAGAATTTTGAAACTGCCCGCCTGCATCTTGCCGCGCCGCTGGCCTTCCGCCGGGGCGTCAAACTTGGCCGAAGCCAAATAGATTTTATGTGTCGCCGGATCAATCGTCATCGTGCGCGCGCCTTTTTCGGTTTTCAAAGTCTGCACGACGGTCAGTTTGTCGCCGTCTTCCTTGGCAATGGTTGTGGTGCCGTCGCCGCAGGAGGCAAACGCGAGCTGCGTGCCCGGATCAAAGGCGTTGGCGTCCACGCCGTCGCCGATGGGCACGCTGGCGAGAATTTTCCCGCTGGTGCTGTCCATCATCGCCATCGTCTTACTGCCGCCGCAGCCGATGAACAGGCGATGATTCGCCGCGTCAAACGCCAGGCCGGAACCTTCTTCATTTGGCGCAATCGGCCAGCGGTTTTTGACCGTGTGCGTTTTGGTGTCAATCACCACGACTTCGCTTTTGTCTTCGAGATTGTCGAACACCAGGCCGGCTTTGGGATCGGCCTGCGGAAATTCCGGCTTGCCGCCGAGCGCGATCGTGGCAACCACCTTGCCGGACTTGGCGTCAATCACCGTGGCGGAACTGCCGCGGCCGTTGAACGTGTAAAATTCCTGCTGGCCCGGTTCGTAAAGCATCCCGTCGGGATTTGCACCGGTGTCCACCTTGGAAATCGTTTCCAGCGTTTTCAAATCCACGATGGCGGCCTTGTTTTCGCGGCCGCAAGTGACCAGGCCGCGGCCGAGTTCCGGCGCAGGCGCGAGGCCGTGGACGCCGGGTGTGTTGGTGATCTCGCCACACACCGCGTCTTTCGCCAGATCAATGACCACGACTTTCGCGGCGTGCGAAACGTAAAGCCGCTGCGCCGCCGAATCCACGGAGAGATAATCCCAGCCGCCGTCGCCGCCGACAGGAATTTCCTTGAGGAGTTGATACGATTCGTCCGCGCGCACGAGCGCCGCGCCGAAAGTGATGAGGCTGGCCGCCAGCAGAATTGTTTTCATGGTTGGTTTATCCAATGGCGGCGGCTGGATTGCCAGAAAAATCGGGCAAATGACAAAAAATTCATTTGGGATTCAGGCGCGGTTCAGGTTGATTTGATTCAATGTCGGGGCTGGCACAACGCCGGCCTCGAAATCAAACATTGGAATAACATGAAAAATAAAATCATCAGCGCGGGAATGCTCGCGGCGGCCATCGTCGTGATCGGCGCGGCCGGCTGCGCCTCGGAACAGCAGGCGCAGGCGGAATTGCAGGCGCAGGCCAAGATCACCAAGGCGCAGGCGCAGCAGACGGCGCTCGCCAAAGCCCCCGGCGGCACCATCAAGGAAGCCGAACTGGAAAAGGAAAAAGGCAAGTTGATCTGGTCATTTGACATTGCCACGCCTGGTTCGCCGAACACTACCGAAGTGAATGTGGATGCCATCACTGGCGACGTCGTCGGCGTGGAAACGGAAAAGCCGGAACAGCAGAAGAAGGAAAAAGATTAATCCGCGAACCGGCCACGGCAAATGCACGCGACGAAATTGCATTGCGTTTGCCCGGCGGATTTGACGATGCTCGCCCATGCGTGTGCTGGTCGTTGAGGACGAAAAGAAAACGGCGTCGTTCGTGCGCAAGGCGCTCGAAAGCGAGGGCTTTGCCGTGGATGTCTGCCCGCGCGGCGATGAGGCGTTGATCGCGGCGGGCACCACGCCGTTCGACGGCATCGTGCTGGACATCATGCTGCCGGGGCGCGATGGCTTGAGCGTGCTGCGGCAGTTGCGCGCGCAGGGCAACCGCACGCCGGTGCTGCTGCTCTCGGCGCGCGGCGAAGTGAACGAGCGCGTTGAGGGTCTCGACGCCGGCGCGGATGATTATCTGCCGAAGCCGTTCGTCATCGCCGAACTCGTCGCGCGCGTCCGCGCGCTCGGCCGGCGCGGCGGCGAATCGAAGGCGACGGTCCTGTGCGTCGCCGACTTGTCGCTCGACACGATTTCGCACCGGGCGCAGCGCGGGGGGAAATTTTTTGACCTGACAGCGCGGGAGTTCCGGCTGCTGGAATTTTTGATGCGTTCCGCCGGGCGCATTTGCGGCCGCATGAGCATCATTGAAAAAGTCTGGGACTACGATTTCGATCCCGGCACGAACCTTGTGGATGTCTATGTGAAACGGCTGCGCGAAAAAATTGACGACGGCTTCGAGCCGAAGCTGCTGCAGACGGTGCGCGGCGTCGGCTATGTTCTAAAAGCATGACCATCCGCACGCGGCTCAATCTTTGGTATTCGATCATCCTCTGCGGCGTCGCGCTGGCGGTGGTGGCCGCCGCCTGCTATCACGAATTTGTCATCGAAAAGCGCCATCATCACCACGGGATGAAGAGCGAGTCCGAACTGGACAGTGAAGACTTGATTGACATCCTGACGTGGACCGTTACGCCGGCCATTGTGCTGGGCTTGGCGGGTGGTTGGTGGCTCACACGCAAGGCGCTGGCACCGGTGTCCGCGCTGACGCAGGCGGCGGAAAAAATTCACGAGCGCAATCTTTCCGAGCAGCTCCCGCGCTCCGGCAACGGTGATGAACTGGACCGGCTTACGGAAGTGTTCAACGCCATGACCGCGCGGCTCGACGGCTCGTTTCAGCGCATTCGTGAATTCACCTTGCACGCCTCGCACGAACTCAAGACGCCGCTGACCATTTTGCGCGGTGAACTGGAAACGGCCCTGCACGACGAGCATTCCAGCGCCGCGCAAAAAGACCGGCTCGCCAGCCAGATTGACGAGATCGAGCGGTTGACGAAAATCGTGGACGGACTGACGCTGCTGACCAAGGCCGACGCCGGCCAGATCGCGCTCAAATGCGAACCGCTGCGGCTGGATGAACTGGTGCGCGAAAGTTTGGCCGACGCGAAAATTCTCGCGTCGCCGCAGAACATCGAAGTGCGGCTCGATCACTGCGACGAAGCAACGGTCGCGGGCGACCGCCACCGGCTGCGCCAGTTGCTGCTGAACCTGGCCGACAACGCCGTGAAATACAACCGGCCCGGCGGCACGGTGAAATTTTCTTTGCAGCGTGACGGGAAATTCGCCGCGTTGAAAATTTCCAACACCGGCGCGGGGATCGCGGCCGAATTGCAGCCGCGCGTGTTTGAACGGTTTTTTCGCGGCGACGCCAGCCACAACAATGCGGTCGAAGGCTGCGGTCTGGGCTTGAGCATCGCGCAATGGATTGTCACGGCGCATCGCGGCGAAATTTATTTCGCGTCCGCGCCGGACCAGCTCACCACGCTTTCGGTGCGGCTGCCGCTGGCGTGATCCGCCGGCGGGCGTTTTGAATGGAATCAGCGCGTCACCCGCACCCGCAGCAGCAGCGTGGGAATGGCCAGGCCGGTGCCGATGGCGCCGATGGTGAACGTCACGCGCAAGGCGTATTGCACGGCAGTGATGAGCGTTTCCGCAGCGTCCGTGGTGCTGGCCGAGGTCAGCGCGAACATGGCGAGAATGGCCTTCGCGGCAAAACTGCCCGGCACCATCGGGATGCAGCCGACCACGTCCAGCGCGTTTTGCGAAAGGTCGGTGCGCGCCCGCAGTTCTTGCACGGCCGCGCCCACCGTGAGCGCGGCGGCGAAGGAAGCCGCTTCCAGATTCCAGTGCAATCCGTCGAGGCAGGCCGTGCGCACCGCCAGCGCCAGCGCGCCGCTGACCGCGCACCATGGCAGCGAGCGGAAACCGATATTGAACAGCACGCCGAAGCCGGCCGCCGCCAGCGCGCCGCAAACCGTTTGATGCAGGAGAAAAGGAAAGGTCATGTTTCAATCCCCAAATGTGACAGCAGCACCTGTCCCAGCCAGAGGCCGGCGGCGGCGAAAATTAAGATCACCGCCACCGTTACCGCCCGCGCGCTACCCAGCGTGGGATGGCCTTCCAGAATGTCGTTCTGCGCGTTGACCGATGGAATGCCCGGCACCAGCAGCAAAATCGAGGCGATCATGGCCGTCGTGATCGTGGTGCTCTGCGCCCAGTGCGCGCCCAGGCCGCCGAGCAAGGAACTTAAAAACGACACCAGCGTGGCGCAGATGAACACGTTCACATGGCGCGTCAGCAGTTCGCGCCGGACCAACTGGCCGAGGCCGGCGGCGAGAAATACCGGTCCGGTGCCCAGCCAGTCCACTTTCAGCAACCGGCCGAACGCCGCGCACGCCAAGCCCACCGCCACCGCCATGACCCAGGCGGAATGGCGCGGCGTTTTTTGCGCGAGCCGGGTGAGTTCCGCGCGCGTCTCCTCCACGGTCAGTTCGCCGCGCGACACGCGGGCCGCGAGATGCCAGAGTTCCTGGTCCAGCCGCTGGTTCACGCCGAGATGCCCGACCTCGCGCATCCGCGTGATGCCATTCGGGCCGATGCCGATGGTGACGGCCAGCGACGCGTAGCCGATGCGCAAATCCACGCGGTCCGCGCCGAGGCCGCGCGCGAACTTCGCCACGATCTCGTCCACGCCATTGGCGCTCGCGCCGGCTTCCATGAGCATCCGGCCCGCGTCCAGCGCCACCATCGCCAGCGGTTCCAACGCCGGGGCGGAACCGCTGTCTTCGGGAATCAAACTTTCAATCGCATCCATTTTAATTGCGTAAATTGCGGAGGAAAAACCTGCCATTGGGAAACAGGTTAGCAGCAAAACGGGCCGTCTCAATTGAATTTTGAAACGGCCCGTTGCGAAATTTAATTTTTACTCGGCGCGAAGCAAAATTACGCCCGGCGCTCTTTGATGCTGGCCAAAATATCTGCCACGACTTCCGCCTTTGGCTTCGCGCCTTGCGGGCCGCCGTGGTGCAAGCGCACGGAAACTTGTCCCGCTTCCATGTCGCGACCGCCAATGACGAGCATCGTATGAACACGGGTTTTTTCCGCATCTGCAATTTTTGCTTTGAAGGGCGTCGCCGAAAAATCGGATTCCACGCGCACCATGTTTGCGCGTAATTCCGTCACGATGGTTTTCGCATACTCAATCAAAGCCGCGTCGTCGTTGAGCGTGATGACGCGCACCTGATCCGGCGCGAGCCAGAGCGGGAAGTTGCCCGCGTAATGCTCGATGAGAAAGCCGATGAACCGCTCATGCGTGCCGAGCGGCGCGCGATGGATGCACAACGGCGTCTTGTTCGAGTTGTCCTTGTCGCGGTAGGTCAGGCCGAACTTGGCCGGCACGGCGAAGTCCACCTGGTTGGTGGCGATGGTGAATTCGCGGCCGATGGCGCTCCACACCTGCACGTCAATCTTCGGTCCGTAAAACGCTGCTTCATTCGCGACCTCGACAAAATTGATTCCGCTCTCGACCAAAACTTTTCGCACCATGTCCTCGGTCTTCTTCCACAACTCCGGTTCGTTGACGTATTTCTTGCCCAGCCCTTCCGCCGCGTGCGTGCTGAAGCGCATCTGATATTTTTCCAGGCCGAAGATTTTGAAATACTTCAGATACATGTCGTTCACGGCGCGGAACTCGTCGGCGAACTGCTCCTCGGTGCAATAGATGTGGGCGTCGTTCATGTTGAGCGAACGCACGCGCATGAGGCCGAACAACTCGCCGCTCTGCTCGTAACGATAGCAAGTGCCGTATTCCGCGAGGCGCAAAGGCAAGTCGCGGTAACTGTGCGGTTCAGCCGCAAAGATGCGGTGATGGTGCGGACAGTTCATGGCTTTGAGGTAATAACGGTCAACCTTTCTGCCAATACTGGTGAAGAAAGCATCAAGCCCAGAATATGTTTCGAGCCGCGAAAACTGGTCGCGTAAATTTTCGTCGAGGAAGTCATCAAGAACCTTGCCTTCCTTGGTGTAGGCGTCGTCCAAATACTTCTCGAATTCCCAATCGTCTTTGTCAGCAAAACCAAGTTTCGCTTTTACCTTTTCTTTGAATCGGCTTGCCTGAATTTCGCGCTCTTGGCGATTTCTCGTGCGCTGAATGTCTTCAGTTGCATCCTCCTTCAATTCAATAGGTGGAAACATGGACTCCGCATAATACGGCAGGTGGCCGGAGGTTTTATACATTTTCTCCCGCGCCAGATGCGGCGTGCGGACGCGGACGTAGCCGGCGGCGAATTCGGTTTCTTTGGCCAGCTTCTCCAGTTCCTCGACCAGCACCGTGCCCTTGGGCAGCCACAGTGGCATGCCCGGCCCGACAAACTCCGTATCAATCGCGAACAGCCCCATCTCCGCGCCGATCTTGCGATGGTCGCGGCGCTTGGCCTCCTCGATCATCTTGAAATACTCGTCGAGCGCGGTCTTGTTCTTGAACGCCGTGCCGTAGATGCGCTGGAGCTGCGGACCTTTTTCGTCGCCCTTGTAATACGCCGCCGCCACGCTGGTGAGCTTGAACGCGCCGATGTTGCCCGTGCGCATCACGTGCGGCCCGGCGCACAGGTCAACGAAATCGCCGTTCTTGAAATACGAAATCGGCTCGCCCTCGGGAATGGCCTCGAGATTGCCGAGCTTGAATTTGCTCACATTGCCCGGCCGTTCGGCGAGTCCGCCCAGCCGACCGCTTTGTGAATCGGCGATGGCCTGCTCGCGCGTGACGATGATTTTCTCGAACGGATGGTTCGCCTTGATCTCCTTCTTCATCTCCGCCTCGATTTTCTCAAAATCCTCCGGCGAAATGCGGTGCGGCAAATCCACGTCGTAGTAAAATCCATTTTCGACCGGCGGTCCGGCGGCGAATTGTGCCTCGGGCCACAAACGCAAAATGGCGGTGGCCAGCACGTGCGCGCACGAGTGGCGGATGCGCTCCAAGTCGGTCATGGCGTTGCGCTGGTCGAGCGTTTTGCGGTCGGCGTTCGATTGCGGCTGCTGCTGGTCTTTATTTTCTTCGGACATAAATTCTAATTTTTATTGTAGCAGCCGACCTGAGGAGGCTCATTATTTCTTTTCAAATGGCACCTCTTTACCTCGGTTGCTACGAGGGTTTGGCAAACAAAAACGCCTCGCACTTTCGGTGTGAGGCGTTTGCGTTCGCGAATTGATCGCGAACGCTAAATCGTAGTCGTAATGTTCGACTTGTCGGACACGCTTCAGACGATATTGGAACCCGGCGATCTTGGCAATTCCGATTTTCCAGCCTATTTCACCGCCACCAGCTTCACGTAATCCAATCCGAACATGAAGCTTTTCACGGCTTTTGGATTTGCGCCGATGATTTCCACCGCCAGCTTGTGTTCGCCTGCCGACAGCTCGCGCGTGCCCAAATCGAGTTCGCCCGTCGCAATGACGCCTTTGTGAAACAGGTCAACCGGCGGGCCCAGTTTTTCGCCGTCGAGCGAGAGCTGCACAATGCCGTAATCCACCGCCTTCGTGAGTTGTGCGAGCAACTGGTATTTGCCCGCTTTTGCCACGGGCAGGGCGAGTTCGAGTTTGTCGCCGGGTTTGGTAGCCGTCCACCAGAGTTGGGCGTCATTGCTCCATTGTCCGGGCCACGCCGTCATGTCCTGCTCCGACGGATTACCGCCGGTCTGCGAGAGAATTTTCATTTGTTCGCCTTCGGTCACGCCGGGGACTTTCTTCACGGCAGGTTGCGCGTAATAATTGGTGCGCTCCTCGACCGGCACCGGCGAATAAGGATCATTGCCGCCGGGCGCGAGATACCAAAAAGCCGTCGAGGCAAACCGCGTCGGGCGGTCGTTGGAAAAGTATTTTTCGAGGTCGCCTTCGAACTGCTTTTGAAACGGAACCTGATCGGAAATGTGCCAGCGGTTGACTGAGAGGTGGCCCTTGTTGTTCCCATCATTGTGAGTCTGGTTGTGGAACGCATGTTGAAACAAAACCGGGCTGCCCCAGGCATAGCCGAAATAATCCTCGGAGCCGGTGCCGAAGGTGGAGGGAAATTTCTCGCCGTCCACGAAAAATTTTTCATCGCCCTCGCCCCACCAGCCGCCGCGCGGATTCCAGACGTGCAACATCACGCCGACGAAACGTCCCGCGCCGGTAGTTTTGAGCAGCGGCCAGTCAATCTGGCGCTCCGGTTCCGTCGGCAAGAAGGCGTCGCGGTGCCACTTCGCGTGGAAACGGGCGTAGCGCGTCAGGTCGCCGTGGATTTCTTCGCTGTAGATTTCGTATGTTAATCTGTGGTTGTTTGAGCCTTCGTTGACAAAATGAATTTTCGCGCCGTTGGTGAACGGCATAAACCAGTTTGCATAAAACCAGCCGTCCTCGGTGTAGCCGCACGGCAGCGAGCGATAGACATTCGCGCCCGGCGCGGTGCCAAAAAAGTCGCCGAGCGGTGCCCACACCGACGGCGAACCTTCGCCATCCCACTGCATCTGAAGCGAGATTTCGCGGAGCAAGTCGCGGTCGGTTGCCGTGAGCGGCGGATCGAACCGCACGCGGATGCCAGTGATCGCCTCCGCGCCGCCCGGCTCCGTTCCCGAACTGCCGTGACCGGCAAGCATTCCCTCGGCGCTGGCGCGCTGGCCGCTCGGAAATTCGCGCGGGCCGCAATGGCCAAGGATTTTATCCGCCGCATCGAGTGCGGCATTTTCCGCCGGCGACAATTCGCGCTTGAACGTCGGCATTTGCGTGCCCGGCGGAAACGTGGTGTAGCCGAAATGGTAATACGCGCCCCAATTTTCGTCGGCGACGATTTTGCAGGATTTCTGAAACGGGATCGGCGTGTAATTGTTGCAGCCTTGCGAAACGATGTGAACAATCGCGGGCCGCGTGAACGGCGCTTGCTTGCCGGAAAAATATTCCGCGAACGGCAAATCCACGGCAGGATTGGCATCGCCATCGAGATAGATGCGCACGTGCCCCTGTTTCGGCGCGGCGGACCAGATGCGCCAGAGGCAGCCGGGGCCGTTCATTTCCGCGAGCACATATTTGCCGTCTTCCTTGCGGATCACGCCGTTGTTGTCGCCATTCGCATCCCAGTGGATGTATTTGCCGGTGGTTTCGTCGTAACGGCTCGCGCGGTCGTAGCTGGAAAATTGCGCGGTCTTTTCGCCCGGCACCGGCAGCGTGGCGAGATGTTCAAGATCGGTGAGGCGCTGAACCAAGTCAACGTAGGTCAAAGCCGGATTAGCTGTTTCCGCGCTGAAAGCAGACACGGTCGAGACCAGCAAGGCTGCGAACAGGATTGAAGCAAAGTGTTTCATAAAATCATGGGTCGGTTTTGCGGCGGATATGAAAAAGTTTAACCACAAAGGCACCCAGACACGAAGGAAGAAATTTGATTCAGAAATCTTGGACTTGGAGTTCTGGTCGGTTCGTCGTTGCGTGGTTTTCATTCGCCCGCCAGCGCCACGCCTGCTATTCTGCGCGGCCAAATTAAATGCCAGCCGAAAAACACAAGCTGTCCGCGCAACTGCAAGCTGCCGCCGAGATTCTCGAAAAAGCGGCGGCCAATCGCGCGCTGCTTGCCGAACTTTCGGTCGAGGACCGCACGCGGCTGCTCAAGGCGGCGGGCGACATTTACTGCCCGGACGTGACCCAGCGGCGTCGCCTCGTGAAAGCCAGCGTGAAGCAGCGCAAGGCCGAAAAAACCTCGCGCGACCAATCCAAGCTCCACGAAACCGGCATCCGCAAATTGCGCCGCGAAAAAGTCTTCACCACGCCGAATGTGTTTCCGCCGAAGGATTTCATTCAGGAAGAAGTAAAAGACAATCCCGATTTCCGCGAAGTTGTCGAGCCGCAGAACTGCTACATCTGCAAACAGGATTATTCGACCATCCACCATTTTTACGACCAGCTTTGCCCGAAGTGCGCGGAGCTGAATTTTTTCAAGCGCACCGAGACGGCGGATTTGCGCGGACGGGTGGCGCTGCTCACTGGTGGCCGCGTGAAAATCGGTTATCAGGCCGGCATCAAATTGTTGCGGGCCGGCGCGCAGCTCATCGTTTGCACGCGCTTCCCGCGCGACTCGGCGATGCGCTATGCCGCCGAGCCAGACTTCAAAGAGTGGGGCAGCCGGTTGGAAATATTTGGGCTCGACCTGCGCCACACGCCGAGCGTTGAAGCATTTTGCAAACATCTGCTCACCACGCGCTCGCGACTGGACTTCATCATCAACAACGCTTGCCAGACCGTGCGCCGTCCGCCGGATTTTTACGAGCACATGATGGAACGCGAAAACGGGTCGTTGCACGACCTGCCACCAGATGCCGCGAAATTGCTCGGCGCTTACGAAGGGCTGCGCGGTTATCACCTGTTGCCCGACGCTGGTAGGGCTGACCTGCCGGTCAGCCAGGCCGCGCAGCAGCGCGGCCCTACCAATTCAGTTGCCGCGTCACTCGCCGGCCTCACCCACGCCGCCGCGCTTTCACAAGTGCCGTTGCTGCCCGAAGAACTCGAAGCGCAAAAGAGTTTATTCCCTGGAGGCAAACTCGATCAGGATTTGCAGCAGGTGGATTTGCGCGAGCGCAATTCGTGGCGTTTCCTCATGCACGAAGTCCCGACGGTGGAACTGCTCGAAGTGCAGCTCGTCAATGCCATCGCGCCGTTCATCCTCAACGCGCGGCTCAAGCCGCTGATGCTCCGCACGCCGGAGCGCGACAAGCACATCGTCAACGTCTCGGCCGTGGAAGGCCAGTTTTACCGGAAGTTCAAGACCACGCGGCATCCGCACACGAACATGGCCAAGGCCGCGCTCAACATGATGACGCGCACCGCCGCCGCCGATTACCACGCCGACGGCATTCACATGAACGCCGTGGACACCGGCTGGGTGACGGACGAGGACCCGGCGCACATCGCCGAGCGCAAAGTGGCGGAACATCGCTTCCATCCGCCGCTGGACATCGTGGACGGCGCGGCGCGGATCGTGGACCCGATTATCGCCGGCATCAACACCGGCGAACATGTCTGGGGGAAATTTCTGAAAGACTACCGCGAGACGGATTGGTGAGGGTGTGTCGCCCGGCC
>CAJAQO010000053.1 GCA_903944085.1 uncultured Verrucomicrobia subdivision 3 bacterium
AAATCATGCCGGCTACGGGCTGACCCATAATCCGCCAGATGCTTGCCGCCAAGCTTCATGGCCAGCTCCGCCACCCGTTCGACTGTCGTTTTCTTAACCACTTTCTCACTCATCCCTTCACAGACGCACCAGAAATCAAATGGTTTCTACAAAGCAACATTAAAACAATGTAAACGAAGAATATTTGGGAACCCATTTTACAACAGTTTACCTACTTATATGCAAAACCCAATAGGCCAAACTGCCTATATGAATTGCAATTTTGAGGTGGATAATATCCTGTCGCCTGAAAATTAAACCATATCGAATTTGCCTGTCCTTTTACTTGGATAGAGAATGCCAGCTTTTAAAAGCCTATTTGCGATGCACTTATACGCGGGATTGATCCAAGAAATTTTACCGGCCATCCGTTTTGGAACAGGCCGTTGAAAATTAAACCCATGGAAAGCTGCCAGTGTGAAAAATCACCCGTTTTTTCAACGGCCTGTTAGACCTCTACACAACACAACACCATGAAAACACTGCTTACATTCCTACTTGCTGGCCTGACAGCCATTTTCAGCTTGCACGCACTTTCCGGCGAGCTTGGCGCATTTCCTACCGACATCACGCAAGAAGATATTCGATGCGTTCTGATGAGCGTTGGCCAGACGACGGTTTTTCCAGATAAAGATGACCACAACCAAAAGCTGACGGCATGGCACGATAGCACCAAGGGAGTGCCTTGTTTTACGGTGACGTATTTGGTGGAGCAGCTTGGTGACGCGCCCCAAGCACAGTTTGTCGGCGGGAGCATCGAGCTTTCGTCTGATGGCAAGCCGCTTCATGTCGAAGGCGGCGGTTATCAGAAGTGTTTCGATTATGAAGTTTTTCAGAGCTTTCTGGACTTTGGAAAGCCGAAGGTGAGCAACCCGAAGCGAGCCGTTATCATGCAGACGGTTTCATTCGGAGCCGTTTCCTGTAATCAGCCATTGAGCTTAACCATCGAGGCTGGATTCGGCAAGGACACCCGGAAGTTCCAATTTGATTCTATACGATTTCAATGAGTCAGCCGAGGTATAACAAGTCGCGAACCACCGTTGGCGCGGTCTGTTACGCTGTCGTGGTTCACGCCGCGAGTCAGCGGTGGCTACTTTAGGCATCACTACACACTTATGAAATGCACGTTTTATATTTTGGCTTTTGCCTCATCACTTTTATGGGTCGGATGTTCAGATTCATCCAAGCCATTGGCTTCTGGGACTGCTGTTTTTGGAATGATTTGGAAGAGTCCCATTTCTGCGGCCTCGAATTCAGGATCGCCCATCCCACTGGGTTCGCGAGTTGATGTTTATGACAGACTGATTATCGTTTATCTCGCAGACGGCAGCAGACAGGTAGTTCCATTGGATTATGTTACTGAATTGAAGTTGAAATGATTCACGACGTGATGCCTAAGTCGCCGGAGTCAACCGCCGTTGGCGCCGGCAGTTCAGCGGTTCGCGCCGCAAGTCGGCGGTGGCTACGTCTAGGCTATTGGCAGCGGTGCTGCAATTGTCAGATATTATTTTCTGATTTCAACACCGTCCCAGAAGGGCATGGATATTGATTGAGCGGGGTGGATTTCCAAATGAATCGGCATACCGTCGGCAAAATGAGTTTATTGATTTGGTGGTTTTATGGATGAAATAAGTTTTATGTTCGCAAAATCTTTTCGCGGCTTGATATTTGGAGTCTTCGGTCTGGCCGCTGCTTTGCTTCCGGCCAACCATGCCTCCGCTCAAAATTATACCAATGCCGACACCGTTTATAGCGGCTGGATCGCGGCTTATGTGGTGAACTCCAACTCCACCGGCGGCTCTTATTTTGTGAATACCCTGACCAACCGCAGCGAGGCTTATCTTTGGGGGGAGGCATATATGATTTGGGGGGCGGAAGATGCCTACAATAAAAATCACGGGTCGAACCGCAAGGCATTTGTAAACTCCGTTGTCACCCATTTCATCAGCAACAACGGCACGCTCTGGTCGTGGGATACTTGGGATGATGATATTGCCTGGTCGGTGATCGCTTGTGTGAATGGCTATTTGGTCACGAACAACCCCAGTTTTATAAGTGTCGCCACCAACAATTGGAACATGACCTACAACCGGGGCTGGGATAATAGTTTTGACGGCGGGATCTGGGAAAATATGGGTGTTGTCCCCGGTGGCGGCAAGGGTGGCCTGAGCAACTGGACGATGGCCATTGCCGCCTGCATGATTTATCAGGCCACGGGCAATCAATATTACTTGACTAAAGCCCAGCAGATTTATGCCTGGGCGCGTTGCAATTGTTTCAACCCTATGACGGGCGCGGTTTATGAAGATGTCGCCAATAGGGGACTTAGCCAGTCGGACAATGTCTACAATAGCGGACTGCTTGAACAAGCCGCCAGCACGCTTTACCGGCTGACGGGAAAAGTCGGTTATTACAACGATGCCGTGCTGGTCGCCAATCATGTGATTGCCAACCACGCGATCATGACGGTGGACTACGTGGCGAACGGCAGTTTCGGCGGCGAACAATTTTATCGCGGATTAAGCGCCTTTGCGCGCCAAAATAATTTGTGGCCGACCTATTATCAATGGCTGGAGAACAATTGCCAGGCGGCTTGGAACAACCGGCGCGTTGACTACAACATCACTTGGAATAACTTTTTGGCACCCACCACGACCAACGATGTGGCCGGCATGGAAGCTGAAAGTTCAGTGGTAGTGCAGGCCATGACCCAGATGTCGCCGATTGCCAGCCTCTATGTGACTAATCTGACGGCGGCGGCCAACAACGGCCAGATTGTCTTGAATTGGAACCTTGTGACCGGGGCGACAAACTATAATTTATATCGCGCCACTTCCGCCTTCGGCCCGTTCACGATCATTGCTCCTGCACTGACAATGAACACCTATACCGATGCAATGGTTTCTTCATGTCAAAATTATTACTACGCGGTCACGGTGACGAATACCGGCGTGGAAGGTTTTCAATCAGCGGCGGTCGCCGCAGCGTTGCCCGGTGGAGCTTTGCCTGCGCCCTGGCAAAACGCGGATGTCGGCGCGGTGGGCGTGGCTGGCAGCGCCAGCTATTGCAGCGGACAATTTACTATTTCCGGCTCGGGCAGTGACATCTGGAATGGCGCGGACGCTTTTCAATTTGTTTATACCAATTTGCCGGCCAGCACCAATTGCGACATCCGCGCCCGGGTGGTGAGCGTGCCCAATACTTCTGGTTACGCCAAAGCGGCGGTGATGATGCGCGCATCCCTTGCGGCCAATTCGCCCCATGTGACGGTGGATGTGACGCCCACTTCCGGCATTGAAATGCTTTGGCGCACCAACGCCGGAGGCGCGACTTATTCCCTGAATGTGGCCGGACAGACGGCACCCAACTGGGTGCGGCTGACGCAAGTCAGCAATGTGTTCACGGCCTATTGGTCGCCGGATGGCAGTGATTGGATCCCGTTCGGCACCATTACAAATCAGGGCATGGGCACCGGCGGCTATGTCGGTCTGGCGGTCTGCTCGCACAACAATGCGGTTTTGAACACGTCATTGATTGACAATGTCAGCCTTAATTCTCTTCCGCCGACTACTCCAACCGGTTTGCAGGCGTATGGCGGTTACGGGACAGTCAACTTAAGCTGGTCACCGGCGGCGAATGCGACCAGTTATGTTGTATCGCGCTCCACCACCAGCGGCGCGGAAACCGACCTTGCCACGACGACGTCCGCCAACTACGGGGACGCCGGGTTGACTAATGGAACGAAATATTACTACGTCGTGCGCGCACAAAATGCGACCGGACAGAGCGGTGAATCGGGCGAAGTATTTGGCACGCCGGTCTCGCCGCCCGGCGGTTCCTATGAAGCTTTCATTATGACCAATCATCCGGTTGCTTATTGGCCGTTGAACGAGACCAATGGGACCGTGGCGTTTGACCTGGCGGGCGGACATAATGGAACCTACATTGGTAATGTTGCTTTGGGCCAGCCGGGAATATCTTTTCAATCCGGCGCCATACCCGATGCAGCGTTCAGCACTCCCAGTTACTCACCGATCTTTGACGGGATTTCGGGTTATGTGGATGTCCCTCAGTTACTGAACTTCACGCAAGCCATCACCATGCTTGCCTGGGTGGATCTTTCCGTCACACCCGGAAATTATGCAACCAAACCCGAAAGTATTTTCTGCCTGCTAGGGCGCGGGGATAGTTCCTGGCGGATGACGGTCAACAACTCGGGTAACCTGACTGGCAGTGAAGGGGCCGCCAATGTCTCGAGTGTCAATCCGATTGTTGCCAGCGGCTGGCATTTGGTCGCGTATGCCTACAATGGAAATTCCGGTGCCAATAACAATGGCTCGCTTTATGTAGATGGAGTATTGGTGGCCAATAACACCGTTACAACGCCGGCAGGAAACAACAATGACTTGTGGCTGGCGGGCGCGCCAGACTATGGCACGGGACGGCTGTTTTTCGGCAATCTGGCGCATGTAGCCATCTTCACCAACGCGCTTTCAGCGGGACAACTTCAAACATTATACTCTGTGGCCAAAACCCCTGATCTGGTCGGAGTGCACGCGCAAGGCGGTTATGGCCGCAATAATCTGACTTGGTCGGCGATATACGGCGCAACCAATTATGTAGTGGCGCGGGCCACCAGCACCGGCTTGGAAACGGTCATCGGGTCAACCACTAATCAGGCATACTCCGACTCCACCGTGACGGGCGGTGTGACTTATTATTATGTGGTCACGCCCCAAAGCGCCTACGGGTTGATGAGCCAGTCGGTAGAGGTTTCGGCCACGCCCGTGCCATTACCGCCGACCAATTCTTATGCGGCTGCGTTGCTTGCGATACAACCAGTGTCCTTATGGCAGTTGAATGAAACCGGCAATCCAACCTCTGGAAACCTGACTGCCTATGACTATGTCGGTGGCTACAATGGCACTTATGGAAACCTGGCGAAGAACGGGTGGTCTAACATCGTCGGCCCGCGGCCACCGGCTTACCCGGCTTTTTCACCCACCAACATGTCGTTACAAACCATTCGCACGGCCAACTCGGGCGTGAGTGTGCCCGCCTTGAATTTAAGCAACACCAACGCGACCATCATCGCCTGGATTTATCCCACCGGCGCCGAAAGCAGCAGCGCAATCTTGGTCAACCGCACCGGCGGCACAGTGGCAGGTTTTTGCTATTATGGCACGCTGGTCAATGGCGCTTATCCGCTAGGTTACATCTGGAACAATGACGATTCGGCGACGTGGGGTTGGTCAGGTTCGGGCGTGGTTCCGCCGCTGAACCAATGGTCGCTGGTGGCTTTGACCGTCACCGCGACCAATGCCACGGTTTGTTGCTGGAGTTCCAATGGCGTGCAGCAAGGCACGTTTGTTCATGCCCACAATAACATGACCTTCGCCGGCACCAGCCAGATCGGCAACGACAGCGCCTACCCAAATAAAAATTTTCTGGGCAGCCTTGCGGATGTGGCTGTGTTCAACTACGCCGTTTCGAGCAACGCATTGCAAACGCTTTACTCGTCGGCGATAAATCAGCCGCCGCTATTTTTGGCAAATCCATTCACTTTGCCGGGAGTGGTTGCAGGTCAACTTTACGCCGTCGGCGTGGCGACGAACGCCAGCGATCCATACGGTGCCCCGATCACCTTCGGCAAGGTCAGTGGCCCGGCGTGGTTGAACGTTGCGGGCAATGGCAACGTGACCGGGACGCCCCTTTCCGGCAACGTTGGAGTCAACAGCTTCGTCTTGAGCGCGACTGACGCCATTGGCTTGTCCAACAATGCGAACATGAATCTCACGGTAACGGCTGCGCCGGCGATTTTGACGAGCGTGGTGATGCAGGGGAACAATCTGCAACTAAACTGGGCTGGAGGAATTGGGCCGTATCAAGTGCAAATGGCGACGAATCTGGTCAGTCCGGTCTGGCAAAACGTGGGCGCGGCCATCAATGCCAATACTCTCATGGTGTTGCCGACCAACGGTGCCACCTTCTACCGAATCGAAGGACAGTAACGACCGCCAATCAGCGAAGAGCGAAGTGGCGGCCATTTTTTTGCTTTTTGATGTCAACCGGCGTCATCTACCTTATGCTGCTGTGCTGAATGCCGGCGCAAATCAGGCAGATTATGTTTGACGAAATAAATGAACTGATGGTGATTACTTTGCGAAAGAAAAATATGCTCAAACTGGCGTTACTGCTGATTTTCAATGCTGCCATTGCCTCGGCTGCAACCGCCCCGGCAATTCATTTTGTTTTCCCGCAAAGCCAGCAGACGTTTGGTGCCGCTTACAACGATTCCATCACCAACTTGACGGTGATCAATACCGTCGGCAATCCCGTCTATTTCCGGGCCGGCGGCGATTACAATGATTCCTGGACGCGGGACGGTTCGCTCAATCCCTCGAATGCCGGCAGTTTGCTGGATCCGGTCACGGCCAAAAACACCTTGGATCACCTCATCAAAAGCGATCCGAAGTATGGTCAGATCATTGACCAGGGCTACCGGCAATGGTAGGACATGGTCATCTGGATTCCGGCGGCGTGGAACCATGTTCAAGTCACCGGCGACACTAATTTTCTGGCCATGCTTATACGGTGGTGGACACCTTGAACAAAATGCGGAATGAACATTACGACACCACGAATGGGTTGTTCAAAGGTCCGGTGTCCCTCACGGGCGTGAAATACCGGAACGGGGTTCTGAATCTCAACCTGTCGGGAAATGGCAATCACATCAGTTCCTTCAAATTGGATCAGGTTGTGCAAGCCAAGCCTTTTGTGCCGGCGGATTTGACCGGTGCGCACACCATTGACATCGTATTGGGCGACGGTTCCAATGCCGCAAACTGACGTGGTTTGGTAAATGGGATTCTCCAAACGTTTCATTCCTGTTACCTCCGTCAAAGGCTGGTCGAACCAAGATTGACTTTCAAATAGCGCGCCCGACAATGTCTGCCATCACAGACACGCCGAAAAATACATTTCGAAACTTTAGCACGATGAATGGCTTCGACAAAAATTTAACCGACGGAAAACCAGGCCGATCAATTTGTAAATTCAATTCGATCACCAACGGCTGGCGGAAAACCCTGATGCTGCTGGCGATGGTGGCGATTTGTTTGCCGACGGCGGTTTTCGCCCAGCCGAAGATTCTTTTTATCGGTAACAGCTTTACCTATGGCGGATCAGATGCCACCAACAAAACCATGAAACTCGGTGGTGTGCCCGCGCTCTTTTCGTTGCTGGCACAGGCTGGCGGCCTCCCCAAACCCGAAACCAAAATGATCACGACCGGTGGCCAGGATTTTCGTTATCACAATTCGCATCCCGCCACGCTGTCAGCGATCAATGAGCGGCCATGGGATTATGTGGTCCTGCAAAATTACAGCACGGAACCGACGCATATGGCGGACGGCAGGCACAGCATCACCAACCATTACCTCTACGGCACCGCGCTCTATCAACGCGTGATGAGCAATAATCC
>CAJAQO010000054.1 GCA_903944085.1 uncultured Verrucomicrobia subdivision 3 bacterium
GGCCACAAAATCATTCGTGTCCGGCGCGTGCGCAAAAACATTGTTGCCCAAGATCAAATCTGCCGGCTTTTTTTCAGCGGCCAGTTTTTGCGCGAGCGACTGGCCGAAAAATTCCACGCGCGTCTCGATGCCTTTTTCGCGGGCGACTTTGGCGATGTTCGCCGCCGGCTCGATGCCGAGGCACGGGATTTTTGCCACCACGAAATTTTGCAGCAGATAGCCATCGTTGCTGGCGATTTCGACGACATGGCTCTGCGAGTTCAAGCCACATTCGGCAATGTGTTTTTCCACCGCCGCGCGGGCGTGGCGCAGCAGCGCGTCCGAGAACGACGAAAAATAAAGATACTCGGAGAAAAGCTGCACCGGCGGCACCAGTTCCAGAATTTGCAGCAGCCAGCACGACTGGCAGACAGCCACGCGCAGCGGGAATTTAGGTTCGGGTTTCGCCAGGTCTTCCGCGCGCAGCAGATTGTTGGCGAGCGGCTGGAGGCCGAGGTCGAGAACGAGCGCGCCGTGCGTGCCACCGCAGGAACGGCATTGGAATGGAAAATTCATGCTATTGGGTCCAGGCTATTTTTTTTTGCCGCGCGGCATCAACGTAATTTTCAATTTGCGACTGGCTGAACTGAAGCATGTCGGTATTTTTAAAATCGTGCCGGGCGCGATACCAGTTGACGGTGTGCGACACCGCTTCAGAAAAATTCCAAACCGGATGCCAATCGAGCACCGCGGCGGCTTTGTTGATGGACAAGGTCAGCAGCTTCGCTTCGTGCGGATGGCGCGGATCGGAGACGTCTTGCCACTCGCCCGGCCAGTCGCGAAGAACCGCTTCGACGAGCTTTTGAACCGGCTGTTGGGCGGCGGCATCAGGACCGAAATTAAAGGCGCTCGCCACCGGCGAATTCTTGCCTTCGCGCGCGAGCCGCGCTCCCAGCCAGAGATAACCGCTCAGACATTCAAGCACATGCTGCCAGGGACGCACTGCGGCCGGATTGCGAACCAAAATCGGCTGTTTTTCGCAGAGCGCGCGGATGCAGTCGGGCACGATGCGATCCTGCGCGTAATCGCCGCCGCCGATGACATTGCCAGCGCGGACGGTCACCACCGGGCCAAGCTTCGGATTCGGAATGAAAAAAGCTTTGTTCCACGATTGCGCGACGAGTTCAGCCGCCGCCTTGCTCATGGAATAAACATCGTGGCCGCCGAGCGGATCGGTTTCGGTGTAAGCGTAATCCTGCTCGCGATTCTCATAACACTTGTCGCTGGTAATCACTATGACCGGGCAAGGCAGTTCCGCGCGCCGGACGCTTTCGAGCAGATTGGCCGTGCCGACGGCGTTGACATTGAATGTCTCCAGCGGCTCGGTGTAGCTGCGCCGGACAATCGGTTGCGCCGCCATGTGAAAAATAAATTCCGGCTGGATTTTTTTCACGGCGGTCGCCAGCGACTCAAGGTCGCGAACATCGCATTCCGTTTCGCTGGCGAACGCGTGCGTTTTGACCACTTCGTGAAGACTCGGATTCGTGGGCGGCGGCAGACTGATGCCGTGAACCTGCGCGCCAAGACTTTTTAGCCAGAGCGAAACCCAGCCGCCTTTGAAGCCGGTGTAGCCGGTGACGAGGACGCGCTTATCTTGGTAAAACCCTAGAAACATTGGTCAATTATTTGGTTTTGAAATTGGCTTTTGGGACGCAGGCACAAGCGACGGCGGGCAATCCGTGGAGCTTCAGAAATTTGACCTCGCGCGGGCGGCTGCGGTCGCGCGGGAGACAACGAAAATTTCATGGAGCCATTCTCGCCGGACAGTTCCAATCGGGTCAAAACTATTTCGGAGATTTTTGCGCCGATGGCGAGCGCTGCCGTGGCGGCCGGCGACGGCGCGTTGATGACGTGCAGCGCGCCGCGCGCCTCCTCAAAATGAAAATCCTCGATCAGCCGCCCCGCCGGCAGCATCGCCTGGGCGCGGACCCCGGCGCCGCCGGTTTCCAAATCTTCCGCGCGAATTTCCGGCACGAGCTTTTGCAGCGAACGCGTGAACTCCGCCTTGGAAAGCGAGCGGCGGATTTCGTAGCCGCACATGCTCGGATATTTGACGAGAAATTTCCACAGCCCGGGATAAAAAAGCGATTCCGCTAAATCGCGCAAATTGACATCCGTCCACTGGTAGCCTTCGCGCGCGAACGCCAGCACGGCGTTCGGCCCGGCCTCGATGCCGCCGTGGACCAGCCGTGTGAAATGCACGCCGAGAAACGGAAATTTCGGATCGGGCACCGGATAAATCAAATGCCGGACCAACTGCCGCCGCTCTTTTTTGATTTGAAAATACTCGCCGCGAAACGGGACGATTTTCGCCAGCGGCGTTTGTCCCGCCGCGCGCACCAGCCGGTCGGCGTGCAGCCCGCCGCAGGTGACCACAAATTTCGTCGGGAAATCTCCGGCGGAGGTTTCAACCGTCCAGCCGCCGGCAGCGGGATGCATTTTTTCAACGCGGGTGTTGAGTTTGATTTCGCCGCCGGCCTGGCGGATGAGTTCACCGAGTTTTTCGCAGACTGCCGGATAATCCACGATGCCTTCCTGCGGCACATGAATCGCCGCGAGGCCCGCCGCGTGCGGCTCGATTTCCTTGATCTGCGCCGGCGTCAGTTTGCGCAAACCTTGCAGTCCGTTGGCCTGGCCGCGTTCCCACAAATTTTCCAGCCGCGGCAGCTCGGCGGCCTCGGTGGCCACGACAATTTTCCCGCATTGCTCGTGGGCGATGCCGTGCGCGCGGCAAAAGGCGAGCATTTGCTGCAAACCCTGCACGGCGCATTTCGCCTTTTCCGAGCCGGGCTGGTAATAAAGGCCGGAATGCAACACGCCGCTGTTGTTGCCCGTCTGGTGCGCGGCGAGTTTGGCTTCTTTCTCCAACAGCAGGATTTTTAATTGCGGCTGCGCTGCCAGCAGCCGGTGCGCGGTGGCGAGGCCAACAATGCCGCCGCCCACAACCGTAACGTCGTAGTTCATGTCATTTCAGCCACGGCGGATTGCCCGACTCGACGAGTTGCGTGAGATAATCGCGGTCGCGCTGCGTGTCCATGCAGCCCCAAAAACCCTGGTGCTTGTGGATGTTCAACTGGCCGTCGCGCGCGAGCTTCACCAGCGGCTCGCGCTCCAGCACGCAGCTTTCGTCCTCGGACAAGCGCTGCAGAAAATCGCGCTGGAAGAAAAAGAAGCCGCCGTTGATCCAGTGGCCTTCGAGGTCGGGCTTCTCCGCAAATTCAACGACGCGGTTGCCGTCCACCTTGATTTCGCCAAAGCGCGACGGCGGATTGACGCCCAGCACGGTGCCCAGTTTATTGCCGGCAAGATGATGGTGTAATTCCTCCGCGAGATTGGCGTCGGTCAAGCCGTCGCCGTAAGTCACGGCAAAATGGTTGGCCGGGCCGAGATATTTGCGCGCAGCCTGCGCGACGCGGCTCCCGGTCATGTTTTTCTCGCCGGTGTAAGCCAGCGTGACTTCCCAATCCAGCTCGTGCCGATGTTCGTGGACGGTCACCTCGTTGGTCTTGAGCTTGATGGTGCAGTCGGCGTTGTGCAGATGAAAATTGCTGAAGTAGTCCTTCACCACCTCCGCTTTGAAACCGAGGCATAGGACAAAGCGGCGAAAACC